>NZ_JBMDKE010000007.1:0-180023 GCF_057809555.1 Niveispirillum sp. FG156 | reverse complement strand
TCAAGATCCGCCGCCTGCGCATCCCTTCTCAACAGATTCACTTGTCAAAGAACCATCGGCCAAAGACCGAACGACACCTATCAACCGGTTTTCACCGGTCAACCAAACCCCACCAGAAGAAGGGAAGGCATCGGAAGCAGTGGCCTCGGCCACCGCCTGACCCCTTTCATCTAGGCCTTCCGACTTACGTCGTCAACCCCAAAATCAGAGATCAGTCAACCATCGCCGCCAGAGCGTGTCCGGCGCGTCGGTGAGGCGCTTTTTAAGCACCCCGCCGATCCGTGTCAATCACTTTTTTCTGCTTTTTTTCACCGCCGTCACCGGCACCGAAAATCAACTCCAAAAGCAACCAACCAGACCGACAATCATCAAACAGTCTTAAAGACCGCTTAACAACCACCAACCATTAATGGTCAACTTCTTGTTAACTTGTATGGCCAGACAAACCAGCCAAAGAACCACCGGATACTGGCCAAAACCACCATCCGAACCCCGCTCGTCTCAGCACCGCAAAGCGCCGTCCCAAGCGGGAGCCGGGGTATAGGACAGGCAGTACCGGACTGGCAAGGGTTATTTTCAAAAAAAGTGAAACATTCGTCCTTACGCGCGTCACGCGCGCGCGATCTTATATATAGGCGCAATCATCTATGCCGGATGGCATGGGTCCCATCCGTCCCTGTACGGGCGTCAAGCCCCTAAAGAGGAGTTGGGAGCGAAGTTTTTTTCCGTCGGCCTATGTCTTTTTGCTCGCATTCCACCCCCCGGATGGGGATTATGCCAATCACATCGGTGTGGGAAGCACGGGTCCGCTGCGGCAAACGCATTCTTCGAATGAAGAGCGTCGTTGACAGTGTCGGGGCCGTCACTTCCGCGAACATCCGCCGGGTCCGTAACCCGGCAGCCAATCGGTCAAAAAAGCCAGGAGGAGCGTGGGGATGGAGGTTCGTCAGTGCTGATGAAGCGTTTTGCGATTGCGACCATTGCCCTTGCCGCCCTTGGGGGCGCCGGGACCGCCGCCTTCCTTCACTCCACCAGCCTGTCCACGTCGCCTGCGGCGTTGGAAGCCGCACCTGCCCTCGCCTCCCTGGATGCACAGCAAGGCGCCTCCGCCGCCCCCGATGCCTGGGGCGATGTCGAGAAGGCCGCCGATCCCGTGGAGCGTCGCCTGGTCAATCTGGGCCGTGGCGATACGCTGATGCAGGTGCTGCTGGAGGCCGACGTGCCGCAGCCGCACGCGCAGGAAGCCATCACCGCCCTGAAGGCCGTTTACGACCCGCGCCGCATGAAGCAGGGACAGCCCGTCGAGGTGATGTTCGATCGCACGGGCGATGAAGATCGATTCGTCGGGTTTGAGTTCCAGCCCGCCGTGGAACGCTCCGTCTCTGTCAGTTTCAATGGCGTGCGCTTCCAGGCCGCCGAAACGGCGAAGAAGCTGGGCCGCCGTGCCGTCGCCGCACAGGGGGAAATCCGTTCGTCCCTGTTCGAATCGGGCCGCGCCGCCGGCGTGCCGATGAATGTGCTGACCGAGCTGATCCGCAACTACTCCTATGATGTCGACTTTCAGCGCGACATTCAGCCGGGCGACCGGTTCGAGGTGCTGTATGAGCAGGTGGTCACCGAGGATGGTGAGGTGGTTGCCGGCGGCAATGGCAATATCCTCTATGCCTCGCTGACCCTGTCCGGCAAGGAACAGGCCATCTACCGCTATGAGGACAGCCAGGGCATCGCGGAATTCTTCAATGCCCAGGGTTCCTCGATTCGCAAGGCCCTGCTGAAGACCCCCATTGACGGCGCCCGCCTGTCTTCCGGTTTCGGCATGCGCCGCCACCCGGTGCTGGGCTATTCCAAGATGCATAAGGGTGTCGATTTCGCGGCCCCCACGGGCACGCCGATCTATTCCGCTGGTGCCGGTGTCGTGGACGAGGTCGGGCCCAACGGGTCCTACGGCAACTATATCCGCATCCGGCATAATGGTGAGATTTCCACCGCCTATGCCCACATGTCGCGATTCGGTGCCGGCATGCGCAAGGGCGCGCGCGTGGCCCAGGGCGATGTCATCGGCTATGTCGGCACCACGGGCCGTTCCACCGGTGCGCATCTGCATTATGAGATCGTGAAGAATGGACAGCAGGTCAATCCGCTGTCGGTGGCCGTGCCCACGGGCCGCAATCTGGACGGCAAGGAACTGGCCCGCTTCAAGGGCGTGATGGCCAGTCTTCAGGACCGCTTTGAGGCCGGCGGCGATCAGGCCGCCGACGGCATCGGCCTTGTCTCTGCCACGCCCAAGGCCGCCAAGCCGTCCAAGGCAAGCTGTGACCGCAAGCGCGGCTGCTGAACGTCTCCTCCACGACTTTCATGAAAAGGCCCGACCGAATCGCTTCGGTCGGGCCTTTTGCTGTTTGGGGCATCCCCCTGGCGGTTCCACCGTAGCGCGGATTAGCGAAGCGTAATCCGCGGAGCAACGCCGGGGACCGGGTTCCCGCGGATTACGGCTGACGCCTAATCCACGCTACGCAAACGGCCTGCCATCATGTCGGGTGCCTGAGGACGCTCAATGCAGGGTGCGCACCTGCCCCCAGGCCGACTCGCCGGCGGGCGGCAGGGGGCCATGGGCGGGTTCGCCCTGGATCAGCAGCCCGTCCTCATTGGCATCCACCCGCACCGGCGTGCCGGGGGCGACCTTGCCTTCCAGGATGCGGGTGGCCAGCGGGTTCTGCAATTCCCGCTGGATCACACGCTTCAGGGGGCGGGCGCCATAGACAGGATCATAGCCCTTATCGGCCAGCCATTCCTTGGCGGCACCCGTCAGTTCGAGGGTCAGCTCCCGTTCCGCCAGCATCTTGGTCAGGCGGCCTAGTTGCACCTCCACAATGCCCGACATATTGGGGCGCGACAGACGGTGGAAGATCAGGATCTCATCCAGCCGGTTCAGGAATTCCGGTCGGAAGGAGCCGCGCACCACCTCCATCACCTGCCCCCGCGCCACCGAGCTGTCCTCCCCATCGGGCAGGTTGGCCAGGAATTCGGAGCCGAGATTGGAGGTCATGATGATCAGGGTGTTGCGGAAATCCACCGTGCGGCCCTGACCATCGGTCAGGCGGCCATCATCCAGCACCTGCAACAGGATGTTGAAGACATCGGGATGCGCCTTCTCCACCTCATCAAACAGCACCACCTGATAGGGACGGCGGCGCACCGCCTCCGTCAGGGCCCCGCCCTCGTCATAACCGACATAGCCCGGCGGGGCACCGATCATGCGGCTGACCGCGTGCTTCTCCATGTACTCGGACATGTCGAGCCGGACCATCGCCGTCTCATCATCGAACAGGAACTCGGCCAGCGCCTTTGTCAGCTCCGTCTTGCCCACGCCCGTGGGGCCGAGGAACAGGAAGCTGCCGATGGGGCGGTTGGGGTCCTGCAGGCCGGCGCGGGAACGGCGCACGGCGTTGGCGACGGCCACCACCGCCTCCTGCTGGCCGATCACGCGGCTGCCCAGATGGGTTTCCATCTGCAGCAGCTTCTCCCGTTCGCCCGTCAGCATCTTGTCCATGGGGATGCCGGTCCAGCGGCTGACGACGGCGGCGATATCCTGTTCGCGCACGGCCTCGTTCAGCATGCGGTTCTGGCTGGCGGCTTCGGCCTCTGTCAGGCGCTTTTCCAGGTCGGGGATGCGGCCATAGGTGATCTCACCGGCACGCGCCCAATCGCCCGCCCGCTGTGCCTGTTCCAACTCGGCCCGCGCCCGCTCCAGCTCTTCCTTCAGCTTCTGGGCACCGGTCAGCGTGTCCTTCTCCGCCTGCCACTGCGCCGTCAGGGTGCCGGATTTCTGCTCCAGTTCCGCCAGCTCCATCTCCAGCTTCTCCAGCCGGTCGCGGGAGGCCTGGTCGGTCTCCTTCTTCAGGGCCTCACGCTCGATCTTCAACTGGATGATGCGGCGGTCCAGCTCATCGATGGCTTCTGGCTTGCTGTCCACCACCATGCGCAGGCGAGAGCCTGCCTCATCGATCAGGTCGATGGCCTTGTCGGGCAGGAACCGGTCAGTAATGTAGCGGTTGGACAGCGTGGCGGCAGACACGATGGCGCTGTCGGTGATGCGCACGCCATGGTGCAACTCATACTTCTCCTTCAGCCCACGCAGGATGGAGATGGTGTCAGCCACCGTCGGCTCCGCCACGAACACGGGCTGGAACCGCCGGGCCAGGGCCGGGTCCTTCTCAATATATTTGCGATACTCATCCAGGGTCGTGGCGCCCACGCAGTGAAGTTCACCCCGTGACAGGGCGGGCTTCAGCATGTTGGACGCATCCATGGCGCCATCGGCCTTGCCGGCCCCGACCAGGGTGTGCAGCTCATCGATGAAGACGATGATCTCGCCCGCCGCCGACTGGATCTCAGACAGGACGGCCTTCAACCGCTCCTCGAACTCGCCCCGGAACTTGGCACCGGCCACCAGGGCGCCGAGGTCCAGCGACAGAAGACGCTTGGTCTTCAGCCCCTCCGGCACGTCGCCATTGATGATGCGCAGCGCCAGCCCTTCCACGATGGCGGTCTTGCCCACGCCGGGCTCGCCGATCAGGACCGGATTGTTCTTGGTGCGCCGTGCCAGCACCTGGATGGTGCGGCGGATTTCCTCGTCACGCCCGATGACGGGGTCCAGCTTGCCATCGCGCGCCGCCTGCGTCAGGTCGCGGGCGTATTTCTTCAGGGCGTCATAGCCCTGCTCGGCGGACGCACTGTCGGCGGTGCGGCCCTTGCGCAGGCTGTTGATGGCCTCATTCAGCTTTTGCGGGGTCACGCCGGCATCGGCCAGCGCCTTGGCCGCATCGGTACCGGTGGAGAGCGCCAGCGCCAGCAGCAGCCGTTCGACGGTAACAAAACTGTCGCCCGCCTTCTTGGCCAGCTCTGTCGCCTGTTCAAAGCTGCGGACCAGTTCGCGCGTCGCGAACAGCTGGGTGCCGCCGCCTTCCACCTTGGGCAGCTTGCGCAGGGCGGCATCCACACCGGTCTCTGCCGCGCGGGCATTGCCGCCGGCACTGGTGATCAGGTTGGCGGCCATACCCTCCTGGTCTTCCAGCAGCGCCTTCAACAGATGTTCGGGCGTCAGCTGCTGATGTCCAGCCCGCGCCGCCGCCCCTTGCGCCGCCTGGATGAAACCCTGGGCGCGTTCGGTATAGTTCTTGAAATCCATAACCCACTAACTCCCCGATTTTGCCCCATCGTCCTCTCTAGGCCCGATGAATGCGATGATCCACGTCATGTGCGATCCGGGAGGATCGTATCTGATGTGGGAAGCAGGACCCAAGCCCGCAAGGGCCCGTGACGGCATCTGACCGGACGGTTATGCTACCCCGCATGAGCGACCGATATTTCCACCTGTTCGATACATCCGTCGGCACCTGCGCCATCGCCTGGGGGCCGGGCGGGCTGCTGGCCGTGCGCCTGCCAGCGGTGGAGGGCGGTGATCTGGCGGACAAGATGCGCCGGGCAGTGCCGGGGGCAATACCGGGTGGACCGGATGGGGAAGCCGCATCGGCCATCACCGGCATCCGCGCCCTGCTGTCGGGGGAGAAACGCGATCTGCTGGAAATCCGCCTGGATATGGCGGCAACCGGTCCCTTCGACCGCGCCGTTTATGCCATTGCCCGCGCCATCCCGCCGGGACAGACCCTGACCTATGGGCAGGTGGCCAAGCGGTTGCCGCCGGATGTGCTGACCGACATGCCGCCCTCCATCGTGCCGCGCGCGGTGGGGCAGTCGCTGGGCCGCAACCCCTGGCCCATCGTCGTGCCTTGTCACCGGGTGATGGCCGCGGCGGGCGGGACCGGTGGCTTCTCCGCCCCCGGCGGGGTGGATACCAAGCTGACCCTGCTGCGGATCGAGGGGGCGGCCTTGCCGGCACAGCAATTGGGCCTGTTCTGAGGTTATACCAGCGGGACGAAATCATGACCGGTGGTCAAGATTTCGTGCCCCTCAATCGCCGGCGGGCGCATCCGCGCCCTTGGCTACGCCGCATGGGCGGCGCGGCGGCAGTCGCCGCCGTACCATCGGTCATAAATTATGACCGATGGTGTTACAGGACGCGGCCCCGTAATTAGGAAACTTAATTACCGGTTTTTGGGTATTGTCCGGGTTGCGCCGTGACCGCAGGGCAGATTATCCTGTCACCATCATGTCCATCAAACTTGACACTATTCACTATTATCCCGTGAAGGGCCTGACCGCCCAGACGCTGGACCATGTCACCCTGACGCCGGGCGGCTGCCTGCCGCATGACCGGCGCTTTGCCATTCTGCATCGGGCGACGCAGTTCGACCCGCTGGAACCGGCCTGGAAGCCGAAGACCAACTTCCTGGTCCTGCTGCGGGATGAGAAGCTGGCGACCCTGCAGGCCGTGTTCGATCCCGCCACCTGCATGCTGGTCTTGAACCGCAATGGCAAGCGGGTGGCCGGCGGACGCATCGATACGGCCACGGGCCGTCTGCTGATCGATCAGTTCCTGTCCGCCTATATGAAGGATGCCGCCGTCCCCGGTCCCTACAAGATCGTGGAAAGCCCCGGCCATAACTTCACCGACATTCCGGACAAGGCCGTATCGCTGCTGAACCTCGCCTCGGTGAAGGATATCGGGCGGGTGACGCAGCGGCCCGTCGACCCCCTGCGGTTCCGCGCCAACCTGCATCTAGCGGGCCTGGAACCCTGGGCGGAGATGGCCTGGGTGGACAGGCGCATCGCCATTGGCGACACGGTCCTGTCGGTGTTCAAGACCACCACCCGCTGTGCGGCGGTGGAGGTGAACCCCGCCACGGGCGAACGCGACATGGCCCTGCTGAAGGCGCTGAAGAGCGGCTTCGACCATGTGGTCTGTGGCGTCTATGCCCGTGTCGAACAGGGCGGAGAGATCAAGCCAGGCGATGCGGTACAGGTTTTGGATTAATCCACCTCTGCGCACACACACTATGGCCCTCGGCCCCATCTCATGCTAATCAGCCCGCTTCATGCCAAGGGCGGAACAGTCACGTCGATGCATTTCCTGGAATTCGAAAAGCCGATCGCGGAGCTGGAATCCAAGATCGAGGAGCTGCGCCACCTCGCCGATGGCGGTGATCTGAACATCGCCGACGAGGTGAAGAAGCTTCAGGACAAGGTGGATAAGCTGCTGCGCGCCACCTATGCCAAGCTGACCCCAGCGCAGAAGGTGCAGGTGGCCCGCCACCCGAACCGACCGCACTGCCTCGACTATGTGCAGGCGCTGATCACCGATTTCACGCCGTTGGCCGGCGACCGGCTGTTCGGGGAAGACCAGGCTGTCATTGGCGGGCTGGGCCGTTTCCGGGGCCGCTCCGTGGTCGTGATCGGCCAGGAAAAGGGCAACGACACCGAAACCCGCGTGAAGCATAATTTCGGCATGGCCAAGCCGGAGGGTTACCGCAAGGCCCAGCGCCTGATGGCCATGGCCGACCGCTTCCACCTGCCCGTCATTTCGCTGGTCGATACGGCAGGCGCCTTCCCCGGCGTGTCGGCGGAAGAACGCGGTCAGGCAGAGGCCATCGCCAAGTCGATCGAAAGCTGCCTGCGCCTCAACGTGCCGATGGTCTCCACCATCATCGGTGAGGGCGGGTCCGGTGGCGCCATTGCCATCGCCGTCGCCGACCGCGTGCTGATGCTGGAACATTCGATCTATTCGGTGATCTCGCCCGAAGGCTGCGCCTCCATCCTGTGGCGGTCCGCCACCAATGCCGCCGACGCGGCCCAGGCCCTGCGCCTGACGGCACAGGACCTGAAGGAACTGGCCGTCATCGACCGCGTCGTGATGGAACCCATCGGCGGCGCCCATCGCCGGCGCGACGAAACGATCAGCGCGTTGGGCAATGCCATTGAGGATGCGTTGGAAGGTCTGCGCGGTCAGGACGGCGCCACGCTCCGCCAGAACCGTCGCCAGAAGTTCCTGGACATGGGCCAGAAGGGCCTGGGCTGACCCGCATAATTACTCTCGTACCGATAGACTTGTGCGCAGGTTTGACCTATATTGAAGAGGAAGGTGGGACGGAGGTTCGATCTCCACCCCACCCTCTCCTAGGCCCTTGCCCCAGCATGATGGTGACGTGCAAAACACGCCGCCGCCAGATGGGGATACGGAGCACCAGGAGACACGACAGTTTACGCATGTCGTACCTCCATAGACGGCGGGCCGCGGGATTGCGGTCCGCCGTTTTCATATTCAGCAAAAATGCGATTACAAGTCCATGCAATTTCCCGTCATTGGGGAGATTGCAAGACAGTCTCAGAACTGCCACGTCACCGCCACGGCCCCATACTCATCCCCTTCCTTCTGCCCGCTGAACTCACGGGTTCGGAAGACATGGGTATAGGTGATGCGGGCATCATAGATATTGATCGCCGCACCCGCCTGCACATCCGCGACCCAGACCTTACGGTCCACCGACCGGCTGTCGCGGAACGTATTGCCGTCCAGGAAGATGTTGCGGGCCACCGCCCGGCCCGAGAAGCCCAGGAACCAATAGAAGCCCACGGGATGGCGGGCATCGGGCTCGAAAAAGCCGCTGCCGGGCAGTGACGGCTGGATGCGGGCCGGCCCGAAATCGGCGGGCAATTGCCATCCGGCGCGCAGCATGAAGCCGGCATCGGCATAGGTGGAGACATTGCCGACCGCACCGCCGACATGGGGCATGATGTCGATGCCGAAACCGGTGGTTTCCACCAGATCATAGCGCCAGCTGCGCTGATAGGTGACGACCACGCCCGGTTCATTATGCAGCTGCGTGTCCCATCCCATGGGCTTGGGCGCGTCGGTCAGGCGGTGGACGATCTTCTGCGCCGGTTCGGCCAGCGAGGCCGGCCCCACCACGCCCAGCGTCAGCTGCAGCTGGTCCATCCGCCGGTTCGTCTCATTGATCAACCCCGCCGACCCATGCAGCCAGCCGGCATAGGGCCGCTCGTTCAAGGGCGGGTTGCGGGTTTCAATATCGCTGGGCGTGTACATATTCTGACCCGCCGCGAACACGGCCCGCACATGCCCATCCTGGGCAAAGAACGGCACCCACCGCGCCCAGCGGCGGGTCCAGTCCGGCACCTCGTCCCGCGCGGTGGTCCAGACCGCCTGCACCCCGTTGGTGTAATGGCGGTCCAGGTTATAGAACAGGTCGTTCTCCAGGATCAGGGTCAGGGTGCCCGTCTCCGCCCCTGCCGTCGGCCCGGTAATCTCCGCCCGCGCCGGCCCGGACAAGGCCAGGCCGGCCAGCAGCGACAGGAAAAGAAGGCGGGCGCGTGACATGATCGGGGATGAGCGTTGTTCAAGTTTGGTTAACGGGAATGGACCACCCGCACCCGCCCCGCAGTGACGCCCCTCACACCGGTGCGTTAATGGGTGCCCCCTGCCCGGATTCCACCGTGCTGCCCACACCCATGAACTGCCGGATCAGGGCGAAGGTGCCATCGGGATCGTCGCGGAAGGTGCCGTGCCCGCAATGCGGGAACCGGTGCAGCCGGCTGGTGGCCTTGGGCAGCAGGCCGATGATTTCCTCCGAACATTCCCACGGCGTGATCGGGTCCTGATCCCCGCACAGCATCAGCACCGGGCTTTGCGCGCGCGGCAGGCTGTCGCGGAAATCCATGCCCCACATCTCTCCGCCCTTGCCGGAGAAATGTTCCAGAACCTCTGGCCGCATGATGGACCGCGCCCGGCCCGGCCCGTCCATCGGCGCCTTCACCGTGTAATAGGGCATGACCTGGGCCGCATAGGGCAGGACCTTGTCGGCCTTGATGTCGGACCAGAAATCATCCGCCGCCTGCCCGATGGCGGGGCCGCCGCGCCGGGCAAAGGCCTTGACGATCAGGTCCAGCTGCATGCGCGCCGCCGTGGAGGACAGGATGACACCCGCCGCATGGCCCGGATGGCGGCGCATATATTCCATGGCGACGAAGCCGCCGAAACTGTTGCCCAGCACGAACGGCTTGTCGATCTCCAACGCGTCGCAGAAGCCCTTCACGTCATCGGCCCATTGCGCCAGCGTCCAGGTGGCGGGATCGCTGCCGCCGCTGCGCCCCTGGCCGCGATGGTCCAGATAGATCACCTGCGCATCCGCCGACAGGACGCTGAAGGCCGGCTTGAAACTGGCATGGTCGAAACCCGGTCCGCCATGCAGCAGCAGCAGCGTCGGCTTCTTCCGCAGACTGCCCGCGTCGGGCACAAGCTCCGCGCCTTCGACATCGAAATAAAGCGGCGCACCATTGACCATTACCCGCACGATCACATCTCCCGGAAAACGGATTTGGCGCAGGCTGGCACGGGGCATAGGCCGGCTGCAAGGGTTGCCGCCAAGGGGCGGCGGACGTACAAGCAAAGGCGCTGGGAAACTGCCAAGGGTCATGGGCCATGACCCTTGGTGGCCAGCGACCGCTGGCCCGCGCACCCATGTGCGCGTAAGCCCAAGGCGGCGGATGCCGCCGCCCGGCGTTTGAGGGAGAATGTAAACACCAAGAGCCCTGATCCAGGGCTGTTGGTATGAGTAACCAAACAGGGCGAAGGCCCGCAATCCAGGCACAGGAAGGTTATCGGACAATGGTTCAGAAGACCAAGCGCGGGCTGGCCGCGTTGTTGCTGGGGGCGTTGAGTGTCATGCCGATCATCACGGATACCGCCGTCGCCGCCGACTATGTCGATGGCGCACAGGCCGGGCGCGGTGACCGTCTGGTCGGTGCCAATTTCGCGGGCCGGTCGGAGATTATCGCCAAGAACGGCGCCGCCGCGACGTCGCAGCCGCTGGCGACCCAGGTCGCTCTCTCCATCCTGCAACAGGGCGGCAGCGCCGTTGACGCGGCCATCGCGGCCAATGCCACGCTGGGTCTGGTCGAACCCACGGGCAGCGGCATGGGCGGCGACCTGTTCGCCCTGATCTGGGACCCCAAGGCACAGAAGGTCGTGGGCCTGAACGCCTCGGGCCGCGCGCCGAAGGGTCAGACGCTGGACGATCTGGTCAAGCGTCTGGGACCGGGCAAGATGATCCCGTCCCATGGTTCCCTGTCGGTGACCGTCCCCGGTGCCGTCGCCGGCTGGTTCGAACTGCACAAGAAATACGGCAAGCTGCCCATGGAAAAGGTGCTGGCACCCGCCATCGCCTATGCCAATGACGGTTTCCCCCTGTCGCCCTTCATCGCCAAGGGCTGGGCTGCCAATTTCAAGCGCTTTGATCAGATGGGGCGCGTGATCGAGGAACTGGACAATGCCCGCAAGACCTATCTGATCGACGGCAAGGCCCCCGTGGCGGGCCAGATCTTCCGCAACCCGGACCTCGCCAAATCCCTGTCCATCGTCGCCAAGGGCGGCCACGACGCCTATTACAAGGGCCCCATCGCCAAGACCATCGACGCCTATATGAAGCGGATCGGCGGCCCCCTGCGGTACGCGGACTTCGCGGATTTCAAGGCGCAGTGGGTGGAACCCATCTCTACCAACTATCGCGGTTACGACATCTGGCAAATCCCGCCCAACGGCCAGGGTCTGGCCACGCTCCAGATGCTGAACATCCTGGAAGGTTACGATCTCAAGGCCATGGGCCATAACAGCGCCGATTTCATCCATGTCTCGGTGGAGGCTAAGAAGCTGGCCTTTGCCGACCGCTCGCGCTGGTATGCTGATCAGGAGTTCGTGAAGCTGCCGATCAGCACCCTGATCTCCAAGGACTATGCCGCCAAGCGCCGCGCGCAGATCGACATGAAGAAGGCCGGCACGCCCGAAACCGGCATCATGCCGGAAAGCCATGACACGATCTTCCTGTCCACCGCCGACAAGGATGGGCTGATGGTTGCACTGATCCAGTCCAACTATCGCGGCATGGGTTCCGGTCTGGTGCCCGACGGTCTGGGCTTCATGTTGCAGGACCGCGGCGAACAATTCGCCCTCGATCCTAAGCACCCCAATGTCTATGCGCCGGGCAAGCGCCCCTTCCACACCATCATCCCCGGCTTCGTGACCAAGGATAACCAGCCCTTCGCCGCCTATGGCGTAATGGGTGGCGGCATGCAGCCGCAGGGCCATACCCAGGTCCTGGTCAACATGATCGATTTCGGCATGAATGTGCAGGAAGCCGGCGACGCCGCCCGCTGGCAGCATGAAGGCTCGCCTGAACCCACCGGTGAGGCCGGTGACGGTGTGGGCATCGTCTATGTCGAACAGGGCGTGTCGCCGGCGGTGATCGAGGAGTTGCGCAAACGCGGCCACAAGGTGGAGGTGAAGCCCGGCCTGCATTATGGCAGCTATGAAGCCATCGTCCGCGACCATGTGAACGGCGTCTACCGCGCCGGCACCGAAATGCGCGTCGACGGCCACGCGGCGGGGTATTGATCCTGCCCCACCTGTCGTCATCCCGGCGAAAGCCGGGACCCAGGAGCCAAGCGCCCGACCTTCCCGCAGCGCCACTCCGCGTAGCGTCAAGGTTCTATCCCGTGGCCCCTGGGTCCCGGCTTTCGCCGGGATGACGACAGGTGCTTTCTGTTAGACCTAATCATCTTTCCTGCCAGAGCCCGTCCCCATGACCATCGACCCCGTCGCCCTGACCCAGGACCTGATCCGGTGCCCCAGCGTCACCCCAGCCGATGCCGGCGCGCTGGGTGTGTTGCAGCGGCTGCTGGAGGGCATGGGCTTTGCTTGCAAACGGCTGGTGTTTGAAGAGGCGGGAACCGACCCGGTCGATAATCTCTATGCCCGCCTGGGCACTGGCAGCCCCAATTTCTGCTTCGCCGGACACACGGATGTGGTGCCGGCGGGTGATGCCGCCGCCTGGACCGTTGATCCTTTCGGTGCCGAAATCATCAACGGCAAACTTTACGGTCGCGGTACGTCCGACATGAAGGGCGCCATCGCCGCCTTCACATCCGCCGTAAAGTCGTTTCTGGACCGGAATGGTACGCCTGACGGCTCCATCTCCCTGCTGATCACGGGGGATGAGGAAGGGCCCAGCATCAATGGCACCCGCAAGGTGCTGGACTGGATGCAGGCGAACGGAGAGGTGATCGACGCCTGTCTGGTGGGCGAGCCCACCAACCCCCGCGCTATGGGTGACATGATGAAGATCGGGCGGCGCGGGTCGGTGACGGCCACGCTGACCGCCTATGGTGCGCAGGGCCATGTCGCCTATCCGCATCTGGCCGACAATCCCCTGCCGCGCCTGACCAAGGCCCTGTCCATGCTGGCCGACAGCCCGCTGGACGAAGGCACCCCGCATTTCCAGCCCAGCACGCTGGCCATCACCACCATCGATGTCGGCAACCCAGCCAGCAACGTGATCCCGGCCAAGGGCACGGCCAAGTTCAACATCCGCTTCAACGACCTGCACACGCCCAAAAGCCTGGAGGCCCATATCAGGGACGTGTTGGAGGAAGTGGGTGGGGCCTGGGACCTGAAGATGGCGGTATCGGGGGAGGCGTTCCTGACCCCGCCCGGCGCCCTGGTCGCCACCGTCGCCGGGGCCGTTACCGCCGTGACGGGCAAGACGCCGGAACTGTCCACGTCGGGCGGCACGTCCGATGCCCGCTTCATCAAGAATTTCTGCCCCGTGGTGGAATTCGGGCTGGTCGGCCAGACCATGCACAAGGTCGATGAACATGTGGATGTCGCCGATATCCGCACCCTGGCCGCCATCTATGACCGTGTCCTGGCCGATTTCTTCGGCAAGGCGGCGGCATGATCCCCCTGGTCGGGGCCATCCGGCTGGCCGCGCTTGATGGGCGCGGCATCGGCTTTTTCGATCCGTCACCGGCGGCGGCCTGGCGCAATCTGGTGCTGCTGGTGCCGCTGCTGCTGGCACAGGGCGTGTCCGACCTGATGGCACTGCCCGATGGGGTGGAGGTCACGACATATCTGCTGCTGTCGGCGTCGGTGTCGGCGGCGCAGATGACGGGCTATATGCTGGCCGTGTCGCAGATCCTGGCCGGCACGGGGCGCGGCGACCGCTTCCCCCTGTTCGTCTCCACCTACCTCTGGTGCAGCATCGTCAGTACGGCGGCGGGTCTGCTGGCCCTGGCCGTGGCCCTGGAATCCACCCTGCCCGTCGCCAATGGCATCGGCATCGGTCTGGTCCTGTGGAGCCTGGCCTATAGCTGGTTCAGCGTTCGGGCAGCCGTCGGCTGCCCCGGTGCCGTCGCCGCCGGTCTGGTCGTGCTGGAAATCCTGACCGTGCTGGCCACCAACAGCCTGCCGCTGCAACTGGCACAGGCGGCGGCGAAGGGTTGATGTGCCACGCAAGGCTGCCCGCCCGCCCGTGCGGGGTGTTTGCATTTGCGTGAAACCGGTCCCTGGGCTAAGACCGGTTACCGGTGTTGGGGTTCCTCCCTTCGCTTGACGGCACTCACCATCGGTAAGCTCAAGACATGACCGATACGCCCACCAAGGCCCTGGCGGCCAAGGCGCTGCTGCCCACCGGACTGCGCGACCTGCTTCCCCCGGATGCAGAGCATGAGGCGCAGGTCACAGGCCGTCTGCTGAAGGAATTCCATCGCCACGGCTATGAGCGGGTGAAGCCGCCGCTGGTGGAGTTCGAGGAAGGGCTGCTGTCCGGCTCCGCCGCCGGCCTTGCCAACCAGACATTCCGCATCATGGACCCCGTGTCGCAGCGGATGATGGGCGTGCGTTCCGACATGACGCCGCAGGTTGCCCGCATCGCCACCACCCGCCTGCGCAAGGCACCGCGCCCGCTGCGCCTGTCCTATGCAGGGCAGGTTCTGCGCGTGAAGGGCAGCAGCCTGCGCCAGGAACGGCAGTTCGGGCAGGTCGGTGTGGAACTGATCGGCCCCGACCGGGCCGAGGCGGATGCAGAGATCATCCTGCTGGCGGCCAGCGCCCTGTCATCGGTGGGTGCCAAGGGCATTTCCATCGACCTGACGGTGCCGACGCTGGTGCCGGCTGTGGCCCGCGCCCTGTCCCTGTCGGACGATGATTATGCCCGCCTGCGCGCGGCCCTGGACCATCGTGACGCCGCCGTTGTCGCCGATGCCGCCGGCCCGCATGCCCCCCTGTTCCTGTCCATCCTGAATGCCAGCGGCCCGGCGCCTGCGGCGGTGGAACGGCTGTCGGCGGTGGACCTGCCCGATGTGGCCAAGGCCGCACGTCAGGAACTGGCTGATGTCGTGCGCCTGATCGCGGCGGCGGCACCGGGCCTGTCCGTCACCATCGATCCCGTGGAAATGCGCGGGTTTGAGTATCAGACGGGCGTCAGCTTCACGATCTTCGCGCGCGGTGTGCGGGGCGAACTGGGCCGCGGTGGCCGGTATCGCACCGGCGGGGCCGACCCGGTGGGCGAACCCGCCACGGGCTTCACGCTCTATACCGACACCGTCCTGCGCGCCCTGCCCGGCCCCACGCCGGTCAAACGGGTTCTGCTGCCGCTGGGCACCGATTATGCCGAGGCGCAGGCCCTGCGCGCCCAGGGCTGGCACACGGTTGCCGGCATGGAGGCGACTACCGATCTGGTCGCGGAGGCCAAACGCCTGTCCTGTTCACATCTTCTGACAGCGGACGGGCCCACGCCCGTCTGACCCTTTGACCGAAACCAACCAAGGGTACGGGCCCAACCGGGCCACGGAACCCGGACGTCTCACGCAAGCGAGGAATATCATGGCCAATGTGGCGGTCGTCGGGTCCCAATGGGGCGACGAAGGCAAGGGCAAGATCGTCGACTGGCTGTCCAGCCGGGCCGATGTCGTGGTCCGCTTCCAGGGCGGTCACAATGCCGGCCATACGCTGGTGATCAACGGCGTCGTCTATAAGCTGTCGCTGCTGCCCAGCGGCGTGGTCCGCCCCGGCAAGCTGTCGGTGATCGGCAATGGCGTCGTCGTCGACCCCTGGGCCCTGCTGAAGGAAATTGCCGCCATTCAGGAAAAGGGCGTGACGATCACACCCGAAACCCTGCTGGTCGCCGAAAACTGCGCCCTGATCCTGCCGCTGCACAGCGCCGTGGACAAGGCGCGTGAGGAAGCGCGCGGCGTCAACAAGATCGGCACCACGGGCCGCGGCATTGGCCCGGCTTACGAGGACAAGGTCGCCCGCCGCGCCATCCGCGTTTGCGATCTGGCCGACGAGGCGGTGCTGGAGCACAAGGTCGAACAGCTGCTGTTCCACCACAATGCCCTGCTGCGCGGCCTGGGCGCGGAAGAACTGAGCAAGGATGAAGTCCTGGGTCAGCTCCGTGAGGTGGCGCCCAAGCTGCTGCCCTACAGCGCCGTTGTCTGGAAGCGCCTGGACGAGGCCCGCCGCCAGGGCAAGCGTATCCTGTTCGAAGGCGCCCAGGGCGCCATGCTGGACGTGGATCACGGCACCTACCCGTTCGTGACCTCGTCCAACACAGTGGCCGGCAATGCCGCCGCCGGGTCGGGCATGGGGCCGGGTGCGGTCGGCCATGTGCTGGGCATCACCAAGGCCTATACGACGCGCGTCGGCTCCGGCCCCTTCCCCACCGAACTGCATGATGAGATTGGCGACAAGATCGGCCAGCGCGGGCATGAGTTCGGTACCGTCACGGGCCGCAAGCGCCGCTGCGGCTGGTTTGATGCCGTCATGGTGCGTCAGGCCATCAAGACTGGCGGCATCACCGGCATCGCCCTGACCAAGCTGGACGTGCTGGACGGGTTTGACGAGCTGAAGGTCTGCACAGGCTACAAGCTGAACGGCGAAGTGATCCAGCATCTGCCCGCCGGCCAGACGGCCCAGGCGCAGGTGGAGCCGATCTACGAAGTGTTCGAAGGCTGGAGCGAAAGCACCCAGGGTGCCCGCTCCTGGGCCCAGCTTCCCGCCGCCGCCATCAAATATGTGCGCCGGATCGAGGAACTGATCGAGGCGCCGGTGACCCTGCTCTCCACCAGCCCGGAGCGCGACGACACCATCCTGATGCGCGATCCGTTTGAGGATTGAGGAGGATTCGCCGGGTGCCTATGTGGACTCCGCTTACCTTGGCACCTTGCCAAGTTCCGGCACCTCCTCTATAAGCACCCGCTCCATCGGACGGTGCGGCCGGGCGAGAAGCCCGGGGCATGCCCACCGTCCACATGTGAAGAAGGACCGAAAATGCCCAAGTTGAAGAACCATTCGGGCGCCAAGAAGCGGTTTAAGTTCACCGCTTCGGGCAAGGTGAAGGCCCAGGCCGCCGGCAAGCGCCACGGCATGAGCAAGCGCACCCTGAAGATGAAGCGTAACGCACGTGGTACGTTCGTTATGTTCAAGGCCGACGGCGAGAAGATCGCCGAGAATTTCCTGCGGGTTAAGTGAGAGGACTGACCTATGGCACGCGTTAAGCGGGGCGTCACCACTCACGCCCGTCACAAGAAGATCCTGAAGCTCGCCAAGGGCTATCGTGGTCGCGGTTCCAAGTGCTATCGCGTTGCGATTGAAAAGGTCGAAAAGGCGCTTCGTTACGCCTATCGCGACCGTCGCAACAAGAAGCGCGATTTCCGCGGCCTGTGGATTCAGCGTATCAACGCCGGTGCGCGTCTGCACGGGCTGAAGTACAGCACCCTGATCCACGGCCTGAAGCGCGCTGGCATCGAACTGGACCGTAAGGTTCTGTCCGACATCGCCGCCCGCGAGCCGGAGAGCTTTAAGAGCCTGTGCGCACAGGCTGAGGCTGCTCTCAAGGCCGCCTGATTTCCGGTAACGGATCTCAGAACGGTTGCAAGTTGAAAGGGGGAGCAGGCCCGGCGGGCCCGCTCCCCCTTTTGCTTGTGCGCGGCAGGCAAACGGTTTTTTGTGCTAATCTCATCCGGTCATGCGTGACGGGAGGTTTCCATGGGTTCACTGATGATCCGCAACCTTGATGACAGCTTGATCAAGGGACTGGAGGACCAAGCGCTACGGTCGGGACGAACCCTGGACCAGGAGGTCGCGCTCATCCTGAAGGGCGCGATTCGGCCCGCTCCCGTTGATCGCGCCGAGCTGTTTGCGCGCATGGATGCCTTCCGGGCATTGACCGCTGGCAGGTGCACTGTCCCGTCGGAGGTCTTGCTGCGCGAAGATCGCGACCGCGACGACAGATGAGCTACGTAGTGGACGCCAGTGTTGCGATCAAACTGGTGATCGACGAACCAGGATCGGAACAGGCTTTACCCCTGCGTGATCATGATCTTTTCGCACCCGACCTGATGTTTGCGGAGATTACCAATATCCTTTGGAAAAAGGTCCGGCGCGGCGATCTGACAGCCGAGATGCTGGCAACGGCGACAGCCTTGTTCCAGCAGGCACCGATCAAGTCGATCCCTTGTCAGAGCTTGGCTGATGAAGCGCTTGATCTGGCATTGAGTCTGGATCACCCAGCCTACGATATGTTCTATGTTGCGCTGGCCCGCCTTTTGGGCGTGCCCTTGATTACAGCCGACATGAAACTGGTGCAGCGATTGCGGTCCGGTACACGGGATCGAGATCCCGCGTGCCGCGTCGTCAGTCTCACCGAATTCCAACCGGGCGCTTCCGCCCCCTCCCTTTCCTGATCCGGACCCCTCATGGACACGCTCGATACGCTCAAGGCCGAAACCCTGGCCACCATCGCCTCTGCCAATGACAGCGCCGCCCTGGAAGAGGTGCGGGTTGCCGTCATGGGCAAGAAGGGTTCCATCACGGCCCTGATGGGCGACATGCGGTCCCTGACCCCGGAGGAGCGCAAGGCAAGGGGTGCGGCACTGAACGCCGTCAAGACTGCCGTGGAGGCCGCGATCGAGGGCCGCCGGGGCGAGCTAAAGGGTATCGAGTTGGAGCGCCGTCTGGCGTCGGAACGGATCGACGTCACCCTGGCCGCCCGCCCCGAAACCCAGGGCCGCATCCACCCGATCAGCCAGACGGTGGACGAGATGGTGGCCATCTTCGCCGCTATGGGCTTCACCGTCGCCGAAGGTCCGGATATCGAGACGGACTTCAACAATTTCACGGCGCTGAACATCCCGCCGGAGCATCCGGCCCGTCAGATGCACGACACCTTCTATCTGCCGCCGTCCGCAGAAGGTGCTGCACGTGTGCTGCGCACCCATACCAGCCCGGTGCAGATCCGCACCATGCTGAAGAACAAACCGCCGATCCGCATCATCGCGCCGGGCCGCACCTATCGCTCCGACTATGATCAGACACACACGCCCGTCTTCCATCAGATCGAAGGTCTGGTGATCGGCGAGGATATCCATATGGGCCATCTCAAGGGCTGCATCCTGGAGTTCTGCCGCGCCTTCTTCCAGATCGACGACCTGCCCATCCGCTTCCGCCCCAGCTTCTTCCCCTTCACCGAACCGTCGGCAGAGGTGGATATCGGCTGCTCGCGCAAGGGCGGAGAGCTGAAGCTGGGCAACCATGGCGACTGGCTGGAAATCATGGGGTCGGGCATGGTCCACCCCAAGGTGCTGGAAAATTGCGGCATCGACAGCACCAAGTATCAGGGCTTTGCCTTCGGCATGGGGATCGAGCGCGTGGCGATGCTGAAATACGGCATCCCCGACCTGCGCTCCTTCTTCGACGCCGACCTGCGCTGGCTGCGCCATTACGGCTTCGTACCGCTGGACCAGCCGAACCTGGCGCAGGGTCTGTCGCGGTAAGGTCTTGCCAAGCTGGCAGACCGGTCCCAATGTAGTGATATCCACTATATTGGGACCGGAGGGTGCCATGACCGCGTATCGCCAACCGCAAGGTGAGCGGTCCGTCACAGCAGCGGAGGCGAACCGCCACTTCTCCCACATTCTCCGGGATGTGCGGCAGGATGGTGCCCGCTTCCTGGTAACATCCCATGGCACGCCCGTTGCCCGCATCGTTCCCACAGATGGGGCCGACGATGCAGCCACAGCGGAACAGGCAAAGGCAGCACTCCTGCAACGGCTGTCACAGCAGCCCGTGGTGGTGGGCGAGCCGTGGACCCGTGACGAGCTTTACGACTGATCATGCGTGTCGCCATCGACACCAATATCCTGGTCTACGCCGAAGGCTTCGTGGGTAGCGGCGCTGATCGGGATAAACCCGCGATGGCCCGCAGGGTGCTTGCCGCCCTACCGGTCGGGAGGGTCATCGTTCCGGTACAGTGCCTTGGCGAGCTGTTCCGCGTCCTGGTCTCCAAAAAGCGGTTGAACGCCGCCGACGCGCGCGACAGGGTCCTGGAATATCGGACCCTTGGAGGGAGCGCCCCCACCAGTGACATGGTGCTGATCCGTGCGACCGATCTTGCCGTGGATCATCAGGTGCCGTTATGGGACGCTATCATCCTGTCCGCAGCCTCCGAGCAGGGGTGCCTACTGCTTTTGTCGGAAGATTATCAGGATGGCTTCACCTGGGGTGGCGTCACAGTGGTTAACCCCTTCACCACCGCCCCCCACCGCCTGCTTGCCGGCCTGTTCGCCTGAGTCGCAGCCCAGAGCTCTTTCGCACTTGCGAAATGTTTTTGATGGCATAGCATCACCCGTACGCAACCCATAAGGAGGTTCGGGTGATGCTTCCCTCCCTGTTATCTGCCAATCCGCTGTTGACCCCCTTCGTCACCGACCCGGCACAGTTGATGATGACCGCCACCATGACGGCATTCGAACAGTTGCTGGGTAAGGGTGTGCTGGGCACGCCCGTGACCGTGGGCGATACGACCATTGTCCCGGTCACCATCACCACCTTCGGCGTCGGAACGGGCGGCGGTTCGCTGTTCGGGGAGCCGGTGGGCGGCGGCGGGGGCGGCGGTGTCATTCCAGTGGCACTGATCATCGTCACGCCCGACGGCACCCGGATCGAGCAGTTGCCGAAGGAAACCACGGCCGTTGCCCTGGAAAAGCTGACCGACATGGCCAAGGAGATGGGGGGCCGCCGCGAAAAGCGCTGAGCGGACCTTGCCAGGAAGGTCCGCGCGCTTCATTGTGCCGCCGGCCACCGGTTTTCGGGGAGTGCGGCCTTGCTATTCGCGCGCAATCCCCCGTCACCCAGGGCAGGTGTAGCGGGAGCAAGCGATGGAAACGGGCCTGGATGAATATCACGGCGTTGACGCCGCGCGGTTCCAGATGGAAATCCAGCCGCGTTATCGCCCCGCCGTGCTGCGCGGTCTGGTCGCCCATTGGCCCGTGGTGAAGGAGGGGCGGACCTCTCCCCAGGCACTGGCGCAGTATCTGAAAAGCTTCGACCGTGGCGAACTGACCGAAAGCATGCTGGGGCCGCCCGCCATCAAGGGCCGGTTCTTCTATCGCGATGACATGCGCGGCTTCAATTTCGAACGGCGGCAGGAAACGCTGACCGCCGCCATCGACCGGCTGCTGGCCCATCTGGACCATCCCGCCCCGCCCGCCTTCTATACCGGTTCCGTGCCCACGGATGTGAACCTGCCGGATTTCGGGCGCGATAATACGATGGACCTGATCCCCCGCTCCACCGGCGCGCGCATCTGGATCGGCAATTCCGCCACCATCTCCACCCATTACGATCAGTCGGACAATATCGCCTGCGTTGTGGCCGGCCATCGCCGCTTCACCCTTTTCCCGCCCGAACAGCTGCCCAACCTCTATGTCGGGCCGCTGGATTACACGATGGCGGGGCAGCCCAGCAGCATGGTCGATCTGGCCAATCCGGATTTCACCCGCTATCCCCGCTTCCGCGCGGCGCTGGATGCCGCCATTACCGTCGATTTGGAACCCGGCGACGCGATCTATATCCCCTCCATGTGGTGGCACAATGTCGTCTCCACCGGCCCGTTCAATGTGCTGGTGAATTACTGGTGGAACGATGCCAAGCCCTGGGCCGGCAACCCGTTCCAAGCCCTGGTCCATTCCATCATGGCCATGGGGGAGATGCCGGCGGAGCGGCGGGAGGTGTGGCGCGACGTCTTTGACCATTACGTCTTCCATCGCAATGGCGACCCGATGGCCCACATGGCGCCCGAACACCGCTCCGTCACCGGGCCCCTGACACCACGTCTGGCCCAATATATAAGGGGCTGGCTGCTGCGCTGCCTGGGCGGCTGACCCCGCCCCCATCGGCATCCCCGCAGCGGTGGCGGATCAGGGTTGCCGGCGCTGACTGCCTGCCCGGCGGCAGGACGGTCTTACCTGCGGCCCTTGGCCCGTGTTACACCCGTGGACGATATCGCCCCCCGCTGCCCGCCGGCCCGCCCGGCGGCAGGGACGTTTGCATCAGGACCATTCCCATGAAGTTCACGCTTTCCTGGCTGAAGACGCATCTCGACACCGACGCCACGCTGGATCAGATCACCGACGCGCTGACGGCCTTGGGCCTGGAGGTGGAAGGGGTTGAGGATCGGGGTGCCGCCCTGTCGGCCTTCCGCATCGCCCATGTCGTCTCCGCCGAAAAGCACCCGAACGCTGACAAGCTGCGCTTGTGCATGGTCGATACCGGTGCCGGCGACCCGGTGCAGGTGGTCTGTGGCGCGCCCAATGCGCGGGCCGGCATCAAGGTGGTCTTCGCCGCTCCCGGCACCAAGATCCCCGTCTCTGGCGACACCCTGTCCATCGGCACCATCCGTGGCGTGGAAAGCCGGGGCATGATGTGTTCGGAGCGGGAGCTGCTGCTGTCCGACGAACATAATGGCATCATCGAGTTGCCGGAGGATGCGCCCGTGGGCGGCTCCTTCGCCGATTGGCGCGGCCTGTCCGATCCGGTGATCGAGATCGCCCTGACGCCCGACCGCGTCGATTGCGCCGGCGTGCGCGGCGTGGCCCGTGACCTCGCCGCCGCCGGCCTGGGCACACTGAAGCCGCTCGCCGCCACGCCCGTGACGCCCGCCTTCGACAACCCGCTGAAGGTCAATCTCTCTCACCCCGGCTGCCCGCAAATCGCCTTCCGCCTGATCCGGGGTGTGAAGAACGGCCCCAGCCCGAAATGGCTGGCCGACCGGTTGCTGGCCGTGGGTCTGCGCCCGATCAGCGCCCTGGTCGATATCACCAATTATTTCAGCCTGGACCTGTGCCGCCCGCTGCACGTCTTCGACGCGGCCAAGCTGACCGGCGGCATCACCCTGCGCGCCACGGCGGACGGCGACAAGCTGCTGGCCCTGAATGGCAAGGAATATGCCCCGCCCGCCGGCCTGATCGGCATCTATGACGACACGCACATGATCTCCATGGCTGGCGTTATGGGCGGGGAAACCACGGGCGTCACCGCCGATACGACCGATGTCGTGCTGGAAGTGGCGACGTTTGAGCCGGTGCGCATTGCCGAGGCGGGCCGCGCCCTGCAACTGGACAGCGACGCCCGTTACCGGTTCGAGCGTGGCGTGGACCCGGCCAACATCCTGGAAAAGGTCGAGCTGGCCACCGCCCTGATCCTGGACCTGTGCGGCGGTTCCGCCGGCGCCGTCAGCCTGACCGGCACCGAACCCGCCTGGCAGCGTACCCTGACCCTGCGCCCGGCCCGCGTGGCGGCATTGGGCGGGGTGGATGTGCCGGTCGATGAACAGGTCCGCATCCTGTCCGTCCTGGGCTTCACCGTCACCCGCCGGGATGATGGCGTGCTGGTGGCCGAGGTCCCGTCCTGGCGCCGCGATGTGGAGGGTGAGGCCGATCTGGTGGAGGAGGTGTTGCGCGTCAACGGCTTCGACAAGATCCCGGCCACGCCGCTGCCGCGTGAGGTGGGCACCCCCGCCCCGGCGCTCACCCATGATCAGCGCCGCCGCTTCAACGCCCGCCGGGCCGCCGCGGAGCGCGGATTGCTCGAGTCGGTGACATGGTCCTTCGTCGATCCCAAGGTCGCGGCCCTGTTCGATGGCGACAAGGATGAGCTGCGCCTGCTGAACCCGATCAGCGCCGATCTGGCCGTCATGCGCCCGTCGCTGCTGGGTACCCTGGTCCCCGCCGCTGGCCGCAACGCCGCCAAGGGCTTCAAGGATGTCGGCCTGTTCGAGGTTGGCCCCGCCTTCCGCGACGGGTCCGAAAAGGGCCAGGATCTGGTGGTGGCCGGCGTGCGCGCCGGTGCCGCGGTGCCCCGCAACTGGTCCAAGGGCGAACGCCCCGTCGACGCCTTTGATGCCAAGGGCGACGCCATGGCCATTCTGGAGGCTGCCGGCGCCCCCGTCGCCAACCTGCAGGTCACGCGCGATGCGCCCGGCTGGTACCATCCGGGCCGTTCCGGCACCCTGCGCCTGGGCCCCACGGTCCTGGGCCGCTTCGGCGAGTTGCATCCCGCCCTGCTGGAGGCGCTGGACGTGACCGGTCCCGTGGTGGCGTTCGAACTGTTCCTGGATGCCGTGCCGGCACCCAAGAAGAAGGCTGGCACTGCCAAGCCGCTGCTGGCTCTGTCGCCGTTCCAGCCCGTGGACCGTGACTTCGCCTTCCTGGTCGCCAACAGCACCGACAGCGACAAGCTGCTGAAGGCTGCCAAGGGTGCCGACAAGCTGCTGATCAGCGATGTCACCATCTTCGATATCTATGAAGGCAAGGGTGTGGAGCCCGGCTTCAAGTCGGTGGCCCTGTCGGTCACCTTGCAGCCGGTCGACAAGACCCTGACCGACAAGGAAATCGAGGATGTGGCCACCAAGGTGGTGGCCGCCGTCGCCAAGGCCACGGGCGCCAGCTTGCGCGGCTAACCCGCGTTCGGTTGCAATCGGCTTGATCAAGAAAGGGGTACCACGCAGTGGTACCCCTTTTTTCATGCCTATTATGCCGTGATCGCATGTCAAACACGCCGGCTTACGCAGATGACAGCCTTACATAACGTTTACGGAAGGTAGGGTAAAAGCCGCCTTTCCTATCGGTAATTTCATGACTTCATTACAGGCAGGAAAGGAATTTCTTAGAGAAATGATGATTTCACCCTGCACGCACCCCCATTTCACTTGCGCTTGCACAATAAATAATCACCATAGATAAAATTCCATTCAAATACACATTGCACTTTTTCCAAGTCACCATCAACAAAACACCGTCACACCTCTGTCACATCCCTTAGCAAACATAGGAAAAGTGCCCCTTCCCATCTGTTGCCCTCTTGGCTTGACTGTCCAAACACCGTTACAGTGCAAGAAAACAAAAATGGCGCCCCAAGCCAGTTCAGGGCGGGCAAGCCGAAAAAAGTATCGGGAGGGAACATGCGTGCGCTTAAGAATCTTCCCATCGTGTGGAAGCTGGTTCTGCCATTGCTGCTGATGGGCGTGCTGACCATCGGTACGTCGCTCTATGCCCTGTCTCAGATGGAGGCGGTGGGCGATGAATATCGCGGCATGCTGGACCGGTCGGAAAATGCCAAGGCCATCCTGAACGCGCGGGAGACCGCGACCGACCTGGGCCGCCTGGGCTACACGATGGTGGCGGAGACGGACAGCTTCATCCTGGAAAGCATGCAGGACGAGATCGCCCTGAAGCGGGATGAGCTGACGGGCCATCTGGACCGCGTGGAGAAGATCCTGCCTGAGCGCAAGGCCGACATCGACGCCATCCGCGAGGATACGCGCCGCATGCTGGAAATCGTCGAGCAGGCGCGCAAGCTGGCGATGGACGGCAAGGGTTCCCAGGCCGCCGCCATCCTGGTCGACCGGTTCGACATCAAGCTGACCGACGTTCTGGACAAGCTGGAAGTGACGACGGGCGATGTGCAGGCCAAGCTGGATGCCGGCAAGGAAGCCGCGCAGAGCCGGTTCGACCGCGCCCTGGCCGTCACCCTGATCGTGGGCCTGTCGGGCACGGCCATCGTGCTGGCCCTGGGTATCGCGCTGGGCATGGTCGGCATTTCCCGGCCCCTGCGCCGCATCGTCACCACCATGACCAAGCTGGCCGACGGCGACCTGTCGGTGAAGGTGTCGGGCGGCGACCGCCGGGACGAAATCGGGTCCACGGCCCGCGCGCTCGCCGTGTTCCAGAAGGGCATGCGTGAGGCGGAGACCATGCGGAATGAGCAGGCGGCCATGGAGGAACGGGTGGAGGCGGAGAAGCGCCAGGCCATGGTTCGTCTGGCCGATGATTTCGAAGGCAGCATGAAGGCGGTCGTCAGCGCCGTCGGCGGTGCCGCCGACCGCATGCGCGGCACCGCCCAGGGCCTGAACAGCGTGGCCGATGAAACCAACCGGCAGTCCGAGGCGGTGGCCAGCGCCGCTGAACAGGCGGCGGAGAATGTGAACACGGTGGCCGCCGCCGCCGAACAGCTGACGGCGTCGATCAACGAAATCTCCCGCCGCGTGGCCGAAAGCGCCACCATCGCCCATGATGCCGTGGCGGAAGCAGAGCGTTCGAACAGCACCGTTACCGGTCTGGTCGATGCCGCACAGCGCATCGGGGAGATCGTGCGCCTGATCGGCGACATCGCCAGCCAGACCAACCTGCTGGCGCTCAACGCCACCATCGAGGCGGCGCGCGCCGGAGAGGCGGGCAAGGGCTTCGCCGTCGTCGCGTCGGAGGTGAAGGCGCTGGCCACACAGACCGCCAAGGCGACGGAGGAGATCGGCAGTCAGATTTCCGCCATGCAGTCCGCCGCCGGCAATGCCGCCAATGCCATCCGGGGCGTGGGCGGCACCATCGACAAGATCAGCGATATCGTCTCCACCATCGCCACCGCCGTGGAGGAACAGGGCGCCGCGACGCGCGAGATCGCCAGCTCCGTGGCCCAGGCCGCCACCGGCACCCAGAATGTCAGCTCCACCATCGGCGAGGTGACGCGCGCCGCCGCCGAAACCGGCAGCATGGCCGGCGATGTCCTGAACGCCGCCAACGATCTGGTCGGCGAAAGCGCCGCCCTGAACCGTCAGGTGGCGCAGTTCGTGGCGAAGGTACGGGCGGGGTAAGAGCGGGCGGGGGTTACCCTCACCCTCCCAAGCCTTCCGGCTTGGGCCCCTCCCTCTCCCACCTTCGTGGGCGAGGGAAGAAGTTTCAGCCCCTCACCCACAAACGTTGGAGAGGGAAGAAATTAGCCCCTCGCCCACGAAGGTGGGAGAGGGAGGGGCCCGTCGGCGCCAGCCGACGGGAGGGTGAGGGAACCACGAAAGAAGTCCCACCTGCGGTCACGCCACCCCGGCGACGTCATCACTTCGGACCCCACCGGAGTATCCCCATGATCCGCCGCCTGCTGCTGGCCGCCACCCTGTTCCTGACCCACCCCGCCCTGGCGTCACCACAGACGCAGACGGTCAATGCCGCCAATACCCAGGTCGGCTTTTCCATCCGCTACCTGCTGCTGGCCAAGGCGACGGGCCGTTTCACCGATATTGGCGGCAGTTTCAGCTTTGATCCCGACACGGATGAGCTGGGCGGCATCGATGTCACCATCGCCACGGGCAGCGTCGATACCGGCAGTGCGGGGCGCGACCGCGATCTGCGGGGCGAGGATTTTTTCGCCACCGCGCAATATCCGGCCATGCGCTTCATCGGCCATCACGCCGTCCGCACCGGCCCGCATTCGGGCCGCGTCTCCGGTGAACTGACATTGCGCGGGGTGACAAAGCCCATCGACCTGGACGTCACCCTGGCCAATCACCGCGCCACGGCCACCACCAGCATCAAACGCAGCGATTTCGGCATGCGCCCCGGCCTGGCCAGCCTGTTCATCGCCGACCGGGTGGATATAAGGATCGAGATCGGCGACCTGCCCGGTGGGGTCGTGCCATAAAGACCCTCAAGACACCGCCGGCACCACACCCTTGGGCAGCAGCAGCCAGTAACGGCCCGGACTTTTCATCAGGCCGGCGCGCTGTTCGGCCTCGGCCCCATGGCCCCAGAACACATCGCCGCGCACGGCGCCGCGGATGGCCCCGCCCGTATCTTGGGCCACCATCAGGCGGCGGATGCGGGTCTTGGCATCCAGCGGGTCCTGCGCGTCCAGCCACAGCGGCACGCCATAGGCGATGAAGGTCCGGTCCACCGCCAGGGAACGGCCCGGCGTCAGGGCCACGCCCTGCGCGCCCAGCGGCCCCTCCCCCTCCAGCCGGCGGAAGAAGACATAGGATGGGTTGGTGTTCATCACGGCGGCGGCCTGGGCCGGGTTCGCCTCCAGCCAGACGCGGATCGACTGCATCGACACGTCTTCCTTGACCAGGGCGCCGCGCGCCACCAGTTCGCGCCCGATAGCGAAATAGGGCTGGCCGTTCTGCCCGTCATAGCCGATGCGGATCTGGCTGCCATCGGGCAGGGTCACGCGGCCCGACCCCTGGATTTGCAGGAAGAAGGCATCGACCGGGTCATCGACATAGAGCAGTTCCAGCCCCTTGCCGTTCAGGGCGCCCGCCTCGATCGCCTTGCGGTCGGCATAGGGTTTCAGCTGCCCATCGACCACCCTGCCCGCAATGCGCTCGCCCTTCAGGTTGGGGCGGAACTCGCCCAGTTCCACCATCACCAGATCGGCGGGGCGCTTGTAAAGCGGGGTCTGGTACTTGCCCTGGCGCTTGAACGATCCGCGCAGCGAGCTTTCGTAATAGCCGGTGAACAGGCCCTCGGCCTCGCCATTGTCGGTCGCGGCCCAGGGCTGGAACAGGCTTTCGACGGCACGGCGCAGGGCCACATGGTCGCCCGCCGGCAGCTTGGCGATGGCGGTACAGGGGCCGATCCAGTCGCTGATCCGGCCCATCATGCCATCGGGACCCAGCGCCCGGTCGCCCGGCTGCTTCACCAGCCGGTCACAGCTTTTCAGCAGGGCGGGCAGCGCGTCGGCCGTGCGGTCCACGGACCAGCCGGACAGGTCGCTGAAACTGGCGGGACGCAGGGTCAGGCGGGCGGGCGGCCTCTCCGCCTCTGCCGGGGCGGCCGGGGCGCCGGGCACCTTGGCCGGTTGCGAGGCACAGCCGGCCAGCAGGCCGAGGGCGAAAAGGGCGGCGAGGGAGCGAAGGTGCATCGGTAATCCATGGGGCGGACATGGAAAGGGCGCCCGGTAAGGGGCGCCCCGGAAGGACGGGCGGCGGAACGGCATCAACCGCCGCTGCGGGTTTCGGACAGGTGCCAGTTCGGGTCGCTGGCGCGGGTATTGCGGCTGAAGGTCCAGATATCGACCACTTCCTCGGGCCGCGCCTCGTCCCCATCGACGATATTGCCATCGGCGTCGCGCGTGACATGGGTCTGGCGGGTCGTGAAGGTGATGGTGCAACGCGCTGTCCGGCCATCCAGCTGCGCCGCCGACAAATCCACCGCCTCGAACGAATGGATACGGCTGTCCAGCGTCTCACCCGCCGCCTGCCGGTCGCGGATGGCGGCGGCGAAGCGGTCATAGACATCATCGGCCAGCAGCGGGCGCAGCGTGGGCGTGTCACCCTCGGCATAGGCCTTGACGATCATCTCGAACGCGGCCTTGGCACCCTGCAGGAAGGTGCGCTCGTTGAAATTGGGATCGGCGGCGCGGATCAGGCGCAACCCATCTTCCAGCGAGACGGGGCCGGACGGGTCCGGCAGGTCGGGCATATCGGCGGCGGGGCCGCGACCCGGCAACTGGATGACATTGTCACCCTCCACCGTGGGGCCGGTGGCGCCATTATTGTCGCGCGGGGTGAAGGGGTTGGGGCGTTCCCGCTCCTCCCCATGCTTGCGGCCAAGCACGTTGCGCAGGCGATAGATGAAGAACGCCGCCACCATCGCGAAAATCAGAATTTCCAGCCAGACGGAGCCGCCGCCCATCGCATCACCCATTTCTGCCCTTGCGCCCGACCGGGTATGAACACCATCTGATGCGGGTGGCACCCTCTCGCCATCCGCCCGCCGGGGCGTTAATTTATGAAAGCCTGTCCGTTAGATAGGCTCTCAATCGTGAAAGAGCAAGGACAGCCATGCGTTTCCTCCTTCCGTTGCTGCTGCTTCCGCTGCTGGAAATTGCCGGTTTCGCCTGGGTCGGGTCCCAATTGGGGGCAATTACCACCGTGTTGCTGGTGGTTCTGTCGGGCGTGATCGGCGTTCTGCTGCTGCAACGCACGGGCCTGGAAAGCGTGCGCCGCGCCCAGGTGGGCCTGCGCACCGGCGAGACGGAGCCGATGCGGCAGATGTTCGGCGGGCTGTGCACGGCCTTTTCCGCCATCCTGTTCCTGATCCCCGGCTTCATCACCGATATCCTGGCCCTGATCCTGTTCCTGCCCCCGGTGCGCAATGCCCTGCTGGCCCGCATGACCATCTTCATGCAGGTGAACGGCCAGAGTGTCCGTTCGCGCCCGTCACCGCGCGGCGGCAATCCCGTCATCGATGTCGAGTATGAGGACGTGTCCCGGCCCGGCAGCGGCGATCAGGCAGGCGACCTGCCCCCGCCCGACAGCAAATGGCGCCCGCCCGCCGACAATCCCTGATCCAGACAGCCCAGGCCCGTCAGGGTATCGGCCACCGCCCGGTCCAGCTTCGTATGCGGAACGGTCCCCAGAAAGGCCGAAAGCCTGTCACCGGGCATGCGCAGCGGCTGTTCCCACAGATAGCGCATGCCGGCAATTTCCCGCAGGGTCGGCATGACCATCCCGGCCATGCGGACCAGGGGCCAGTTCAGCCTTTTCACGGGCAGGCCCGGCGTGCCGGTCACGCGCCGGATGGCATCGGCCATGCCCATCCCGTCCGCATCCCAATGCCCCGCGAAATGGAACCGGGCGAAGGATGGAAGGTCGGCCCCCCGGTCCAGCAGGGCCAGCATGGTTTCGGCCAGATCGGGCACATAGGCCCATTGATGGCCGATGCCGGGGCGGCCCGGCAAGGTGATCGACCGCACCGGCGTCCCCGCCTTCACCATGCCCTGCGCGAACCAGCTGTTGCCGGTATGCGGCCCGAAGAAATCACCGGCCCGCAGGATCAGCGCCCGCCCCCCATCATCGGCCAGACGCCGCAGCCGGTCCTCCAGCGCCACACGGATGCGGCCCTTCTCCGTCATCGGGTTCTGCGGCGCATCCTCTGTCAGCAGCGGCCAGGCGTCGGGACCGAAATTATAGATGGTGCCGGGCAGAACCAGCCGCGCGCCCGTGGCCCGCGCCGCCGCGACCGATGCGTCGATCATCGGCAGGACCAGTTCGGCCCAGCGGCGGTAACCGGGCGGGTTGACGGCATGCAGAATGACATCCGCCCCGTCTGCCGCCGCCACAACAGTGTCGGCGCGCAGCGCGTCGCCCCGGCGCCAGTCAAGGCCCGGCGGGCCTTCGGTCAGGCTTTCCGGGTGGCGGTGCAGGGCCCGCACCGTCCAGCCGCGCGCCAGCATCCGCCGCGCCACCTCGCCGCCGATCCCACCCGTAGCGCCCAGGATCAGGGCCGTTCCCTTCGTCTGCATGACAATCTCCATCCGGTTGATGGGCAGACTTTGCGCCGGGCCTGTGTTAAACGGAATTCAACAAAACTCTGGCGATACCATACGAAAATAGATGAACAGCCGGCCCGACCCCGAATGGGACCTGTATCGCAGTTTCGCCACCGTCCTGCGCGAGGGCTCCCTGTCGGCGGCGGCCCGCGCCCTGGGCCTGACACAGCCGACCTTGACCCGGCATATCGACGCGTTGGAGCAGGGGCTGGGCCTGACCCTGTTCACCCGGTCGCAGCGCGGGCTGCTGCCCACGCCGGCGGCACTGGAACTGGCGCCCTATGCCGATCATCTGTCGGCGACGGTGGCGGCCCTGCGCCGGGCGGCGGGCGGACAGGGCGGGGCCGTGCGTGGAACGGTGCGTGTTACAGCCAGCGAGGTCGTAGGCGCGGAGGTGCTGCCCCCCATCCTGTCGGCCCTGCACGACAGGCATCCCGGACTGCTGGTGGAACTGGTCCTGTCCAACCGAGTGCAGGACCTGCTGCGCCGTGACGCCGATATCGCGGTGCGCATGGTGGAGCCGGCACAAGACAGTCTGCTGGTCCGCCGCCTGGGTTTCATCCGCCTGGGCCTGTTCGCCCATCGCCGTTACGTTGACCGGCATGGCGTACCGACGGATGTGCCGGACCTGTCCGCCCATGCCCTGATCGGCCCGGATCAGGAGACGCCCCTGCTGCGCACGGCCCGTCAGGCCCTGCCCTGGCTGGATCAGGTGCGGTTCAGTCTGAAAACCGACAGCGATCTGGCCGCCCTGGCCGCCATCCGCACCGGCTATGGCATCGGCATCTGTCAGACAGGCGTGGCGGCCCGCGATCCGGACCTGATCCCCGTTCTGCCCGGCCTTCTGGACCCGCTGCCCCTGCCGGTTTTCGTCACCATGCATGAGGATCTGAAGGCCACACCCCGCTGCCGCACCGTGTTCGACATGCTGGCGGCGGGGTTGGCGGATTATATCAGCACCTGCTGATCACTTGGTCCCGAACAGCCGGTCGCCGGCATCGCCCAGGCCCGGCACGATATAGGCGTTTTCGTTCAGGTGACTGTCCAGCGCCGCCGTATAGACCGGCACATCGGGATGGGCGGCATGGAAGGTGCGCACGCCTTCCGGTGCCGACACCAGCGCCATGAAGCGGATCTGGCTGTCCTTCACGCCATGGCGGTTCAGGACATCGACGGCATGCACCGCCGAATGGCCCGTGGCCAGCATGGGATCGACCAGGATGAACAGGCGTCCCTCCGCATCCGGCAGCTTCACAAGATATTCCACGGGCCGCTTGGTCTCATGATCGCGGTAAAGCCCGATATGCCCCTCCCGCGCGGCGGGAACCAGTTCCATCAGCCCCTCGGCCATGACCAGACCGGCGCGCAGGATGGGCACCACGGCCAGCTTCTTGCCCTCGATCACGGGTGCATCCATGGGGCAGAGCGGGGTTTCGATGGTCTGCGTGGTCAACGGCAGATCGCGCGTGATCTCGTACCCCATCAGCAGGGCAATCTCGCGCAGCAACTGCCGGAACCCCATGGTCGACCGCGTCTTGTCCCGCATGCAGGACAGCTTGTGCTGGATCAGCGGGTGATCGAAGACGAACAGGTTGGGAAATTCGCTGCGCATGGGGGTATCCGGGTCTGGGATCGGGTATGCGGGGCAGAATAGCCAAGGCGAGACGGCAAATACCAGCCATGCCGAAGCCCCGCGCTGTCATTTACCGCGTTGCGTCCATATGATCGCTTCCCGCCTTGCCCCCATCATTCCCGGACCATCATGCGCCGTCACGACCGCCCCACCGGCAACCACGACCCGTCACAGCGGCCAAAGCGCCTGACCGACGGGCAGGTGCTGCGCCAGTTGCTGCCCTATCTCTGGCCGGTCGGGCAGACGGGGATCAAGGTGCGGGTGGTCACGGCACTTTTGTTCCTGGCGGCGGCCAAGGCGGCCAATGTCTCGGTCCCCATCTGGTACAAAGGTGCCGTCGATGCCCTGACGGCGGGCGGCAATCTGGCCACCAGCCCGGCTGTGGCCATCCCGGTCGGCTTCATCCTGGCCTATGGCCTGGCCCGCGTGCTCAGCCTGGCATTCGGGGAGTTGCGCGACGCCATTTTCGAACGGGTCAGCCAGCGGGCCATGCGGGTGGCCGCCCTGAACGTCTTCCGGCATCTGCATGCCCTGTCCCTGCGCTTCCATCTGGAGCGGCAGACAGGTGGCCTCAGCCGGGTGGTGGAGCGCGGGACCAAGGCCATCGACAGCCTGCTGGGCACGTCGCTGTTCAACGTGCTGCCCACCCTGCTGGAAATCCTGCTGGTGACGGGCATCCTCTGGCACCTGTTCGATATCCGCTTTGCCGCCGTCACCTTTGCCACGGTCGCGGGGTACATCTGGTACACGATCACCGTCACCAACTGGCGCACCCGCATCCGCCGCGACATGCTGGACGCCGATACCCGCGCCAGCGCCAAGGCCATCGACAGCCTGCTGAATTACGAGACGGTCAAATATTTCGGCAATGAAGGGTTCGAGGCCAGCCGCTATGACAAGGCGCTGCGTGCCTACGAGGATGCGGCGGTACGCACCCAATCCTCGCTGTCGCTGCTGAATGTCGGGCAGGGCGTGATCATCGCCGCCGGCGTGGTCAGCGTCATGTGGATGGCGGCGGGCGGCATCATCAGCGGCGAGCTGACCATCGGCGATTTCGTGCTGGTGAACACCTACCTTTTGCAGCTCTACCAGCCGCTGAACATTTTCGGCTTCGTCTATCGCGGCATCAAGGAATCGCTGAACGAGATGGAGCGGATGTTCGAACTGCTGGCCGTGAACCGGGAGGTGGAGGATGCACCCGATGCCCAGCCACTCACGGCCAAGGGCGGCGAGATCCGCTTCGAAGGGGTGGATTTCGCCTATGACGCCCGCCGGCCCATCCTGAAGGGCCTGGATTTCACCGTCCCGGCGGGCCACACGGTGGCCGTGGTCGGGCCGACGGGGGCCGGGAAATCCACCCTGTCCCGCCTGCTCTACCGGTTTTACGACGTCACGGGCGGGGCCGTGCGGGTCGACGGACAGGATGTGCGGGCCGTGACGCAGGACAGTCTGCGCGCCGCCATCGGCATCGTCCCGCAGGATACGGTGCTGTTCAACGACACCATCCGCTACAACATCGCCTATGGCCGCCCCGGCGCCACCCAGGATGACCTGGACCGCGTGGCCGACGCCGCCCAGATCGGCGATTTCATCAAGGCCCTGCCCGATGGCTGGGACACGATGGTGGGCGAACGCGGGTTGAAACTGTCAGGCGGGGAAAAGCAGCGCGTGGCCATCGCCCGCACCCTGCTGAAAAACCCGCCCATCCTGATCCTGGACGAGGCGACGTCGGCCCTGGACACCCATACCGAACGTGAAATCCAGGCGGCCTTGGGCCTGGCCGCGCGCGGCCGCACCACCCTGGTCATCGCCCACCGCCTGTCCACGGTCGTGGACGCGGACGAGATCATCGTGCTGGAGGCCGGCCGCATCGCGGAGCGCGGCAGCCATGCGGCCCTGCTGGCCCAGGACGGGGCCTATGCGGCGCTGTGGGCAAAGCAGCAGGAGGGGGTGGCGGTTTAATCCCCCCGTCCCACCAACCACTCCCCCAACCGCTCCCGCTCCACCCCCGACAGGTCGTAGAACGCCACGCCCAGCCCGCCATGTCGGCGCCACGCAACAACCGCGTCGCCGGCAATGTCGAAATCGCCCAGGGTCAGGACAAAGCTGAACCGGTCCTGCGGGTTCAGAAGGCCGCGATAGCCGACCACGCACATGCCCGCACCATTGACCTCCGTCACGGCCAGCACCTGTTCATTGACCAGCGCCGACACACCGGCCAGCGGCGGATATGTAAGCGGACGGCGGCGGAACAGCCGGGTCAGCCAGCGGCGCAGCGGCGGCAATGCCGCGATGGGGCGGGCCGGGCTGTGGCTGGTCTGGACGGTGGCGGTCATGGGCGCGGTCCTGGGGATAAGCCTGGGGATGGCCAGGGGGATTTCATGTGGGCTGGCTGTGGGCAAGTTGTGGGCGGATCGGTGGATAAATCCAGAATCACATGGATTCCCGCCGCTTGCAAAGCACTGCCGATGGTCACACACCAAAGAAGTAGGAACAGGCCCGCACCCCTGGCGATTTGACTAGACCGCCCGCCTGTTCCAAAGTGCCGCCCCCGTTGCCGCCTGGAGCCACGCCCATGCCCATCGCCGACCTTGCCGAGCGTATCCGCAGCGGTGACCGGCGTGCCCTGGCGCAGGCCATCACGCTGGTGGAAAGCACCCGGCCCGATCACCGCGAGCAGGCGGAGGCCTTGCTGGCGGCCCTGCTGCCCCATACCGGCAAGGGCGTGCGCATCGGCATTTCCGGCGTGCCCGGCGTCGGCAAATCCACCTTTATCGAGGCGTTCGGCCTGCATGTCATCGGCCAGGGGCACAAGGTGGCCGTGCTGGCCATCGACCCGACCAGCCAGCGTACCGGCGGTTCCATCCTGGGTGACAAGACCCGCATGGAGTTGCTGTCCCGCGATATCAGCGCCTTCATCCGCCCGTCGCCCGCCGGCGCCACCCTGGGCGGTGTCGCACGGCGCACGCGCGAGGCCATGCTGCTGGTGGAGGCTGCGGGCTTCGAGGTGGTGATCGTGGAGACGGTGGGGGTGGGACAGTCGGAAACGGCGGTGGCCGACATGGTCGACCTGTTCTTGCTGCTGCTGCCGCCGGCGGGCGGGGATGAATTGCAGGGCATCAAGAAGGGCATTGTCGAACTGGCCGACATGATCGTGGTCAACAAGGCCGATGGCGATCTGGCCAATGCCGCCCGCCATGCCGTGGCCGAATATCGCCACGCTTTGTCGCTGCTGCGGCCCGCCAATGCCAATTGGCGGGTGCCGATCCTGTCCTGTTCGGCGCTAAACAATCGGGGCATCGATACTGTCTGGGACGGGATCGGCGATTACCGCCGCATCCTGGGCGATGACGGGTCCATCGCACGGCGGCGGGCCGAACAGGCGCAGGCCTGGATGTGGAATGAAATCCGCGAAAGCCTGATCACCGCCTTCCAGGCCGACCCGGCGGTGCGCGCCGAACTGTCGGGCCTGGAACGCGCCGCCGCCGACAGCAGCGTCACGCCGGGGGCCGCCGCCCGCCGGTTGCTGGACCTGTTCCGGCATCGCAATGGTGCGGAATAAACATCCGCCCCTTGCCAATCCGGTCATTCCGCCAAACTATCTTGCATGGAATTGACCGCCGCCTCTCCCCCTCCCTCCCCCTGGCATCTGCGCCGGCCTGTGCTGACGCACCTGCTGGCGGCTTCCTGCCTGCTGCTGGCGGTGACGGTGGGGCTGGGGCCAGCGCTGGGCCTGCCGGGAACCTATGCGGTCTTCTGCCTGTTGGCCTTTCTGCCAGCCGCCTGGTTCGCCCTGACGCGGCTGGATCTGCACCGGGCCCCGGAATGGGGGCACGCCAACCGGGTGACGCTGCTGCGGTCGGTCCTGCTGGCGCTGGTCGGGGGCAGCCTGCCCTTCGTCCATGATCTGGACGCAATGCCGGCCTGGGTCCTGTCGGTGATTGCCGTCACGGCGCTGGTGCTGGACGGGGTGGATGGTTGGCTGGCGCGCCGGCAGGGAATGTGCAGCCCCTATGGCGCCCGCTTCGACATGGAAATGGATAGTGTCGCCATCCTCTATCTCTGCTTACTGCTCTGGCTGTCGGGGGAGGTGGGGGGATGGGTGCTGCTGGCGGGGCTGCTGCGGCCCCTGTTCGTGGCGGCGGGACGGGTCTGGCCCTGGCTGGATAATCCCCTGCCCTTCAGCCAGCGGCGGCGCCTGATCTGCATGGTGCAGGTGGGCGTGCTGGCGCTGTGTGCCACACCGCTGCTGGGGCCGCCGCTGACCGGCTTTGCGGTGGGCGCAGCCCTTGCGCTTTTGCTTTTCTCTTTTACCGTCGATACGGTTTGGCTGCACAGCCACCGTCATGACGGTGGTGGGACGAATAATGGATAGCATGGTTCTGGAATACGCCTCCGCCGATCACGCCACCCCGCCGGACCATGCGGCCCAGCGCGCGGTGGACCGTGCCTTGTCCGAACTGCGGCGGGGCGAGGCGGTGGTGATCACGACAGAGGCAGGGACAGCCCTGCTGGCCTTCGCCGCCGAAGCCGTGACGACGCAAACCCTGAACCATCTGGCCCAACTGGCCGGCACGGCCCCGTCCCTGGTCCTGACGGGACAGCGCGCCGCCGCCCTGGGCCTGGATGTGCCGCTGGACCGACCGGTGCGCCTGTCCCCGCCCGCCGGCCTGACCGCCGATCTGGTGCGCGACCTGTCCGACCCGACCCGGCCCGCCCGCGCCGCCACGCCCACCGGTGCCGTCAGCCTGGATGGCGGGGCGGAGGGGGCGGCCACCATCCTGGCCAAGATCGCCCGCCTGCTGCCCGCCGCCATCGTGGCCGACCTGCCCGCCGGGCGCGGCGGCATGGTCGATGCCGCCGGCTTTGCCCGCCGCCATGACCTGCTGCTGGTGCGGGCCGCCGACATTGTCGATTACCGCCGCCGCTCCGCCCGCAGCCTGGCCCGCGTGGCAGAGGCTGCGGTGCCGCTGGAGGATGCGGAACGCACCCGTATCGTGGCCTTCCGGCCCAGCGATGGCGGGCCCGAGCATCTGGCCATCGTCATCGGCGATCCCGCACCCGGACAGCCGGTCCTGGCCCGCCTGCATTCGGAATGTTTCACGGGCGACCTGCTGGGCTCGCTGCGCTGCGATTGCGGGCCGCAGCTGCGCGGGGCCATCAAGGAGATCGCCGAGGCAGGGCAGGGCATCGTGCTCTATCTGGCGCAGGAGGGGCGCGGCATCGGCCTGATGAACAAGCTGCGCGCCTACCGGCTTCAGGATGGCGGACTGGACACGGTCGACGCCAATACCGTCCTGGGCTTCGACGCCGATGAACGCGTCTATCTGCCGGCGTCCAGCATGCTGCGCCAGCTGGGCTTCACCCAGGTCCGGCTGATGACCAACAATCCCGACAAGATGGCGCAGCTGGCCGCCAGCGGCGTGGAGGTGGTGGAACGCGTCCCCCACATCTTCCCCGCCAACGGCCATAACGAGGCCTATCTGCGCACCAAGGCGGAAAAGTCGGGGCATTTGTTTTAAGGCGCGTCGGGATTGATCGCTTTCCGGTTTAGTGCGGATTTCTTTTGACAGGAAACGGGCTTTCTTCGTCATCCCGGCGACAAGCCGGGATGACGATAAGGTGTGCTTCCAGTCAACGTAAACCCGATCCGGGGCCTCCCCCCACCCGGCAAAATCCGCCGCCCCGCACTTGGCACGCGGCCTGCATTGATCTTTTCGAACCGGGAGGATCACCATGCCGCCAAGCACCATCCATATGGACCATGTCCGCGCCAAGACGCAGCACCTGCATGCCGCGTCGACGGATAGCGCCAAGGATGGGGCGAAGTCCGAAAAGGCCGCTGGCAAGGGCGAGGGCATGTCCTTCTGGGATGTGCTGGATGTGGTGAACCCGTTGCAGCACATCCCCGTCGTCAACAAGATCTATCAGGCCGTCACCGGCGACACGATCCGCACCCCGGCCAAGGTGGCGGGTGCGGCCCTGTTCTTCGGCCCCGTGGGTCTGGCCGTGGCCAGCGCCGATGCCATCCTGGAGAAGGAAACGGGCAAGGACGCCATGGACCATGTGGCCAGCGCCCTGGGCCTGGAGAAGGACGCCGCCCCGGCGGAGGATGATCCCTTCACCGTCACCGCCCCCCGCCCCGCCCAGACCGCCGACGCCACCCCGGCCCCGACCCCGCAGGCTGCTTCTGCTGCCCCCACCGCCGGCGCTGCAACCGCCGCACCGGCCCCCGGCGGCCCCGTGGAACTGTCCAGCGGTCAGGCAGCATTGCTGGAAAGCCTGATGGGTGGTGGGCAATCCCTGCCCAGCGCGCCCGGCACCACGGCAGCCCTTGCCGCCAGCGCCCCGGCTGCTGTTGCCGCCCCGGCCCCCGCGTCCCTGCCCATGGCCGCCCTGACCACCAGGGCGCCGGCCACGGTCCCCACCTCCATCAGCGCGCATGCGCCCGCCGCCGGTGGCATCGCCACGGCACAGCAGCTGAAGGACCTGGAAAGCACGCCCGGCGCGTCCGCCGCCCTGACCGCCGCGCGCGGCATGGGCACCGCCGCCGTGCTGGCCAGCCTGCCGGCCCCCGGTGCCGCCGGGTCGGGTGACAATCTGCTGACGGCGATGAGCCAGGAGCAGGCCGCCCCCGCCCGCGCCGGCAAGGGTCTGGCCGAATACCGCGCCGCCGCCATCTCCGCCGGTTCCATGGGGGTGAAGCCGATCGTGGCGTCCCGCGCCAACCAGATGGCCCGCAATGTCGGTGGTAACATGCCGGGCGCCGCCGTCCCCGCCATGCCGAAGCAGACCACGCAGCCGCAGGCCCCGACGGTCACCAATGCTCAGCCCGTTGCCACCCAGCCGCAGGCCACCCCGGCCCCGACCTACAGCCCGGCACAGGTCCAGGCACAGCAGCCAGCATCCTGGCCCCCGGGTGGTGCGGCGCCGCTGCCCAAGGAACTGATCGCCGATATGATGGGCCGCGCCATGGACAAGTATGACAGCCGCCCCCGCACCGGCGGCACCAATACCGACACGGTGCATTGAGGGGCCGTACCGGGCAATCGCGTTTCAGGCCGCAAAAGGGGCCAACGCATTTAAACTCCGAAATCGCCTCCCCTTACGCCGACAGGGCATCCGGCTCCACCACGCGGTGGCGTTCGGATGTCAGTACCTGACGGACCAGCGGTTGGGCGCGCAGGCAGCGGGCGATATAATCGCTTTCATCGCGGGTCAGGGTGCGGACCTGCACATCGACATGCAGGCATTCATCCGCCTCGAAATGCCGGGCCTGGACCGAGGCGGGCACCAGCCCGCGCTTGGCAAAGAATTCCAGTACACGCGGCAAGGCGCCCGGATCGGGATCGGCCAGCACCGCGAAACAGGCAGTACGGTTGGGGTCGGTGGGACGGGCCTCGGCCGGGGGCGGGGCCAGGACGGGCATGGCGGCGGCGACATTGTTCATGACCGTCACTCCGCCGCAACGGAAGCGGGGGCCTGCTTGCTGGCGCCACGCATTTCGGGGCCAACCGACAGCCGGTCCAGATCCGCCCGCTGGAAACAGCGCGACAGCACACCGACCGGATCGGCCATCGACCCGCCATCATCGGCGGGCACCAGCATGGCGAAAGCGCGCGTAGAGCGTGCCGCGCGCATCGCCGCCTCCACCGCCTCATCCAGCCCCACACCGGGTAGTTTCTGCCACGGCACCGGGGTAATCACACCGCCCGCCGCACGATGCACCGCCAGCGCGATCTGGGCGCCGGTGGTGGGATCGCGATAAACGGTCAGGCTGGCGGGGTGTTCCTGGGTGCTCATCTCCGGCTCCAAAATCCATGGGTTCCCGCTTGTGCGGTGCAATAACCATAGGGCAAGCGCCGGGGCATTTCTTTGCAAGTTTCGTTCAGATGACATAGTTTGTGCAAATGTAATGCGCCAAATGGCAAACATGGGGATAGATCATGCAAGCACCGCAAAAGCCGCTGGACGGTCTGGACTGGCGCATCCTGGATCATTTGCAGCGTGACGGGTCCGCCACGGCGGCGGAGGTGGCGGAGAAGGTGGGGTTGAGCCAGAGCCCCTGCTGGCGCCGCATTCAGCGGCTGGAGGAAGATGGGATCATCAAGCGCCGCGTGGCCCTGCTGGACCGCAAGGCCATCGGGCTGAACGTGCTGATCTTCAGCCATGTGAAGCTGGAGGCGCATAGCGGCGACCTGCTGACCGATTTCCGCGAGGCCATCCGCCGCATTGCCGAGGTTCAGGAATGTTTCGTGCTGATGGGGCAGGTCGATTTCATGCTGCGCATCGTGACCAAGGATATCGAGGCCTATGAGGCGCTGTTCTTTGAGAAACTGTCAAAGCTGCCGGGCGTGCGCGAAATCAACAGCATGATCGCCGTGTCCACCGTGAAGGAAACAACGGAACTGCCCTTGCCCGGTCTGGCCGGGTAATACCATCGGCATAAATGACAGACCGTTGATGTCACTACCGAGACTTCATCGTAGCGCGGATTAGCGAAGCGTAATCCGCGGAGCGACGCCGGGGAAGCCCGCGGATTACGGCTGCGCCTAATCCGCGCTACGTAGCCACCCCAGACCATCGGTCATGATTTTGTGCCCCTGGTATAACTGGCCGGGTAATCGAACCTGCTCGCGGTCAATCACAAACAGGTCCGGCGGCAACTTCCGCCGCTCGGTGCTTGAGGGAACACCTACCGCGACGCGACGAGGGTGCGTTCCAGCATCTCGGCCTTGACGGTGCCGGTATCGGTGCGGGCCGTCTGATCTCCCCGGCTGGCATTGCCGGCGGCGACGCCCGCCATGACCAACAGCAGGGCCGTGGTCAACACCAGACCCATGGCCGACAGCTTCTGACGGTCAACGCGGGAAAGGGTGCGGTCCAGGGTGCGATTGGTCATGGCGGTCATCCTTCCATCAGGAAGCCGACAGACCGGTTCGGGGCGGGAAGCCGGCGCTGTCGACCCCCGCAGAACAACAGCCGCTCTGGGCAGGTTCAGGACGGGATTAGGGCCATTTGGCGGCAGGCTTGGCAAAAAATTCGGGCGGGCCATTTGCGACGGCCCGCCCGGTATAATGTTGCCCATTCAATCGTCATCCCGGCGAAAGCCGGGACCCAGCGAGAGCAGCGGTAGCTGCGACATGACTCATACCGGCGCTAACCGCGCCTTATCCTGGGTCCCGGCTTGTCGCCGGGATGACGAAGAGAGCGAGCAAAGCAAACGGAGAACCGCCCCCTTACCGCGCCAGCGCCGCATCGATCATGGCCACCGTCTCCTTCACGCCGTAGAGCGCGATGAAGCTGCCCATGCGCGGGCCGGTGGTCTGGCCCAGCAGCACCTCGTACAGCGCCTGGAACCAGGCGCGCAATTCGGTGAAGCCATGCTTCTTGCCAACCTCGAACACCTGATTCTGCAACTGGTCGGCGGGCGTGTCGGTAGCGATATCGGCCAGGACGGCGCGCAGCTCGGTGATGGCCGCCCGCTCCTGCTCGCTGGGTGCGCGGTACTGTTTCGTGGGCTTCACGAAATCCTGGTAATAGGTGACGGCATAGCCGACCAGCTTGTCCAGGAACGGTGCCGTCTCCGGCGACGCGCCCGGCGCATAGCGACGGATGAAGCCCCACATCACATCGGCACTTTCGGCGTTCGCCGCCCCCGCGAGGTTCAGCAGCAGGCCGAAGGTCAGGCCCGCCGTGCCCCGCACATCATCCGGCACCACGCCGTCATGGATGTGGTGGACGGCGGTCTCCAGCTTCTGTGCCGGCTCCAGCGCGTCGAACTTCTCCACAAACGTCAGATATTCATCCACGGCGCGCGGGATCACGTCGAAATACAGCTTCTTGGCCGCGCGCGGCTTGTTGAACATATACAGCGCCAGACTTTCCGGCGGGGCATAGCGCAGCCATTCCTCCATCGTCAGGCCATTGCCCTTCGACTTGGAGATCTTCTGCCCCTTCTCGTCCAGGAACAGTTCGTAGTTGAAGCCGTCGGGCGGGGTGCCGCCCAGGATCTTCACGATCTTGCCGGCCAGTTCGACCGACGGGATCAAATCCTTGCCGGCCATTTCATAATCGACACCCAGCGCCAGCCAGCGCATGGCCCAGTCCGGCTTCCATTGCAGCTTGACGGCCCCGCCGGTGACCGGCGTCTCCACCTTCCTGCCGTCCTCATCCTCATAGACGATGGTGCCAGCATCGACATTGCGTTCCAGCAGCGGCACCTGCAGCACCCGGCCCGTGGACGGGCTGACGGGCAGGAACGGGCTGTAGGTCGCCTGACGCTCGGCCCCCAAGGTGGGCAGCATCACGGCCATCACCTCGTCGTAATGGCGCAGGACGGCCAGCAATGCCGCATCGAAACGACCGGACGTATACCAGTCGGTGGCCGACTGGAACTCGTATTCGAAACCGAAACGATCCAGGAAATCCCGCAGCATCGCATTGTTGTGATGGCCGAAGCTTTCGAACTTGCCGAACGGGTCGGGCACCTTGGTCAGCGGCTTGCCCAGATGCTGGGCCAGCAACTCGCGGTTGGGCACATTGTCGGGGACCTTGCGCAGCCCATCCATATCGTCGGAAAAGGCGAACAGGCGCGTGGGCACGCCCGGCAGCAGCCGTTCAAAGGCGCGGCGCACCATGGTGGTGCGCGCCACCTCGCCAAAGGTGCCGATATGCGGCAGGCCCGACGGACCATAGCCGGTTTCGAACAGGACATAGCCTTTGGGCGGGGCTTTGCCACCAAGACGCGCCACCAGCTTGCGCGCCTCCTCAAACGGCCAAGCCTTCGCCCCAAGCGCCAGTTCCTGTTCGCTGCTCATCACATGTCACCGAAGAAAGAAAAACAAGGCGGCAACCCTATGGAAAAGCCCGGAAAGGGTCAATGCGCGCCCAGGCCGGGGCGGGCATGCGAGGGGGTATCAGCCCCCAGCCCCAAACCGGAACCGCTCCCCCTTTTCCGGCAGCGCATAGGTCCCGAACATCCGGTCCCAGAGGGCGAGCGCGGTACCGAAATTCCGGTCCCGGTGCTGGTTCGCCATGGAATGATGCAACTGATGCATATGGGGGGAGATCAGCCAGCCCGACAGCGCGCGCGGGAACGGCATCGGTACGGGGCTGTGGCGCAGATGCGCGAAGGCCAGACCCCATCCCAGCATGAAGATATTGACGCCCAGCACCGTCAGGGCCGGCACCTGCGTCCCCGCCAGTCCGGCCACGAACCCCAGCCCCACCCCCTGGCCGATCATATTGCCCGACAGATGCACCACCTGCTCCCACGGCCAGAAGCGGAAGGCGGTCAGCGGCGTCAGGACAGGCGGGGCATGGTGCAGCCGGTGGCTGCGCCACAGCAGCGGTACCGCATGGAAAAGCCGGTGGGTCCAGTAAAGCGCGAAATCGCCCGCCACAAAGGCGGCAAGAGCGGCCAGCAACAGCAGCGGCCAATCCGGAATGTCCGTGGCCCCGCCGCCGATCAACACCCCGGCAAAGGCCGCCGCCCCCTGGCTGGCGATCAGCGACAGGGTGAACAGCAAGGGCGACAGCAGAAATGGCAGGGCCGAATTGGCGATGAAGCATCCGGCATCGATGGGCAGCTCGCGCCAATAATCGGCGGCCCGCCCCCACAGCGCGCGGTCACGCCCGAACCAGACGGCCCCGATCAGACCGACGGCCAGGCCCGGCCACCACAGCACCGATTCCGGTGCCGTCAGCAGGCCCGGAAGCGATGAAATCCAGTCATCGACAGCCTGATCCCAGGCCGACCGCGTCTGCGCCATGCCGGATGCGTCCCTTCCGCGCTCCCCTCGTCATCCCGGCGACAAGCCGGGACCCAGGGGGTGCAGGATCGCACGTTGGCGCTGCCATGGTCAAAGCACAGCACAGCGGTCGGGCGCGTGGCCCCTGGGTCCCGGCTTATCGCCGGGATGACGAAGAGGGGCCGTCCCAGGGGCCGACAAGTCTTACGCCGCCGGCTGGTCGCTTTCGCCCGGATCGCCATCACCCATGCCGTCATCGCCGCCTTCGCCCTCATCGCCGTCATAGCGCGGCACATGCTGGCGGGCGCGGCCTTCCTGTTCGTTGATCTGGCAGATGATGCGGTAATAATGCTCGGCATGCTGGAGATAATTCTCCGCCGCCACCCGGTCGCCGGACGTATGGGCATCACGCGCCAGGGCCTGATACTTTTCATAGACCTGGAAGGCGTTGCCGCGGATGCGCACATCCGGACCGCTGCTGTCGAAATTCTGGTGACGCAGCGGCATGTTCTGACGGCGATTACCGCCGCCACCATTATTGCCACCGCCGTTACCACCACCGCCATTGCCACCGCGGCCACGACGCCGCTGCTGCTGATTATTGGGTCCCTGTCTCATTCGCTATATGCTCGGCCCCTGGTTATCGAAGCCCCCGGACACCATGCCGTCCCGTCTTATCCGTTTTTATCGGCCTTGACCTGTTCGGGCGGCGTTTGATCGCCTTGGCCCTGGGACGCATAAGCCCCGGTCCGAGGGCTTTGCCACGGCAGGCGCCCCACGCGCTGCTGCCGTCCGAAGCGGACCCTAGCGATAGTCGCCTTGCATTCCAAGGGTTTTTTACGGATGCGTAACAGGTGGAAGACGAATTTATCTGTTCCCTCAGGCGCCGGGCGCCGCCATCCGGCGGCTTGGGCTTGCGCGGCATGGGCCGCGCGGCGGCAGTCGCCGCCGTACCAACGGTCAGCCGTGCTGACCGTTGGTATCGCAGACCCACGCCGGTCAGGCCGGAACGCGGTACAGGCCACACAGCTTGTTGCCTGCCGGATCGCGCAGATAGGCCAGGTACAGCTTCATCTCGCCCATGCTGCGCAGGCCGGGCGGGTCCTCACAGGTGGTGCCGCCATTGGCAATGCCGGCGGCGTGCCAGGCATCCACCTCTTCCGGCGACTTGGCGCCGAACCCGATGGTGCCGCCATTGGCACAGGTGGCCGGCTGGCCATTGATGGGCTTGGTGATGCCCAGCGTCCCCGTGGGCGTGCGATAGAAGACCCGGCCCTTGGGGTCGTAATAGCCAGGCGCAATGCCCAGCGCCGCCAGGGTCGCATCATAGAAAGCCTTCGATGCCTCGATATCATTGGCACCGAGAATGACATGGCTGAACATTTCCTCCCCCTCCTTCACCGATCCGCCGCGCGCATCCGCCGGCCTGTTTGGGGAGGGGGAGGATAGGGAGCGTCCGACACCGCCGTCAATCGCGGCCAGAACCCCGCCCCATGGCCACCCGGTCGCGTCCACCCAGGTCGCGCAAAGTGACGACATCCCCAAACCCGGCCCCGCGCATCAGGTCCGCCACCGCCGGCCCTTGATCCGCCCCATGTTCGAACCCGACCAGCCCGCCGGGCGACAGCAGCGGCGGCAACTCGCGCACCAGATGGCGATAGGGGTCAAGACCATCCGCCCCCCCGGCCAGCGCCCGCCACGGCTCAAACCGCGCCACCTCCGGCGCCAGCCCCGCAATCTCGGCATCGGGGATATAAGGCGGGTTGGAGACAATAATGTCGAACCCGCCGCCCAGCGCCTCCACCCACGACCCCGCCACAAACGCCGCCCGCGCCGACAGGCCCAGCGACACCGCGTTCGCCTGCGCCACCATCGCCGCGTCGGGCGAGAGGTCCACCCCCACCCCGAACGCCGCCGGATATTCCGACAGCAGCGCCAGCAGGATGGCCCCCGTGCCCGTGCCCAGATCCAGGATACGCCAGGGTCGCGCCCGGTCGGGGCAGGCCTTCAACACCCCCTCCACCAGCGTTTCCGTATCCGGCCTGGGGATCAGGGTTTCCGGACCCAGCGCCAGGGTCAGGCCCCAGAATTCCCAATCGCCCAGGATGCGCTGCACCGGCTCGCGCGCCGCCCGCCGGTCGACCAGCGCGTTGAACGAAGCCACCTGTTCTGCCGTGCCCGTCAACCCGTCGGGCCGGCGCAGGCGGGAAACGGGAATGCCAAAGGCCCGTTCGGCCAGATATAGCAGGTCCAGCCGCGCCTCTTCCACGCCCCGCGCCGTCAGGCGCTGTTCGGCATCGCGCAGCAGGATGGACAGATCGATCATGGCGTTGCCCCCTTCCCCCCGCGTCGTCGCCGCCGTCCGGCCCGTACCGGGGCCGGCACCGCCAGCATCTTTTCCTTCAGACCGGCCAGGGCGGCAAAGGGATTATCGGCATCCACGCGTACCCTCTCCACCGCTGCAACCACCGGCATGTCGGGCTTCCGCCGAACCCAGATATCGGGCGGCACCTCCTGCCCTTCCACCAAGGGCGGCTTTTTCCGCAAGCGCCAGCCCAGGGCCGTCAGGATGGCCGGAACCTCGGCGTTGGAACAGGCGGCCAGCGGCGCCAGACCCGACAGGTCGGTCAGCCTGCCATCACCCGACCGGTCGGTAATCACCTGCATCAACCGGTCCGCCATATCCACCCGCACGGCCCGCGGCCCCAGCGGCAGGTAACCGGCAGCGCGCAGCAACCCATCGTCCGTCCCCTCCCGCGCCACCGAAATCCGCCCCGGCGGCGGCAACGACACCGGCAGGGACAGTCCCTGCCGCACCGCCCAGAGCAGGCCCAGCATCGCGGCGGCACGCGGCTTGATCAGGCCCGGCAGGAAGATCTGCCCCACCCCGAACCGCACGCCCAGCCGTTCCAGCGCCACCCGCTGCGGCTTGTCGATCCCCGGCAGCAATCCCGCCACCGCCTCACGCGGCAATATCCCGGCCGCTTCCGACAGCTGAAACACCACCCCGCGCGCCGCCCCCTTGATCTCCGCCGTCTCCAGCCGGACCAGCGGGGCCAGATCGGCGCGCACGCGGGCCTGAACGAACCCCAGCAACCGCCCCCTCACCCGCTCCCGCTGCACCCCTTCCAGCAGATCATCGCGCAGCAGCCGCACCCCCGGCGACAGCAGCCGCTCCCCCGGTATCAGCCGCCCGACCTCCACCTGGTCCCAGCGCAGCACCCCGTCGGGACCCAGAGCAAAGGCATCGTCCCCCGCCGCCTCAACCGCTGCCACCCTGCGCGCAATCTCCTCACGCAGGGCCCGGCGCGCGGCGGTCATCAGGGTGGGGGCATCATCCTCCCCCACATCGGCCTGCATCTCAAAGCCAAGGCCCCGCAGCGCCCCCACCGCATGGCCTTCCACCACCACCGTCCCGTCGGCGGTGACAAACCCCGTCAGGTCGCGCCCGTCGCGCAGCGATTTCACCAGCCCCGCCGAGCGCTTATCAACAAAGCGCTGCGTCAGCCGTTCATGCAGCGCGTCCGACAGCCGATCCTCAATCCCGCGCGTCAAGCCCTGCCAATGCTTGGGATCGGCCACCCAATCGGCGCGGTGGCTGATATAGGTCCAGGTGCGGATATGGGCGATGCGCGACACCAGCGTGTCGATATCGCCGTTCAGATTATCCAGCCGCTGCACCTGTCCGGCCACGAAATCATTGGGCAACCGCCCGCCCGGCGCCATCAGATGCCGGTACAGCTGACCCAGCAGCCTCGTATGCGCGTCCGTCATGGTCTTGCGGAAGTCTGGCACCTGACAGACCTCCCACAGCATCTTCACCCCGCGCGGACGCCGCGTCAGGCCCATGACCTCCGCGTCACCGGCCAGCGCCTTCAACGCCTCCACATCATCGGCAGACCGGCCACGGATCAGCAGCGGCGATGGCGACGGCGCCTCCAGGCTGCGCAGCAAGCCCTCCACCGACCGCGTATCCAGCTCGCTGTTGCGCCAGCTCAGCTGTTGCAGCGGCGGGAACGTATGGTTCTCCACCGCCTGCACGATATCATCATCCAGGGGGGAGCAGTCCCAGGTAGTGCCGAAGGTGCCATCCGTCTGGTGCCGCCCGGCCCGCCCGCCGATCTGCGCCACCTCCGGTGCCGTCAGGCGGCGCGGGCGCTGCCCATCGAACTTGTTCATGCGGGCGAACCAGACATGGTCCACATCCATGTTCAGGCCCATGCCGATGGCATCGGTCGCCACCAGATAATCGACATCGCCCGCCTGATACATGGCCACCTGGGCATTGCGGGTACGGGGGGACAGCGCCCCCATCACCACCGCCGTGCCACCGCGCGACCGCCGCACCATCTCGGCCAGCTGATAGACCTCCGTCACGGAAAAGGCGGTGACGGCGCTGCGCGGCGGCAGCTTGGTCAGCTTCTTGTGCCCCCCGAAACTCAGCTTGGAAAAGCGCGGGCGGGTGATGATCTCCACCTTGGGGATCAGCTTCTGGATCAGGGGCCGGATCATGTCCGAGCCTAAAAACATCGTCTCCTCCCCGCCGCGCGCATGCAGCAGCCGGTCGGTGAAGATGTGCCCGCGTTCGCCATCGGCGCAAAGCTGGATCTCATCCACGCACAGGAACGCCACCTGCCGTTCCAGCGGCATGCTTTCCACCGTACAGACCCAGTAGCGCGGGGCCGGCGGGATGATCTTCTCCTCCCCCGTCACCAGGGCCACGTGATTGGCCCCTTTCATCCGCACCAGCTTGTCATAATTCTCGCGCGCCAGCAGACGCAGCGGAAAGCCGATCATGCCGGTGGCATGGGCCGCCATGCGTTCCATGGCCAGATAGGTCTTGCCGGTATTGGTGGGTCCAAGGACCGCCAGCACCCGGCCAGTCCCAACCGTGGCCAGTCCCGCCGCAGAGGATGAATGAGCATTCATGGTTTTTATCCATGGGCGGACGCCTGTGATAATGCAAGCCCGGCCATGGAAAAGCCATCTGTGCGGGTCAGATCATCAGGCATGAAGAAAGCGCTGCTCCTCCTCGCCATCCTCGCCTTCTCCCTCGCCGCCCCCGCCGGGGCCAGCCCGGAACAGGCGGCGTCCCTGAAGGATATGCTGACCCGCCGCCTGTCGGAATCGGCCAGCAGCCGTGACCGGCTGCATGTGGAGCGTGTGCCCGATGTGGCGGTGACGGAAAAGGCCGGCCTGTATCAGCTGCGCATCCCCATCCTGCGGCTGGCCGCCAATGATGGCTGGATGGTGGAGGCGCCGCTGGTGGAGGGTGACGCCACCCCCCGCCCCGACGGGTCGTGGCAATTGAAACTGCGCCTGCCGCAGGGTCTGACGCTGTATGGCGGCAATGGCTTCCGCCTGGGCGACATTGCGCTGGCCCGGCAGAACCTGACCCTTGCCATCAGCGGCGATGGCCGCTCCCTGCTCTCCGCCGATCTCGACATCGGCAATGCGACCTTCAAGCCGGCCCTGGGCGCTGGTACCGGCAGCCTGTCGGCCCTGCGCCTGATCCTGACGCCCAAATCCATGAAGGATGGGTTGTGGAGCGGGCGTGTGTCGCTGGCGCTGGATGCCCTGTCGTTAAAGGACCCGATGGGCATCGACCGGCTGTCGGTGCAGCGTCTGCGCCTGGATGGCGGGGCCGATGGTCTGGACATGCGCCGCATGGGCGATCTGCTGGCCAGCGGCGACCGCGCCCATCTGGACCGCATTGCCCGCAATGCCGACCTTTCCGCCGACATCGCCGGCTTTCGTCAGGTGCGCGACGATGGCACGCGCAGCGCGCTGGAAACGGGCAAAGGCAAGCTGACCCTGTCCGGCCTGTCATCGGCCAAGGCATCCCTGGCCCTGGACTGGACCCATGCCGGGTTGAGCCATACCGGACCCGGCCTGGATCAGGGCCTGTTGCCCGTGCGCGCCGCCATCAACCTGACCGGCACATCCCTGCCCAAGGCGCTTTTGACGGGGGCCAAGCCGGCGGATGGCTGGACCCCGGCCCTGGCGGCGGCGGGCAGTGCCATCAAACTGTCCAAACTCAATCTCTGGAACCCCAATTCCACCATCCTGGGCCAGGGCGATTTCCGCTTCGGCCCCGGCAATGCCAGCGGCGTGACGGGCAATGCCGCCCTGTCGCTGCGCGGCGTGGACAAGATCATCACCGGCATCAACCGGTCCATGGGCGCCAACGGCGCCACGCTGGCCATCGGCCTTTACGCGCTACAGGGCCTGGGCCGCCCCGAACCGGGACCCGAAGGCACCACCCACCAATATGCCCTGACCATCACGCCCACAGGTCAGGTCACCCTGAACGGCACCGACGCCACCAGCCTGTTCCGGGGCCTGATGGCGGTGAATTAGGGGGGATCGCCCCTGCCAACGTCCGGTCCCCGTCATCATCACTGTTTTCCTGGGTATCACTGCCTTCTTCGTCATCCCGGCGACAAGCCGGGACCCAGGGGCCAAGCGCCCGACCGCCGAACAATCTTTCGCGTGTCTGCGGCAAACTTTGATCTTGTGGCTCCTGGGTCCCGGCTTTCGCCGGGATGACGAGAAAGGGCGTATGCCCAACCCCATCTATGGAATATTTTCCTAAATTATGCCAGGATCACGCTCCCACCCCCTCACGGAGCGCCCCCATGCAACCCAACCTCTCCGGCCTTTCCCTGCGCCAGCGCCAGGACGCCATCCGCGCCGAAATAGCCGCCAACGGGGGCGAACCGGGGGCGTCCCGCCCGGCCCCCAACGATGACGCCGCCAGCAGCCCCCGCCTGATGGCAGGATATAATTCCCGCGCGGCGGATGAACCCACCTGGGCCAAGATCGCCTTTCACCTGGCTGCCGGCGTGCCGATCATCAAGATCGCGGAACATTACAAACTGTCGCGCACCACCATCTGGCGCGCCATCAACGGTTCCCACAATCTGCGCCGCCGCGTGGCCGAAGAACGCGCCCTGATGCGGCGGGAGGCGGACAGCCGGTTCATGGCCATGCGCGAACTGGTGGTGGACACGATCTACCGCGCGGTGGCCGACGGCAATATGCGCGCCACGCTCTGGGCCGCCGAACGGCTGGGCCTTGGCGAATCCCTGCTGCAACAGGCCGAAAAGCCGCCCAAGCCCGGCTATGCCCGCGTCCCCCAGGGCTGGTGGCCTGCCGACACCAAGGAAGGCGCCATCCTGGCCGACCTCGCCACCCCGCCCGGCCCCGACACACCCCTGCCCCTCATGGAGGAAAGCCCCGCGCCGGAGCCCCCCACCGGCCTGCGCCCGCCAGGACCGATCCGACCGTCACCCGTCGCCCACCCCAATCCCCTTCCCTCGTCATCCCGGCGAAAGCCGGGACCCAGGGGCCAAGCGCGCGACCTCTCCTCCCCACCCCCGACCCACGCCCCGGAAAACGCCCCGGAAAACGATGGCGCCCCTGCCCCCTGGGACCCGGCTTCCGCCGGGATGACGAAGGGGGAGGCAACAAGGACCGCCGGGCCATCTCCCAAAACCCCCTACCGCGCCCACCCCCGCCCCATCCCCACCCCACCCCACAGCCCCCGCCGCCCCGGCCCAACCCGCCACCCGCAAAGCTCCGTCCGCCTGCTGGCCTGGCTTCTGCACAATAGCCGCCCTGACGCCGACGGCCCCGACGGCATCCCCGGCCTCACCGCCGCCCGCCTCATCGCCCACGCCAACTGGCTCGCCATGAAGGGCAAGCATCACGACGACTGAAACCAGATACTGGTGAGAAGAACTCACCAGTATCTGGTTCGGCGGCGACTGCCGCCGCGCGCCCCATGGCGCGTAAGCCAAGCCGACGGATGTCGGCGCCGGTGACTGAGGCCGGGGATCGGTCACGATCACCGGAACATGAACTGAAACCCGCAAGAATCCCGTTCCACATGTTTCACAGGGTTAACGCCATCGAACCCATCCCGCGCCCCACGCAACGATGTTGCGCCGCACACATGCGAATCCCACCGGTCCGAACTGTGACGGATGCGTGACGCCATGCCGACGCGGGCTTGACACCCCTTATACTCTGCGCGAGCATAAGGGAGAGTAATGCTCAAATCGAGCATAAGTCCTTGCCGGAGCCGCCGCCATGTCCGCCCCCCTCGACCTGTCCTACAGCCCTGAAGTGGCCGAGGCCACCAAGCCGATCTATGACCGGGTCAAGGGCGTGATCCCGGAGGTGGAATGGCCCTTCCATGCGCCGCTGGTGGCCGCCATCAACCGGCTGAAGAAGGAACGTAACGCCGTCATCCTGGCCCATAACTATCAGGCGCCGGAGATTTTCCACACCGTGGCCGATATCGTGGGCGACAGCCTGCTGCTGGCGCGCAAGGCCGCCGAAACCGATGCCGATGTCATCGTCCTGGCCGGCGTGCATTTCATGGCGGAGACGGCGAAGATCCTGTCGCCGGAAAAGACCGTGCTGATGCCCGCCATGGATGCCGGCTGCTCGCTGGCCGACAGCATCACGGCGGCGGATGTGCGCCTGCTGCGCGAACGCTATCCGGGCGTGCCGATCGCCACCTATGTCAACACATCCGCCGCCGTGAAGGCGGAAAGCGATGTCTGCATTACGTCGGGCAACGCGGTGGAGGTGATCAACTCCCTGCCCGGTGACGAGGTGCTGTGCATTCCCGATGAGTATCTGGCCAAATGGGTGGCGACCCAGACGACGAAGAAGGTCATCGCCTGGAAGGGCCATTGCGAGGTGCATGAGCGCTTCACGGGCGAGCAGCTTCGGGCATACCGGACCCAGTTCAAGGGCGACATCACCATCATCGCCCACCCGGAATGCCCGCCCGATGTCCTGGCGGAGGCGGATTTCGTCGGCTCCACCGCCAAGATGCAGGATTATGTGGAGGGCCAGCAGCCCAAGCGCGTGCTGCTGATCACCGAATGCTCCATGGCCGACAATCTGGCAGCCACCAACCCGGCGGTGGAATTCGTCCGCCCCTGCAATCTCTGCCCCCATATGCGCCGCATCACCCTGTCGAACATCCTGGAAAGCCTGCAAACCATGCAGCCCCAGGTCCATGTCGACCCCGCCATCGCCGGTCGTGCGCGGCAGGCGGTGGAGCGGATGCTGGAAGTGGGCAAGAAGTGACGCGCCCGACCAACATCCGGGCGAAGAGCGCAGTACCGTCGGGCATTGCCCATGCCCGACGGAGGCCGGCGACTGCCGGCCCGGCGCACGTGCGCCGTAAGCCAAGCCGCCGGATGGCGGCGCCCGGCGCCTGAGGGAGCAAAGAAAATGCAGCTTCGTGACAGCGACGTGATCGTCATCGGGTCCGGCATGGCCGGGCTGGTGGGTGCCCTGTCGCTGGCCCCGCTGCGCGTGACCGTGCTGACCAAGACCGATGATCTGCCCGGCGGCTCCTCCAACTGGGCGCAGGGCGGGATTGCCGCCGCCATCGACCCCGCCGATGATCCCGCCGAACATGCCGCCGACACGGTGGCCGCCGGGGCCGGTCTGACCGACCCGGAAATGGCGGCGCTGTTGACCGATGAGGGGGCCAAGCGCCTGACCCGGTGGATCAACCAGGGCCTGCCCTTTGACCGGGAGGCCAGCGGGCGGCTGTGCCTGGGCCGGGAGGCCGCCCATGGGGCGGCCCGCGTGCTGCATGCCGGTGGCGATGCCACGGGCCGGACCCTGATGGCCGATCTGTCGGCCCGTGTCCGCGCCGCCGCCCATATCAGTATCCAGGCAAAATCCTTCGTCTGGGATCTGGTCATGGGCCGCCATGGTGTGGCCGGTGTCCTGGCCCATCATGCCGAACAGGGTTGGGTCTTCCACCGCGCCGGAGCCGTGCTGCTGGCCTGCGGCGGCATCGGACAGTTGTACCGCCACACCACCAACCCGGCAGAGGCGACGGGCGACGGCATTGCGTTGGCCGCCCGCGCCGGGGCCGACCTGGCCGATCTGGAATTCGTGCAGTTCCACCCCACCGCGCTCGCCGGGACCCGCACCGGTCAGGTGCCGCTGCTGACGGAGGCGCTGCGCGGGGCCGGTGCCCATCTTCTGGATGAACATGGCGGGCGCTTCATGGTGAAGGCCCATCCGCTGGCCGAACTGGCGCCGCGCGATGTGGTGGCCAAGGCCATTGGCGGGCGTATCGCCAATGGCCTGCCCGTCTATCTGGATTTGCGCGCCCTGTGGGCCGATGGCGGGGCCGTGAAGTTCCCGACCGTGGCCGGCATCTGTGCCGCCGCCCGCCTGGACCCCGCCCGCCTGCCCATCCCCGTGGCGCCCGCCGCCCATTATCACATGGGTGGCGTGGTCACCGATCAGGATGGGCGGACCAGCATCCAAGGCCTCTATGCCGCCGGTGAGGTCGCCTGCACCGGTGTGCATGGGGCCAACCGTCTGGCCAGCAATTCGCTGCTGGAGGCGCTGGTCTTTGCCGAACGCGCGGCGGATGCCATCCTGGCCTCCCCCCCCCCGCGCCCCGGCCCCATCGCCCTGCCCGACCTGCCCGCCACCATGACGCCCAGCGTACAGGCCGCCGCCGTGTCGGTGCAGGCCGCCGACATCATGGCCGAAAGCGTGGGCCTGCTGCGCGATGGTATCGGCCTGTCCTGCGCCCTGGCAGAGCTGGAGGCGCTGGAGGCCGGCCTGGACCTGGAGGTCGGGGTGCAGGACCCCGCCGCCATCCGCCTGTCGGGGGAGCTGCGCAATCGTCTGCTGACCGCCATCCTGATCACGCGCGCCGCCCTGAACCGGCAGGAAAGCCGGGGCGCGCATCAGCGGTCCGACTGGCCGGAATCCCGCGCCGAATGGCGCCACCGTCAACGTTTGACCCTGTCCGGCCCCGCCCCCCGCATCCGCGTGGCCCCGCCCCGTTCCCCCCTGCCGGTGATGTGATGACCCTGCCGCTGTACCCGATCCAGTATGAGACCCTGATCCGCACGGCCCTGGCGGAGGATCTGGGCATGGCGGGCGATCTCACCACCGATGCCTGCGTGCCGCCCGACGCCACGGCCACGGCCCTGTTCAATGCCCGCCATGATGGCGTCTGCGCCGGCCTGGACGCCGCCCTTCACGCCTTCACCCTGCTGGACCCAACCCTATCCATCACCCGGCATGTGAAGGATGGCGACCGCATCGCGCCGGGCACGACGCTGGCCACCGTCGAAGGCGCGGCCCGCCCCATCCTGTCGGGCGAACGGACGGCACTCAACCTGCTGGGCCGGCTCTGCGGTATCGCCAGCGAGACGCGGCGGCTGGCCGACCGGATCGACGGCACGGGCGCGCAGATCGTCTGCACCCGCAAGACCACGCCCGGCCTGCGCGCGCTGGAGAAATATGCCGTGCGCGTCGGCGGCGGCGGCAATCACCGTTTCGCGCTCGATGACGCCGTCCTGATCAAGGACAACCACCTTGTCGCCGCCGGCGGCCTGCGCGCGGCGGTGGAGCGCGCCCGCGCACGCGCCGGCCATATGGTGAAGATCGAGGTGGAGGTGGATGACCTGGATCAGCTGGCGGAGCTGATCGACCTGAAGGTCGATGCCGTGCTGCTGGACAATATGGACCCCGCCACCCTGCGCCGCGCCGTGGAGATGGTGGCGGGCCGCATGGTCACCGAAGCCTCGGGCGGCGTTACACCCGATACCATCCGCGCCATCGCGGAGACGGGCGTCACCCTGATCAGCCTGGGCTGGCTGACCCATTCGGTGAAGAATTTCGATATCGGCCTGGATTTCGTGGTGGAGTGAGAGAGGATGCCCTCACCCTCCCAAACGCTTACGCGTTCGGGCCCCTCCCTCTCCCGCCAAAGCGGGCGAGGGGCAAAGTTTCTCCCCTCGCCCACGAACGTGGGAGAGGGAGGGGCCCATTGACGCCAGTCAATGGGAGGGTGAGGGCAAAACCCACCCATCACCCCTGATAAGGCCGCTTGCCCCCGCGCGGGTCTTCCACGATCCATTCCCCGTCACCCGCCGGGGTCAGATAGCTTTCGGTCAGCGGCACCTTCCCGTGCCCACCGGGGATGTCCAGGATATAGGTGGGCTGGCACAGGCCGGACACATCGCCGCGCAAGCCCTTCATCAAGGCGCGGCCCTCCGCCACGCTGGTGCGGAAATGGCTGGTGCCCTTGGCCAGATCGCCATGGTTCAGGTGATAGGGCTTGATGCGATTGCTGATCATGGTGCGGAAAGTACGGGTCAGCGTCTCGACATCGTCATTGACCCCGCGCATCAGCACGCTTTGCCCCAGCATGGGGATGCCGGCATCGACCAGCCGCGCGATGGCCGCCCGCCCCTCCTCGCCAAACTCCCGCCAATGGTTGGAATGCAGCACCACCCAGGTGGGAATGCGCGGGCCTTTCAAGGCCGCCACCATGTCCCCATCCACCCGCGCCGGGTCCACCACGGGCACGCGGGTATGGATGCGGACCAGGCCCAGATGCGGGATGGTGTTCAGCCGCCCGATAATCTCCGCCATGCGGCGCGGCGACAGGATCATGGGATCGCCACCCGTCAGGATGACTTCCCAGATCTCCGGATTGCCCGCGATATAGGCGATGGCGGCGTCCAGTTCGTCGGCGTTCAGCGCATCCGACCCCGGCCCCACCATTTCCCGACGGAAGCAGAACCGGCAATAGACCGGACAGGCATGGACGGGTTTCAGCAGCACGCGATCCTTGTAGCGATGGACGATGCCCTTCACGGGCGTGAACGGATCATCGCCGATGGGATCGGCCAGCTCTTCGTCCTTGATATCCAGTTCCCGCGCGTCGGGCAGGAACTGTCGCGCCACGGGATCATGGGGGTCCGTCGGGTCGATCAGGTCCACCATGGCCGGCGTCACGGCCACCGCGAACTGCGCCGCCACCTGTTCCAGCACGGGCAGATCGGCAGGGGCCGCCAAGCCATGATCAGCCAGATCGCGGACATGGCGAAGGGTTTTCGGACGGGGGGCGGGATCGCGGGGCATGATGGCCCTATGGGGGCCAAGCACCGGGTCCCTGTCAAGCGGCGGCCCGGCTTTCCTGCCATGCTGCCCATTGACTGGGTCGGCCATTGGCCGTTCCATGGGGGGGGGGGGGTGACCACCAACGGTCAAAGCCTTGACCGTTGGTCCGGCGGCGACTGCCGCCGCGCGGCCCATGCCGCGCAAGCCCAAGCCGCCGGATGGCGGCGCCCGGCGCCTGAGGGAGGAATAGCTATCATGGTGCAGTCAAAGGCCGCCGACGTCGATGCCTTCCTGGCCGATGCCGATCCCGCCCGCCGCCCCTGGCTGGAAAAGCTGCGCCAGATGGTGCGCGCCAACCTGTCCGGCCATGTGGAAGGGGTGCAGTGGGGCATGCCCGTCTATAGCGTGGACGGCAAGGCCATCATCGCCTTCGTCAGCCAGAAACAATACGTGTCCGTCTATCTGACCGGTGTGACGATCCCACCGCAGCATGAGGAGGCCTGGGCAAAGCTGGACCATGGCAAGGGCTGCGTGCGCTTCCGAAAGGCAGAGAAGATTGAATTCGACCTGCTGGCCGCCATCCTGCGCGATGGGGTCAGGGTTTAGCCCTCGATACTCACCCCCCGTAGGTCGTGGGTGAGGCGCATGCCGAACCCCGACATTCAATGGGACCGTCGCTTGGTCGTGGTTCGCTTGGCGGCTCACCCGCGACCTACGGCCATCAGTCATCAGCCGAGGCTCCTGGTTTAATCACCCCTTCTCATGCCGCAGCAGCCATTCCTTGCGGTGCAGCCCGCCGCCATAGCCGGTCAGCGATCCATCGGCCCCGATGACGCGGTGGCAGGGCACGACAATGGCGATGGGGTTGGCCCCATTGGCCAGCCCCATGGCCCGCACGGCGGCGGGCCGGCCGATCCGGGCTGACATTGTGCCATAACTCACGGTCTCACCGGGCCGCAGCCGGCGCAGTTCCGTCCAGACCAGCCGCTGAAAATCGGTCCCGTTTGTGGCTGTGGGCAGCCGGTCCGGCGCCGTCAGGTCGCCATCGAAATAGGCGGTCAGCGCCTGGGCGACCGCGTCCGGCACCGGCCCATCATCCAGGTCCACCACCCCATAATGCCGGCGCAGCAGCCGGTCCATGCGGGGCCGGTAATCCTCGAAATCCAAGGCCCGTAACGCGCCCGCTCCGTCCGTCACGATCAGGGCGGTGCCGATGGGGGTGGCCAGCGTGGAAATGGTCAGGCGCATGGGGGCAGGCTCCGTCAGAAACGAGGCCCACCCCTATCACGCCGCCCCAAGCGGCGCTGGCGGTTATCGGACCTTTGCAGGCTGTCCATTGAGACAAGCCTCAATGGGAAAGGCCCAAATCCGGGCGGGTTATACCCTGTCCCGCCCGGTTTCAGGCTGTCAGGCCTTGGACCAAGCCTCAACCTGTTCCGTCAGCATGGTCAGGGGCATCCGGCCATTCTTGAGGATCGTGTCATGGAAGCCCTTGATGTCGAACTTCGCCCCCATCCGCTTCTTGGCGGCCTCGCGCAGTTCCAGGATCTTCAGCATGCCGATCTTGTAGCTGGTGGCCTGACCGGGCCAGCCGATATAGCGGTCGATCTCCCGCGCGGCGCCACCCGGATCCAGGGCGGAATTGGTGGTGAAATAGTCGATGGCCTGCTGCCGGGTCCATTTCTTGGCATGCAGGCCGCTATCCACCACCAGCCGGATGGCCCGCATCAGTTCCGCTTCCAGGCGGCCATAGTCATTATAGGGGTCCTGGAAGAAGCCCATCTCCTTGGCCAGATACTCGGTATAGAGCGCCCAGCCTTCCCCATAGGCGGAATAGCCGCCGCCGAATTTCTGGAAATCGGGCACGCCCGACAATTCCTGGGAAATGGCCACCTGCATGTGATGGCCGGGAATGCCCTCGTGATAGGACAGGGTCTCCAGCCCGATGCGCGACCGGGCGCGCATGTTGGACAGGTTCACATAATAGATGCCGGGGCGCGACCCATCGGGCGAGGGGCCGTTATAGAAGGCGCCGGGGGAGGATTTCTCCCGGAAGGACTCCACGGCCCGCACTTCCATCGGCGCCTTGGGCTTCAGGTTGAAGACCAGATCCAGCTTGGGCCGGATGGCGTCGACATAATCGGCGGCCTGCTTCAGATAGGCGGCCCGACCCTCGGCGCTGTCGGGATAGTAGAACTGGTCATCCTGGCGCGTGAACTGGAAGAAGGCGGCCAAATCGCCCTTGAAGCCGACCTGCTTCATGATGGCCCGCATCTCGCCATGGATGCGCTTGACCTCGGCCAGACCGGTGGAATGGATGTAGTCCGCCGTCAGCGGCAGCGAGGTCCAGCGCTTCAGGCAAGAGGCGTAGAAGGCCTGACCGTCGGGCAGGCGCCAGGCGCCATGGTCAGGATTGGACCGGGGTGCCGCGCCTTGCAGCCACTTGATCAGCGACAGATAGGCCGGCGCCACGCCGGTGCGCATGGCATCCGCCGCCTGTTCCAGCAAGGCGGCCTTGTCCGCCTCGGGCAGGTCCAGCTTGGCGATCTTGGCCTTGATATCGGTGAAAAGCGGGGCCTCCGCCGTGGATTGCGGCTCCACGGGCTGGCCCTTGATCTGGTTGCGGCAGGTCTGGATCAGATCGGGGAAGAAATAGCGGGGCGGCAGGACGCCGGCAGCATCCGCCGCGCGCAGCCTTTCCTCCACCTGCGCGTAATAGCGCGGGAACTGCCGCAGCCGGGCGATATAGGCCTCGGCGTCGGCCCGGCTTTCCACCTTGTGCTGATTGATCATCTGCACAGGCAGGTTCACATGCGGACCACTGACCAGGGTCAGGGGGTACTGATGGTGACGCCAACGGAAATCATCGATCTCATCCTGCGCCCGTTCCCGGAACAGGTGGGCATAGAGCCTTGCCTGCGGCGACAGCCTGTCATCGGGGAAATCACGGGCCAGACGCGCCAGGTCCTGCCTGTTCTGCTCGATATCGGCGGCGGCCTGCGCATCGCTGACATCATCCAGCTGGTCATACTGGGTCTTGCGGCCCAGTTGCATGGCGCGCAGCGGGCTTTGCGCCACGTCACGTTCGAAGGTTTCGGCAAAGAAGGCGTAGAGCGCCTTATCCGCCGGCCCTTCCTGGGCGAGCGCCGGGGCGAAAACAGACGGCAGCAGGGCCGCCACGGCGGTACCACCGCCCAGCGCCAGCAAATGACGACGAGAGATCATGGAGACATACCCGTTTATTATTCATGTCCGATGGGAACAGGGTGCCTGCATGGCATTCCAGGTCAAGGCCTTGATCAAATTGGCCCCAAAATATCATGGGGCCAATTTACCCCGACCAACGGATGCTCAATCTCCACCCACAGCCTGCCGGCGCATGGGGTTGGCCAGACGGCGGCGGATGCGCTGGCCAGCGGCGCGCAGCTGGTCGCGCAAGCCGGCCCAGCCCGTGGCCGGCGGGGTCAGGTCGATGCCGACCACATCGACCTCGCCACCTTGCAGGCTGACCACGATCAGTTCCATCTCCCCCACCCGCACCCGGTCACCCAGCGAGGGATCATGGCCCAGGCGGCGGCGGATCAGGGTGGACAGGGTCACCGCCGGATCGTCCCCGGCATCAAACCCATACATGCCGCCCACCGCCATGGCCGGCATATCGCCCGCAATCTGAAAATCACCGGCGGGCCGGTCCTCGTCAAAGGCTTCGATGCGGCGCCCGAACATCCGGTCCATGACGGCCAGGGCCGACCCGTCGCCCATGGCCAGAACGGTGTCGCCGGGCTGCAACCGGTTGGCATCTTCGGGCCGCACGGGGCGGCCATTCTGGATCAGGGCCAGAAGCTGGACCGTTTCCGGGATGATCAGCTTGCCCTTGCCGCGCCGCGCCGCCTCGCTGTCGCGCGCCACGGTGAACACGGCCAATTGTCCCGCCCCGTCGGGCAGGTCGACATCGGCGCGCGACGGGGCCTCCGGCTGCGGCGGGGCCAGCAAGCCCAGAAGGCGGGCCGCCGGCCCGACCGTCCAGCCCTGGATCAGCAGCGACAGCAGCACGACGACAAAGGCCACCGCGAAATAGGCCTGCGCCCCCGGCACCCCGGCCAGGATCGGCATGGCGGCCAGCACGATGGGCACCGCCCCGCGCAGGCCCACCCAGGAAATATAGGTCCGTTCCGCCAGGGTGAACCGGAACGGCACCAGACAGGCAAACACGGCCAGCGGCCGGGCGATCAGCATCAGGCCAAAGGCGATCAGCGTTCCCGGCACGATATAAGGGCCCAGCGTGGAGGGCGTGACCAGCAGGCCCAGCATCACGAACAGCCCGATCTGCGCCAGCCAGGCCAGACCATCATGGAAACGGCGGATCAGACGGTCGGCCTTATGTGGCCGGTTGCCCAGGATGAAGCCCGCCAGATAGACGGCCATGAAGCCCGAGGTGCCCGCCGCCTGTGCCCCGCCAAACACGAACAGGGCAAAGGACAAGGCCAGGATCGGGTACAGACCGTCGGCCAGATCCAGCCGGTTGACCAGCCAGACCAGCGCGAAGCCGGCCCCCAGCCCGAACAGCACGCCGCCGACAATATGCCGGACCAGTTCCAGCAGCAGATGCACCGGCTCCAGCTCCCCCGGCGTCGTCAAGGCCGTCACGCAGAGCAGGGTCAGCAGCACCGCCATCGGATCATTCAGACCCGACTCCACCTCCAGCGTCGCCGAAATACGCCCGCGCAGGGCCAGACCGCGCAGGTTCAGCAGGAAGAACACCGCCGCCGCATCGGTAGAGGCAATGATGGCCCCCACCAGCATCCCTTCCTTCCAGCCCACACCCATGACCAGACAGACCAGCCCGCCTGTCACCAGCGTGGTGATCAGCACCCCTGCCGTGGATAGGCTGAAGGCCGGCCAGCGGGCCAGCCGGAAGGTCTCGGCATGGGTGCGCAGCCCGCCATCGAACAGAATGACGGCCAGGGCCGTGGACCCCATCAGATAGGCCAGCTTGAAATCGCCGAAATGGATGCGGCCCGGCCCATCCTCCCCCGCCAGCATGCCAAGGCCCAAAAAGACCAGCAGCAGCGGCGCGCCCAGCCGCGAGGAGACGCGGCCGGCCAGGATGGACAGCAACAGCATCAGCCCCGCCAGGAAGATCATCTCATTGATGGCTTCCACGCCCGTTCCTTTCCGGCCTCCGGTCCGCCATGACCGGTTCCTGGCAATATAGGTCATTCATCAAGGCACAATGACCAATTCGCAACGATAGTGACGGGAAAGGCACAGGGGCGAAAGCAGAGCGAAAGGATAGGGTCAGACCCGTTCCTGCCCCTTTCGGTCTAGGCATAGGCACCTTCACCCGGCATGGCTGGACATGGCACCCGGCACCTGAAAAGTCTTGTCCCGAATCTGCCCAATTTTTAATCACCCCCGGAACCATGCGCGCAAACAGAGGGGCGACTCCGGCGCCGTTCACAGACTTATCCACAGATTCTGGGGATTGGCTGGGGCGGTGTGGGGACTTGTCTTGACCGTTTGGGCGCAATACCCATTTATACGTAACTACACCATCGGCGGTGCCTATCTGGGCCGCCGGGGTGACGGGGCAGCGACCCCGGCCCAGCTCGATCATGAGGGGACCCGAATTGACCACCCGCCTTTCCTTGTTCAACAGTCCGTTTCTTCTGGGCTTTGACCAGTTTGAACGCACGCTGGACCGTATCGCCAAGAACGCGAACGAAGGCTATCCGCCCTACAATATCGAACAGACCGGCCCTGACGGGCTGCGCATCACCCTGGCCGTGGCCGGCTTCACGCCCGAGGATCTGCAGGTGCAGATGGAGGACAACCAGCTTGTCATCCGGGGCAAGCAGGCCGACGACAAGAACCGCACCTATCTGCATCGCGGCATCGCCGCCCGGCAGTTCCAGCGCAGTTTCGTCCTGGCCGAAGGGATCGAGGTCGTGGGCTGCAATATGGATAACGGCCTGCTGAACGTTGATCTGCGCCGCCCCATTCCGGAGCCGAAGGTGCGCACCATCAAGATCGGCAAGGGCGACAATGGCAATGGCGACGCCCCGCACACGATCGACGTCTCCCCCGACCGCCGGGGTTGAGGCCCCGTTGGCCAAGGTAATGCCAAGGGGCATGACCCATGACCCTTGGAGGCCGCCGACCGGCGGCCCGGTGTATGAGGGAAAATGCAAAGACCAAGAGTCATATCCCATGGCTCTTGGTCTGACATCGCCCATCCGCCACTGTGCGGAAAATGGACGATGTCACAATCCGTAAACCATATTTCAACGGTTGGTCGCCTAAATGAAGGGGCGCCCATCCTTTTGGCCCTGCCATACGCAAGCAGGGAAATGACGTGGAGTTTGCGGGGACATGAATCCGACCATTCAGTATCTGCGCCGGTTGAGCCCCAAGGATTTCGCCGCCTTCGGCGTGAACGACCTGGCCTATGTCAAGCCGACCCAGAATGAGGGCAAGCCCGGTTACGCGATCCATGCCGCCGACGGCACCATCCTGACCTTTGTCGAACGCCAGGACGTGGCCTTCGCCACCGTGCGCCAGCACGATATGGAGCCGCTGAGTTTGCAGTGACCTGAGAGAACCTGTTGCGTAGCGCGGATTAGCGAAGCGTAATCCGCGGGAACCCGGTCCACGGTGTTGCTCCGCGGATTACGCTTCGCTAATCCGCGCTACGATGAAACCACCGGGGTGATATGACCGGTCAGGAATTCTTGCCCTTGGTATAGTTTTTTACTTCATGCGGGCGATGGTGCCGGTGGTGCTCTGTCCCTCGGTCAGTTCCGCCAGGACCACACGCCCGCCCCAGCCCTGTACTTCCCCGGCCCCGACCACCGTATCCACGGTATAATCGGCCCCCTTGATCAGCACATCCGGGCGCAGCGCGCGGATCAGGTCCAGCGGCGTATCCTCCCCGAACAATACCACCAGATCGACATCGCCCAGCGCCGACAGGACGGTAGCGCGCGAGGCCTCGTTCTGCACGGGCCGTGTCGGGCCCTTCAGGCGGCGCACGCTTTCATCGCTGTTCAGGCCCAGCACCAGCCGGTCACAGGCGGCACGCGCCTGAGCGATCAGGCTGACATGGCCCGGATGCAGCAGGTCGAAACAACCATTGGTGAAGCCGACGCGCAGGCCCTGCCGGCGCCAGCGTTCCGCCTGTTCGACGGCACGGTCCAGCGTCACCCGCTTGCCCCCCTGCCCCGTGGCCAGGGTCAGGCCGGCCCCATCGCGCAGTTCGGAGGGGCGTACCGTTGCCGTGCCCACCTTGGCCACCACGATGCCGGCGGCGATATTGGCCAGCATGGCGGCATCGGCCAGACCGGCCCCCGACGCGATGGCGGCGGCCAGCACAGCGACGACCGTATCGCCCGCGCCTGAGACATCGAACACCTCGCGCGCCTGGGCGCGCAGATGGATGACGGGCCCGTCGGCGGGCACCACGCTCATCCCCTGTTCACTGCGGGTCGCGATGACGGCCCCGATACCGCAATCGGACAGCAGAGCGCGGCTGGCCGCGATGACGCCAGCATCGTCGCGCACCGGCATCCCCGTCGCCTCGGCCAACTCGCCGGCATTGGGGGTGATGCAGAAGGCCCCGCGATAGCGGCGATAGTCGCGCCCCTTGGGATCGACCAGCACCCGCACACCGGCGGCATGGGCCAGTTCGATCATGGAGGCCGCGAGATCGGGCGTCAGCACGCCCTTGCCATAATCGGACAGGACTAGGATACCGGCATCGGGCAGCCGTTCAGCCACCAGGGCCAGCAGGCGGGCGCCATCGGCATCGGCCATCGGCGCATCGGTTTCGGCATCGGCGCGCAGCAATTGCTGCCCGCCCGCGATGAAACGGGTCTTGGTGGTGGTGGGCCGGCCCGCCACGGTCAGGATGCCATCGGCAGAGCCCAGCAGACCCGCGACCAGGGCCAACAGTTCGCGGCCCGCCGCATCATCCCCGACCACCGATACAAGCTGTGTCCTGGCCCCCAGGGCCGCCAGATTGGCCGCGACATTGCCGGCACCGCCCGGCATCGTGGCCTCATTCAGCACGCGCAGAACGGGGATGGGCGCTTCCGGCGACACACGCTCCACCCGGCCCCGGGTGAACCGGTCCAGCATGATATCCCCCACCACCAGGATGCGGGAACCGGCAAGCGCGTCGATCAGGCTGTGAAGGTCGGTCATGAAGCACATGGGGCGGCGGGAACGGGACCGGCAGGATAGCGCGTGACCCGTCCCCGCCGCCAGTGCTTCGGCCTTTGCCGGTCAGGCCTTGGGTGCGTGCTTGTTCAGGATGCGCTGCAAGGTGCGGCGATGCATCTTCAGCCGGCGGGCGGTTTCGGAGACATTGCGGTCACACTGTTCAAACACGCGCTGGATATGCTCCCAACGTACCCGGTCGGCGGACATCGGGCTTTCCGGCGGCGGCGGCAGGGGGCCATCGGTCAGCAGGGCTGCTTCCACGGCATCGGCATCGGCAGGCTTGGGCAGGTAATCGACGGCGCCGAACTTCACGGCGGCGACGGCGGTGGCGATATTGCCGTACCCGGTCAGCACAACCACGCGGGCCTCCGGCCGCGCATCGCGCAGCGCCTTGACCACATCCAGGCCCGACCCGTCGCCCAGGCGCAGATCGACCACGGCGAAGCGCGGCGCGCTTTCATGCGCCACCTCGATCCCCAGATTGACGCTGTCGACAGCGACCACATCGAAGCCGCGCCGTTCCATGGCACGGGCCAGCCGGGTGCGGAAGGGCGCATCATCATCCACGATCAGCAGCGAGCGCGAGGCATCGCCCGTGAAGGTCAGTTTCGGCTGTTCGCCGGCTTCCAGCGCCGCATCCGTCATGGTCCGGGGTCCCTTCTTCGATTGGGCGTTCTTTTTAGATCACAAAGCTTTCTACACGGTGAATGTAGGATGTTTCCAGCGAATGACCACCACGGCGCCGCCAGCCCTGCCATTCATATAGCGAACGGACGCGCCGGACCGTTCCAGCAGGGTCTGCGCGATGAACAGGCCCAGGCCCATATTGCCCGCCGCCTCCCGCGCTGCCGGGTTGCGCCCGCTGACATAGGGTTCGCCCAGACGCCCCACGACGGTGGCGGGATATCCCGGCCCGTCATCCTGCACCGTCAGGGTCAGGCCGGGGGCGGTCCAGTCCGCCGTCACCGTCACCTGTTCGCTGGCGAACTGCATGGCGTTCTGAAGGATATTGGCCAGCCCATGCACCATTTCCGGCACCGACTGCACCTGCGGCGCGCCATCCTCCGGCTCTGCCACGGTTTCGATCTTCAGTTCGATGCCGTGGCGAACATAGGGTGCCGCCGTCGTCTCGATCAAGGCGGCCAGGGGCACGATCGGTTCCGCCCCGCCCGTATCGCCGGGCCGGCGCGACAGTTCGGCCAGGATGTCGCGGCAGCGCGCCACCTGGCTTTGCAGCAGGGCCACATCCTCGGCAATCGGGCTGTCGGGCGGAATGTCGCGGGCCAGTTCCTTGGCCACCACGGCAATGGTGCCCAGCGGACTACCCAGCTCATGCGCCGCCGCCGCCGCCAGGGCGCCAACGGCAGAGGCCCGCTGTGCCCGTGCCAGGGCATCCTGGCTGGCATTGAGCGCCCCTGACAGGCGTCGCGCCCCGTCCGCCACCTGATAGAGATATGCGGCGATGAAGCCCGCCGACAGGGTCAGCGCCGCCCAGACCCCGAACCGATAGAGCGGCGGCAGGCCCGCCGGCTCCACCCCCGGCCAGGGCAGCGGCATGGCGACCAGGGCCAGACCGGTGAAGCAGCAGACGGCCAATACCGCCAGCAGGATCACCGCCGCCCGGCCCAGCGTGCTGGCCGCCACCGTCAGCGGCGCCAGCATCAGCACGGCAAAGGGATTGTCGAGGCCGCCCGTGAGATAGAGCAGCACCGTGAGCTGCACCATGTCATAGGCCAGATACAGCGCGGCCTCCCGGTCATCCAGGAACGGGTGGGCCGCCACCCGCCGCGCGGCATAGAGATTGACCAGCACCGACACGGCCACCCCGGCCAGCGCATGGGCCAGCGCCAGTTCGAATTCGAACAGGGCCATGACCGTGGTCAGGGTCGCGAACTGCCCGGCCACCGCGATCCAGCGGATGGTGATCAGGGTGCGGGCACTGACCCGCCCCTCGGCGGCGGCAAGGGCCGGGCCGGAACGTCCACCCTGAATCACGCCGACACTATTGGCGGCACTATTGGTGATTGCGTCGCTCATCCCCATATCCCATGCTCTTGAACGTCCCGCCCGGAAGGAGCAGAGGGCAATCTAGTTCCCCCCCAGCAGAAAGACCATAAGCCGTTCCCATGCCGTTGGATGTCCCCCGTACCGCTATTGCCGCCATCCAGGTCGATATGCTGACCAAACGGTTCGACGCGCATACCGCGCTGGACGCCATCAGCTTCGAGGTGCCGGCGGGTGGAACGGTGGCGCTGCTGGGCGGCAATGGGGCGGGCAAGACCACCACCATCTCCATCCTGCTGGGGCTGTTGCTGCCGACATCGGGCACGGTGCGGGTGCTGGGTCATGACATGTTGACGGAACGCTACCGCGTGCTGCCGCGCATGAATTTCTCCAGCCCCTATGTCGACCTGCCCCACCGCCTGACCGTGCGGGAGAACCTGACCGTCTATGGCCATCTCTATGGCCTGACGCATCTGAAGGACCGGATCGCCCGCATTGCCGACGAACTGGACCTCGCGGCCATCCTGAACCGTCCGTCGGGCAACCTGTCGGCGGGACAGAAGACGCGCGTGGCGCTGGCCAAGGCCCTGCTGAACGACCCGGAACTGCTGCTGCTGGATGAACCGACGGCCAGCCTGGACCCCGACACTGCCGACTGGGTACGCGACTTCCTGGAACGCTACCGCGCCCGCACCGGCGCCACCATCCTGCTGGCCAGCCACAACATGGCGGAGGTGGAGCGGATGTGCGACGGGGTGTTGATGATGAAGGGCGGGCGCATCGTGGACCGGGGCATCCCCGCCGAGCTTCTGTCGCGCTATGGCCGCGACAATCTGGAGGAAGTGTTCCTCGACATTGCCCGCGACCGGCGACAGGCGGCGGGGTGATCGCCGTTCTGCGGGCGGCTTTCCGCGGATTACGGCTTCGCCTAATCCGCGCTACGAACGGTCGATCCATGTGTAGCGCGGATTAGCGCAGCGTAATCCGCGGAGCAACGGTGCCGATCAACGCGGCAGCACCACCGTGAACCGCGCGCCCTGCACGCCGCCATCCGCACCCTTGATATTGCCGGCGAAAATTCGGCCCTGATGGGCGTCGATGATCTGTTTGGAGATGGACAGGCCCAGACCGGAATGTTTGCCAAACGCTTCCGACTTGGGCCGTTCGCTGTAGAATCGGTCGAAGATCGCGTCCAGCTTGCCCTCCGGGATGCCCGGCCCCTGATCCTCGCAGGTGATCTCCACCCGGTCGGGCAGGGACCGCACCTTGAACCGCACCACCCCGCCCGGCGGGGAAAAGGACAGCGCGTTCGACAGCAGGTTCTGGAACACCTGGGTCAGGCGGCCCGCCAGCCCCGGCACCACCAGCCCGGATTTGGTGTTGGGCATCTCCACCTCCACCCGGACCGGGGCGGGCGCGTCGGCAACGTCGCCGCCAGCCTCCGCCGCCGCTTCCCGCAGGGCTTCGGCATTGCCCAGGGTGGCATCATGGATATTGGCCAGCATGGTCAGCATCTGGCCCACATCCGCCGGTTCGGCACGCGCACGCGACAGTTCGGCATCCAGGCGGCTGGCGTTGGAAATGTCGCTGATCAGCCGGTCCAGGCGCTGGACATCGTGGTGGATGATGGACAGCAGCCGCTGACGCTGTTCGTCGGTCTTCACACGCTGCACCGTTTCCACGGCACTACGCATGCTGGTCAGCGGGTTCTTGATTTCATGCGCCACATCGGCGGCAAAGCGCTCGATCGCGTCCATGCGGTTCCAGATGGCGTCCGTCATCTCCCGCAGGCTCTCCGACAGGTCCCCCACCTCATCCCGGCGACGGGAGAAATCGGGGATGGTGACCTGCCGCCCATGGCCATGGCGCACCTCATCGGCGGCCTGGGCCAGACGGCGGATGGGCCGGGCGATGGTGCCCGCCAGATAGAAGGACAGCAGCACCGTCACGCCCAGCGTGATGGCGAACAGGCGCAGGATATCCATGCGGAATTCCCGCACGGCCACATCCACCGCCGCCCCCCCGCGTGAGATATAGACAGCCCCCAGCACCTTCTTATAACGCTGCACCGGCACCGCCACGGTCAGCACCATGTCGGACCGGCCATCGGGCCGCCCGATGCGCCAGACATTGTTGCCGACCTCACCCGCCAGGGCCTTCATGACGTCGGTATAGCTCTCCGCCGTCGGGTCCTTCTCGCTGGGATATGCGGGCAGATGCTCACGCTCCGGCACGGCATTGACGATATAGTCATAGATGGCGATGCCGATCTCGGTCAGGCGGTTGCCGTCGCGTAGCGGCGGCAGCTCCTCGATCTGCACGGTCCCCTTCGGCCCGCCCAGCACGCGGCTGTCGGCGATCAATTCACCATTGGGCGCGAACAGGCGGGTGCGGGTGTCGGTGGTTTCCACCAGACGCCGCACCATCTGCCGCGCCAGCTCATAGGACAGCTGGTTGGTCGGCTCGTTGAACTCGTCCGTCGCGGGCTGCATGGCGCCTTCGCCCAAGGCACCGGCGAAGATCTTCGCCTCCGTCGACAGGGCCGACAGTTCCTTGTCGATCAGCCATTGCTGATAGGTGGACAGGTAGAGCAGGCCCCCCAGCAGGATGGCCAGCGCCAGCATATTGACCGCCAGGATGCGCAGCGTCAGGGGCGAGAAATGCCGCACCCGCCGCCGGGCGGGCGTTTCCGCCGCTGCCTTCCCGCCGCCAGCCTTGTCGCCGAACGGGCGTTCCACCCCTTATTCCTTATACTTATAACCAACGCCGTACAGCGTCTCGATCTGCTGGAAATCGTCGTCCACGACCTTGAACTTCTTGCGCAGACGCTTGATGTGGCTGTCGATGGTGCGGTCATCGACATAGATATGCTCGCCATAGGCGGCATCCATCAACTGATCGCGGTTCTTCACATGGCCGGGACGGATGGCCAGCGCCTTGACCAGCAGGAATTCGGTGACCGTCAGGTCGATCTCCTTGCCCTTCCAGGTGCAGAGATGGCGGGCGCCATCCAGCACCAGCTCGCCGCGCACCAGGGTCTGGCCCGGATCGGGGGCGGTCCCCTTGCCCTGCGCCAGCTCGGTCCGGCGCAGCAGGGTCTTAATGCGCTCGATCAGCAGGCGCTGGCTGAACGGCTTCTTGATGTAATCGTCGGCCCCCATGCGCAGGCCCTGCAGCTCGTCCGTCTCATCATCCTTGGAGGTCAGGAAGATGATGGGCATCTGCGTGGTCTGGCGCAGGCGCTGCAGCAGTTCCATCCCGTCCATGCGCGGCATCTTGATGTCCAGAACGGCCATATCGACGGGGCGGGAGGTGATGCCGCGCAGTGCCTCGTCACCGTCGCCATAGGTGCGAACCTCATAGCCTTCGGCTTCCAGCGCGATGGACACGGACGTCAGGATGTTGCGGTCGTCATCGACCAGGGCGATCACTTGGGACACGCTTCTTCTCCAGCCTGCGGGCGCTCTCTTCGGTATTACTTCCGAAGGACCGGCTTTGCCAAATCCAACTGCCCTTTCAATATGTCATCAATGCGGCGTGGGGAAGTGTCGTGACGACATAGAACGGCCTTAGGACGAATGGTGAGCGTGACTTACCGTTCGTCTGGTCGTCGCCCGGCGCCTGAGGGAACAAGAATAGAAAGGGCGGTCTTATGGCGGTTGGCGAAGATCAGGAGGCAACGGGTAGGCCCGACGATATCGGTCTGGCCGCCCGCACCTTGATGCGGGGTGCGATGCAGGCGACGCTGGCCACCCTGTCACGGCCCGGCATGGAGGGGGGGATGGAAGGCTGGCCCAGCCCGTCGCTGGTGCTGGTGGCGTTCGACCTGGATGCCAGCCCCCTGCTGCTGATCTCACGTCTGGCCGAACATACCCGCAATCTGGAGGCCGATGGCCGCTGCGGTCTGCTGTTCGATGCCACGGCGGGCCATGCCGACCGCCTGACCGGTCCGCGCCTGTCGGTGCAGGGCGTGGCGGAGCGGACGGGCGATGCCATGCTGCTGGAACGGTTCATCGCCCGCCACCCATCATCTCGCGCCTATGCCGGCTTCCGCGATTTCGCCCTGTGGCGGGTGACGGCGAAACGGGGCCATATGGTGGCCGGGTTCGGGCGCATCCACAGCCTGGAACCCGACCTGCTGCGTCTGCCGCCCGCTGACTGGCAGGCGCTGGTACCCCGTCATGACGATATCGTGGCCCATATGAACCAGGACCATGCCGACGCACTGGCCCTCTATGCCACCCGGCTTCTGGACCAACCGGCGGGCGATTGGCGGCTGACCGGGATCGATCCCGATGGCTGCGACCTGTCCACCGGCCCCCTGACCGCTCGCCTGCCCTTTGGCAAAAGGGTGCGCGACGCCGAGATGGCGCGGGCGGAACTGGTGCGGCTGGTGTCCAGGGCGCGGAACGGGGGCTGACATTGCCGATGCGCCCCGGCACGCCATCGCATACCGGACAGGCACTGTCCGGTTTCGGACAAACGTTCGGAAACGGACAGTGCCCGCCCTCATGAAAAATACACGATTACAGATACTTATGCCCTGGCACGCCGGATGCTTTGACCTATCCCATGCCATAAGGCACCGGACCGGAGAAAGCCCATGATGCAGCGCCGCCATTTCCTCACCCTCGCCCTGGCCGCCGCCAGCGCCCTGACCCTTCCCGCCCTGGCCCAGACGGCACCCGACGGCGCGCCCGCAACGGCGCCGGTAAAAGCCATGGACAGGACGGAACGTCAGGCGGTGCTGCGCGATCTTGCCGACAGTCTGGAGAACAACTTCGTCTTTCCCGATATCGGCAGCCGTTACGCCACACTGCTGCGTCAGAAGGCGGAGGCCGATGCCTATGCCGACCTGACCGACCCCACCGCCTTTGGGGAGAAGGTCACCGCCGACCTGCAGGCCGTGGCCAAGGATGGTCATCTGCGTCTGGCCCCGCAGGAGGTTTTCGCCAGCCGCACCCCGCGCAAACCCGCCCCCGACGCCCCGGCCAGCACCAAGGCCAATGGCCCGCCGGGGCTGGAAGAGGTGAAGATGATCGGCGATGTCGCCTATCTGCGCTTCAACGCCTTCATGGGAGACGAGGGGATGATCGCCCAGGCGCGGGGCTTCCTTCTGGACAATGCCGGCAAGGCCAAAGCCGTGATCATTGATGCCCGCCCGCACCGGGGTGGTGGGTTGGCGGAGATGGATGCCATCCTGCCCCTGCTCTATGCGCAGCCGACCACCCTGGTCCGCATGGATACCCGCGCCTCGGCCTTTGCGCGCGGCATGCCCTCCTTCGCCTCGCTGGTCAACCGCGTCGCCCCCGGCGGCATCGTGCGGCAGGATCACACGGTGACCCCCGACCTGACGGAAATGCGCCTGCAATCCGTGCCGGTCTATTACCTGACCTCACGGCGCAGCGCGTCCGCCGCCGAACATCTGGCCCTGGCCTTCAAGCGCACCAAGCGCGCCACCCTGGTGGGGGAGAAGACCTATGGCGCCGGCCATTATGGCGGGGTGGAGCCGGTGGGTGAGCGTTTCGGCACCTTCATCCCCGTGGGCCGCACCTACAACCCCGACAATGACTGGGGCTGGGAAGGCCAGGGCGTGCCGCCCGATGTGGAAACCCCGGCCGATGACGCCCTGGCCAAGGCGCTGGAACTGGCGGGCAAGGCCGGCGCCCATCCCGCCTGAGGCACCCCCTCGCCATGCGGGGCGCGATGGTGCACAAGGAAGAGGCTCCACAACCGGACCCGCCGCACCATGCGCCTCCCCCTCCTCCTCGCCACCCTGACCCTCTGCCTTTCCATCCAAACCGCCACAGCCCGCCCGGTCGCGGAATGCCAGTCGGCGGAGGAGATGGAGATGGCGGCTGCCCTGGCAGCAGAGGGGATTGCCGAACCCACCCTGGCCCTGACCGGCGTCGGGCGGTCAGCGGCAGCCAAGGGCGGGGAATGGGTGGTGGTGGGCTGGCGGCCCTGCCTGGACCCGTTCAAAGAGCCGGAGGAAGGCCTGTCAACGACCGTCACGCTCTATCACCAGACGGACAAGGCACGGCCCAGACGGGTAGCGAGCGTCGCCCTGCCACCGGTGGAGCGGTATGTTTCGCCGTCTGAAGACCCTGTGGTGGAAACCGCCTGGGGTCCGCTGCTGCTGATCGAGGCCGCCACGGGTGGCAATTGCTGGACCTGTGAGAAGCTGCTGCCGCTGCGGCTGGCAGGTGGTCAGCTGCTGCCTGTAGAACCCGAGAACAAGCGCATCGGCCTGCGCGAAGTGACCGGGTCCAATCCCGACATCATCATCACCGGCATCATCAACACGTTTGAGAGCTATGGCCCTTTCTGCCACGCCTGCTCACCCTCCACCACCATCTATATGCGGCTGGAGAAGGACAGGCTGGTGGAAGCGTGCGACCGGTTCCGCGATAACTACGCCGATGACGCCGCCGCCGCGAAGGCGGAGCTGGAGGCCTTCGCGGCAGCGGCGCGAACCGGGGATGATGGGGTGGAGCTGCTCTCCCGCGCCCTGGCCCGCCTGCTGGACAGACTGAACGGCGGTGAAACGGCCTCAACGGCACTACCGGATTTCATGGCCATGGCCGCCCGTGCTGACAAGCTCGACACCCCCGACCGGACGCGGCATATCCTCGACTATGGCAACCAGCTCTCGACCCTGGTCAGAACCTCAGAGGCCGCAGGAAAGCTGGCCCGCTCCTGCCCGGCACTGGGCCTTCATCCTTGAGTTTTCTCCCTCCGCCTTGACGCCCGTGCATGTCTGTCGCAGGGGTGACAGGCTTGCGCGCATCGGCGCGGATCGGTAATGCTATCGGCGCCGTTACATAAAATGCCCCGTAGTGCTCCATCCGGCACTACCGAGGGCGATCCCCACCAAAAGGGGACGGCGTCCAAAGTCGACACTGGAGAGGGAGAAACCCAACGTGGAACATACCGGTCCCGTCATCAGCAGCTACGGTCTGGACTATCTGGGCCTGACCAATCTGAAGGCCGCCCACTGGAACCTGAGCGCTGGTGCGCTGTATGAGCAGGCCCTGCGCCGTGGCGAGGCCAAGCTGTCCAAGGACGGCGCCCTGGTCGCCATCACGGGCCAGCATACGGGCCGGTCGCCCAACGACAAGTTCACGGTGAAGGAAGAGACCACCGCCGATGATATCTGGTGGGGTCCCAACAAGCCCTTCACGGAAGAGGCGTTCGACCGGCTGCATGCCCGCGTTACGGCCTTCCTCCAGGACCGCGAGGTCTTCGTGCAGGATCTCTATGCCGGGGCCGACGCCGCCTACCGCCTGCCAGTGCGCATCGTGACCCAGCATGCCTGGCACAATCTGTTCGCCCAGAATATGTTCATCCGCCCGGCCCTGAAGGACCGTATGGCGTTTGAGCCGGCCTTCACCGTCCTTCAGGCCCCCGATTTCCGGGCCGTGCCGGAGCGTGATGGCACAAGGTCCGACGTGTTCGTGGTGATCAATTTCAAGCGCCGGCTGGTGCTGATCGGCGGCACCTCCTATGCCGGGGAAATCAAGAAGTCGATCTTCTCCATCCTGAATTTCCTGCTGCCGGGCCAGGGCGTGCTGCCCATGCACTGCTCCGCCAATATCGGCGCCAATGGCGATACGGCCATCTTCTTCGGCCTGTCGGGCACGGGCAAGACCACATTGTCCGCCGACAGCTCGCGTACCCTGATCGGCGATGATGAACATGGCTGGTCGGACCGTGGCGTCTTCAATTTCGAAGGCGGCTGCTATGCCAAGGTCATCCGCCTGTCGGCAGAGGCCGAGCCGGAGATTTTCGAGACCACCCGCCGTTTCGGCACGGTCCTGGAAAATGTCGTCATGGACCCGCAGAGCCGGGAACTGGACCTGGATGATGCCAGCCTGACGGAAAACACCCGCGCCTCCTACCCGATCGATTTCATCCCGAACGCGTCGGACACGGGCCTGGGTGGTCAGCCGCTGAACATCATCATGCTGACGGCGGATGCGTTCGGCGTGCTGCCGCCTATTTCCAAGCTGTCATCCGAACAGGCCATGTATCATTTCCTGTCCGGTTACACGGCCCGCGTGGCCGGCACGGAAAAGGGCGTGACGGAGCCGCAGGCGACGTTCAGCACCTGCTTCGGCGCCCCCTTCATGCCGCGCCATCCCACCGTCTATGCCAAGCTGCTGGGCGAGAAGATCAAGGCCCATGGCGCCAATTGCTGGCTGGTCAATACCGGCTGGACGGGCGGCGCCTATGGCACCGGCAGCCGCATGAAGATCGGCCATACCCGCGCCCTGGTGAACGCCGCCCTGTCGGGCAAGCTGGCCACCGTCAGCCACAAGCCGGAACCGAATTTCGGTCTGGCCGTGCCGGAAGGCTGTGACGGGGTGCCGACGGATGTGCTGCTGCCGCGCAACGCCTGGGCCGACAAGTCGGCCTTTGACGCCACCGCGCATGAGGTGGCCCGCCGGTTTGAGGCCAACTTCACCCAGTTCGCCGACCAGGTGGACGAAAAGGTCGTGCGCGCCGGTATCCGTACCGCCGCGTAAACAGACCGTCCACCCTCCCGCCGATGACCGGGGCGGGGCGATCAGGGCCGGGGGAGCGATCCTCCGGCCTTTTTTGCGTGGGGGCGTCGCTCCCTCACCCTCCCCAACGCTGGCGCGTTCGGGCCCCTCCCTCTCCCGCCAAGCGGGCGAGGGGCGAAACTTCACCCCTCGCCCACGAACGTGGGAGAGGGAGGGGCCCATTGGTGTCAGCCAATGGGAGGGTGAGGGCCAGACGCCCCCCTCAAACCCCCGTCACCGCCACCGGCAGCCCGCCCGACAACCGCCTCAACCCCCGCGTCATCGCCGGCAGTTCCTTCTTATAGACCCGTTCCAGCGGCGTGACCTGCACCTCCCACGCGCCCTTGCCCTTTGGCCCCGCCACACGTTTATGCGACCAGGTGGCGACCACCCGGCCCTGGCGCAGGATCACGGGGCTGATCCAGCCGGCCACGCGGTACACGGCAGGCCGGAACCGGTCCTCCAGATACTGGCCCGTATCGGCATGGGCCAGGAGATAGGGATCGAACAGGCCCAGCACGCTGATCTGCCCCTCCGCCGGTTCCGCCACCAGCAGGTCGGCCATGTCGCGTTCCAGCACATAGGCCTTCTTGCCCGCCAGCATCACCGGCACGATCTCTGTGCCCAGATCGGCAAAGGCCTGTTGTGCCGGCCCGGCATAGAAGCCCACGAATTTCTTGAAATCCGCCGGTGTGGCGGGGCCATAGACGGCAAGGTAGCGGCGGGCCAGATCGGCCATGGCCGTGCGCGCGTCCGGCACCACGGGGGCATGGCCCAGCCATTGCGCCAGATGCACGAACAGGGCCTCGCGCGCGCCATCGCCCTTGTCCGCCGGCCCGTGACAGACATGGCCCAGTGCACAGGCCAGCTTGATGATCCCGCCCCAACTATGTTCCAGCATGGGCCGCGCCCATTCGCCCAAGGTCGGCACCAGACGGCGTGACAGGTCCATGCGGCTATGCGCGCCCTGTTCCAGCGCCCGCACCACCGCCGCGACCAGCGTGTCGATCTGATCCAGGCTCAACCCTTCCTTGGCGTACCAATTATGGTAACCGGCGACATATTCCCGGCGCAGGCCCAGGATCATGGGCAGGTCGGCGGCGGCTGTCAGATGCAGGGTGGAACGCTGCGCCCAGAGTTTCACCAGACTGCGATCCTGATAAAGCGCGCGGTCGATATCCCCATCCGTCGCCCCCGCCACGCTGCGCGCCCGCAATTGCAGGATGGCGGCAGAATGGACCTGCGCCTGCGCCCCGATCAGGGTCCGCGCCGCGATCAGCGCATCCGCCGCCGGGTTGGTCAGGTGCTGACGGTCCAACCGGAAGGAAAGCGCCTGCGGCAGCGTGATCGCGGTCATTATCCATCCTATGGGTCGGGAAGACGCTACAGGATGCCTCAGACGCCTCTCAAGAACAATAGGGGAACAAACCTTATTTCAGGCTGTCCATGCGCCGTTGCAGTTCGGGCCGCTGCGGCGCGTCGGCGGGAAGCTGTTTCAGCAGCCGTCCCCATAGATCGCGTGCCCGGTCATTCTTGCCCTCGTTCGCGGCCTGCTGCCCCAGGTAATAAAGCGCCTGCGGATTGTCGGGCGCCAGGTCCAGCACCCTGGCCATGGCGTCCAGGAATTCCGGACTGCCCTGGGTCTGCGCATCGTCGGGGGCCGTCAGGCGCGACAGGTCCAGCCAGGCCGGCAACCGCGTGGGATCGGCCTTTACCGCCCCGCGCAGCGCGTCGCGCGCGGCGTCCAGGTTGCCCTGCACCTCCCGCGCGCGGGCCAGCCGCATCCAGCCATCGGCATCGCCGGGATTATCCTTCAGCTTGGCCTGCAGCCCGTCCACCATGCTGTTGATGGTGGCCTGCTGATCCTGCTGGCTTATCCCCGCCATGGCCTGTATCTGTTCGGGCGACAGGGCGGGTGCGCCACCACCACCCGGTGCCGGCGGCGGAGCGCTGGCCGGCTTGGGCGATGGGGTGATGGCGATGGGGTCCAGGCCGACCTGGGTGGCGGCATCATGGATGCGCGCCCGCACCGTGGGCAGCCAGGGTGCATCGGCGGGACTGTCGGCAACCAGCGCGGTCCAGCGGTCCAGCGCGCCGCGAATGTCGCCCGCCTGCACCCGCGCCATGCCCAGATAGTACCGGGCACGGACATCCATGGCGTCGGCGGCCACCGCCTCGGTGAACAGGCCCACCGCCTCTTCCCCCACCACGCCATCGGCGGCGACAGTCAGGGCCTCGGCCAGCGCACCCTGCACACTGCCATTACCGGGCGACAGGCGCAGGACCTGACGCCAGGCATTGACGGCATCGGCAGGCCGGCTCATAGCGCCATAGGTCTGGGCCAACAGGCCCCAGGCGCCGACATCGTCGGGATTATCCTTCAATGCCGCTTCCAGCTTGGCCACGGCCTCCATCACCTGCGGCGGCACGGGGGCCTCCGGCGGGCGGGTCGCAAAGGGTACGGCCGGCAGGTTGGGGTGACCCAGCGGCAGATAGACGCCCAGCGCCGCCAGCGGCAGCAACAGCGTCACCACCAGGGCCGTGCGCTGCGCCGGTTTGGCGGCGGCCTCCACCTTGGCCACCGATGCCTCATCCGCGACGGACAGCAGGCGGCGGCCCACCTCGGCGCGGGCGGCGCGGGCCTGATCGTCGGACAGGATGCCGCGTTTCAGGTCGCGCTCGATCTCCGTCACCTGTGCGGCATAGACGCCCTGCGCAAACGCCGCCGCGCCTTCCAGCGGCGGGGGCGGGCGCAGCAGGGTGCGCAACAAGGGCAGCAGGGCCAGCGCCGTCAGGGCGGCTGCGACCAGCCAGAAACCGATCATCACCCAACCCCCGGCTTGTCATCATTCAACAGGGCCGCCAGCCGCGCCTCTTCCTCCGCCGTCAGGGCGGGGGCCGGCATGCTGTCCACATCCCGGCGGCGCTGGCGCATATAAAGTGCGGTTCCAAACCCGGCCAGCAGCAGCAGGGCGAACGGCCCGCCCCAGAGCAGGGCCGTGTATCCCGTCACCGGCGGGCGCAGCAGCACGAAATCACCGTAGCGGTCATGGACATAGGCCAGGACCTGTTCATTGCTGTCCCCGGCCACCAGCCGTTCGCGCACCAGCACGCGCAGGTCACGGGCCAGATCGGCATTGCTGTCATCGATGGACTGGTTCTGACAGACCAGACAGCGCAATTCCTTGGAAATCTCCCGCGCGCGGGCCTCCATCACGGGGTCCGCCAGCTTTTCATCCGGCATCACGGCCAGGGCGGGAAGGGAGAGGGTGGCGGTAAGAGTAACCACCGCCAAGGCTTTAACCAACGTCATCCCCGCGAAAGCGGGGACCCAGCGTGAGGCGCGGTCAGCGCCGATATGGGCCATGTCGCAGCTATCGCTGCTCTCGCTGGGTCCCCGCTTTCGCGGGGATGACAGTGGAGAAAACCACCCAAGCCATCCCCTCATTTCGACAGCTCCCGGATCATGGGCAGGATCTTCTCTTCCACGTCGAACGGCATCAGCGGCCCGACATGGCGATAGCGCACGCGGCCCTGGCGGTCGATGACATAGGTTTCCGGCACGCCATAGACGCCGAAATCGATGGCCACACGCCCATCCTTGTCGGCACCGATGGCGGTATAGGGGTTGCCCATCTGCGCCAGGAAGGCCTTCGCGGCGTCCGGCTTGTCCTTGTAATTGATGGCGTGGATGGTCACGCCCTGCTCATTGGCCAGCCGCATCAGCAGCGGATGTTCCACGCGGCAGGGCGCGCACCAGCTGGCGAAGACATTGATCAGCTGCACCTTGCCCGTCAGGTCGGCGTTGGACAGGCCCTTCTCCCCCTCCGACAGGCCCGGCAGGGCGAAGACCGGTGCCGGCTTGTCGATCAGCATGGAGGGCAGGATCGACGGGTCGCGGGTCAGGCCCAGCGCGAAATAGCCACCCAGGATCAGGAAGACAGCCAGCGGCAACAGCAGCAGCAGGCGGTGACGGGTAACGGCGCTCATGCTGATGCTCTTATTCGGCGGGTTGCAGGGCGGGAGAGACGGGGGCCGCGCGGCGGGACGGAACCCCCACCCGCAACCGCCGGTCAGACAGGCTGAGACAGCCGCCCAGCACCATGACCAGCGACCCGATCCAGATCCAGGGCACCAGCGGATGGTGGTACAGCCGGACCACCCAGCCGCCGCCGGCCCCGTTCTCCTCCCCCAGCACCACATACAGATCGGAATAGAAGGTGGTGTGAATGGCGGCTTCCGTCGTCTGCATCTTGGCCACCGGATACCAGCGGCGCTCCGCCTTCATCCGGGCAACGGGGGCGCCATCGCGGCTGACGCTGAAATGGCCCATTTCCGTGCGGTAATTGGCGACATTCAGGTCCTCGACCTTGTCCAGGACCAGTTCGTAGCCGGCGATGCTGGCCTTGTCGCCCAGCTTCATCACCCGCACATCTTCGGCCAGCCAGAAACTGGTGCCCACCATGCCGGCAATGGCGGTGCCCATGCCGGCATGCGCCACCGCCGTGCCCCAGGCGCCCAGCGGCAGACCCCTGGCGCGGGACAGGCTGTCGGCCAGCGGCACCCGGAACAGCTTCACACGGTCGGCCACTTCCCACAGGGCGCCGAACCCGGCCCAGGCGGCCATGGCGATGCCGACCAGCGCCATTACCGGCTTCACGCCCGCCAGCCACAAAGCCAGCATCACCGACACCAGCGTCAGCAGCGCCACCACCCACATGCGCGACAGCACGCCCGGCAGATCCGCCCGCTTCCACGGCATGAACGGGCCCAGCGCCATCACCAGGATCAGCGGGATGGTCAGGAAGGGCGTGATGAAATTGTAATAGGGCGCGCCCACCGAAATCTTGTGCCCGAACGCATCCAGCAGCAGCGGCATCAACGTGCCGATCAGCACCACCGCCGCCGATACCGACAGCAGCAGATTGTTCATGACCAGCGCGCCCTCACGGCTGAGCGGCGCGAACAGCCCGCCGATCTTAAGCACATGCGCCCGCAACGCGAACAGCAGCAGCCCGCCGCCCGTGGCCAGGATCAGCAGGCCCAGCACCGCCACCCCGCGCTGCGGATCAACGGCAAAGGCATGGACCGACGTCAGCACGCCTGAGCGCACCAGGAAGGTGCCCAGCAGCGAGAGCGAGAAGGTGAGGATGGCCAGCAGGATGGTCCAGGTTTTCAGCGCGTCCCGCTTTTCCACCACGATGGCGGAATGCAGCAGGGCGGTCCCGGCCAGCCAGGGCATCAGGGAGGCGTTTTCCACCGGGTCCCACATCCACCAGCCGCCCCAGCCCAACTCATAATAGGCCCACCAGGAGCCCATGGCGATGCCCATGGTCAGCGAGGTCCAGGCCACCAGCGTCCAGGGCCGCACCCAGCGGCCCCAGGCGGGATCGACCCGCCCCTCAATCAAGGCGCCGACCGCAAAGGAGAAGGCGACGGAGAAACCGACATAGCCCAGATAGAGGAAGGGCGGGTGGAAGGCCAGACCCGGGTCCTGCAACAGCGGGTTCAGGTCATTGCCGTCGAACGGCGCCGGATAGACGCGGGCGAACGGATTGCTGGTCATCAGGATGAACAGCAGGAACCCGACCCCGATCAGGCCCTGCACGCCCAGCACACGGGCCTTCAGCGTCGGCGGAATATTGCGCCCGAACCCGGCCACCGCCGCCCCGAACAGGGCCAGCATGAAGACCCAGAGCAGCATGGACCCTTCATGGTTGCCCCAGACGCCCGCCACCTTGTACAGCATGGGTTTCAGGCTGTGGCTGTTATTCACCACGTTCAGAACGGAGAAGTCGGAAACGACATGCGCCTGCATCAGGGCCGCGAACGAAATGGTGATGGCGGCCAGCTGCGCGAACGCCGCCATCCGCCCCGTCTCCATCCAGGCCACATCCCGCCGGGCCGCCCCCACCAGCGGCATCACCGACTGCGCCACCGCCAGCAGCAGGGCCAGAACCAGGGCGTAATGTCCGATCTCGGGGATCATGGTCAGGTGTTCCTACTTGCTCCGGGAGCGACCGAACAATGAAGGCATGTGTCGGTGTCCATGAATGATGCGATAAACATTTCGGCTCTGTGGGTCGAACGCGATGACCCAAGGCGCTTCATTGGCAAATCGTGTCGGGTTTCGGGGCAGAACATCGGCACGCTGGTGTCCCTTCTCCAAACCTTTTCTGATTGCTTCGCAGCGAGCATACAACCGATCACGACTTTGCCGCGCAACATGGGTGCCGAATTGACTGCGGCTTTCGCGTAAAATATCCACCAGATCCTGTACCGCAGCAGGGTACAAATTTAGTGGTAATGCAGGTTCCGTATCGATGCCGCTCACCGGGCAAACGCCACAGTTCCACGACCGGCAATGTCAGACATGCGACGATCCAACTCGTCGGCAGCATCCCATTCCGCGTCAAGCCGCCGCATGATCTCTGCAAGTTGGGCAACAGGCACGGGGCCGGTGATGGCACCCTCAGCGGCAGCGGCATCGATGCTATCGGCCAGCGCCCGACCCTTGCGGGTATTGGCGTCCATGCCTGCGCTCAAGCGATATCGGTGCTGCTTCATCGCCCACCACCATCCTATCAATAAGGCTCTTAATCCTGCACTGTCAGGGCTCGGGCGTCGCCCTCGACCTGACCTACGCTGTTACTTCCCCGCCTCATAGACCGGCTTGCCCGGCAATTCCGGCTTGAACTGGCCCGATGCCTTCAGGGCGTCGGCCACTTCCTTGGGCATGTATTTCTCGTCATGCTTGGCCAGCACCTCCGACGCCACGAAGACGCCGTCGGACCCCATGCGCCCTTCGACCAGCACGCCTTGCCCCTCACGAAACAGGTCGGGCAGGGGGCGGTCGGTGGTGATGGTCACGGAATGGGCCGTATCGGTAATGGTGAAGCGGGTGGAGACACCGTCATCGACCTTCACCACCGACCCGCCTTCGACCAGCCCGCCGACCCGCACCCGCTTGTCGCCCGGCGGTTTGGTCACCAGATCGGAGGGGGAGAAGAAGAAAGCCACATTCTCTTCAAACGCGGTCAGGGTCAGGGCCGTGGCGGTGCCAAGACCGGCCAGCGCCAGCAGCAGCATATAGAGACGGCGCTTCTTGCGCGTCATCATGGCGTTTCCTCCCCACCCGCGTCGCCGGCCCCGGCCCGGCGGCGGCGGCGCGGCAATGTCTGTTCCAGGCTGCGCAGCAGGCGTTCCTTGCGGCGCAGTGTGCCCAGGCTGGCCAGCAGCAGGCCCACCAGGACCAGCAGCGCCAGACCATAGCTGGACCAGACATAGATGGCGTATCCGCCCATGTGGAAAAAGTCGGCCATCCTGTCACACCCCCCCGGCCTGGGTCAGACGCAGGGTCTGGATCTTGCGTTCCGCCAGTTCGGCCCGCATGCGCAGAATGACGGTCGCCGCGAAATAGGTCTTGAAGGCCAGCGCCAGGATCAGCAGCGGCCACAGCATGTCACCATGGATGGCCGGCCCGTCCATGCGCAGAACCGATGCCGGCTGATGCAGCGTGTTCCACCAGTCGACGGAGAATTTGATGATGGGCACATTGATGGCACCCACCAGCAGCAGGATCGACCCGGCCCGGTGCCCGCGCTGCGGATCATCAAAGGCATCGACCAGCGCCATATAGCCCAGATACAGGAAGAACAGGATCAGGACCGATGTCAGGCGCGCATCCCACACCCACCAGGTGCCCCACATCGGCTCCCCCCACAGGCTGCCCGTGACCAGGCACAGCAGGGTGAAGCCCGCGCCCAGCGGCGCCGCGGCCTTGGAATAGACCTCCGCCAGCGGATGGCGCCAGACGAGCGCACAGGCCGCCGCGACCGCCATGGAGCTATAGGCGAACATGGCCATCCAGGCGGCGGGCACATGGATATACATGATGCGCACCGTGTCGCCCTGCTGGTAATCGCCGGGACTGGCGAACAGCGCCAGATACAACCCGGCAGCGAACAGGATGGCGGACAGGACCGAGACCCAGGGCAGGATCAGGGCGGCCAGACGCAGGAAACGGGCGGGATTGGCGAAACGATGCATGATGGTCCCTATGTAGCATGGGACCTGCGGTTTTCACACCGCTGCCAACGGTTCCTGCGCTGATTTGATCCAGCGCAGAACGATCAGCCCCAGCGCCCGGCCCGCAATGTCCGCAGGTCGGCCACGGCCTGCCCCGGCATGGCGATGGCATGATGAACCAGCGCCGTGGCCATGTCGGCCTCCAGCGGTTTGGCGAACAGGTAACCCTGCGCCCGGTCACAGCCCATCTGCCGCAGCAGCGCCTCCTGCCCTTCCGTCTCCACCCCTTCGGCGATGACGCCGAATTCCATGATGCCGGCAATATGCAGGATGGCGCTGACCAGGGCCTTGCCCTTGTCATCGCGCGACATGGCGGTCACGAAGCTGCGGTCGATCTTGATCGTATCCACCGGCAGGTTCTGAAGATAGGCCAGCGAGGAATAGCCCGTGCCGAAATCATCGATGGCCAGCCCGATGCCCAGATCGCGCAGGCCCTTCAGGATGGCGATGGCCTCTCCCCCCTGCCCGATCAGCCCGCTTTCGGTGATTTCCAGGCGCAGCCATTCCGGCCGGCATTCTGTCATCTCCAGCACACCCGTCACCCAGCGCACGATATCCAAGCGCGAGGGGTCGAGCTGATAAGGCGACAGGTTGACGGAGACATAGAGCGGGTTATCGGCCCGGCCCCGGTTCCATTTCGCGATCTGGCGACAGGACTGCACCAATATATGGTTGCCCAGCGGCACGATCAGGCCCGTTTCCTCCGCCACCGCCACAAAGGTGGTGGGCGGGATGGGGCCGTGTTCGGCATCGGTCCAGCGGGCCAGCGCCTCAAACCCCGCCAGCTCGCCATCGGCCAGCCGCACGATGGGCTGGAACACGGGCCGGACACCGTTGGTGAAATAGATGGCCTGGCGCAGCTTGTCATAGATGACATGGCGTTCGGTCAGCCGCGCCCGCATGGCCGCGTCGAATACGCGCCGGCCCCCACCACCCGCCGCCTCGGCCTCCGCGCTGGCAATCTCCGCATCGCGCAGCAGGGCGGCGGCGTCGCCCCCGCCCTCGGCACTGGGCACCACGCCCAGGCTGGCCGTCACGAACATTTCACGCCCGGACACCAACAGTGGCGCGCGCAGGGCGTCACGCACGGCATGGGCCAGATCATCGACGCGCCCTGCCTCCTGATCGAAGGACAGGACGGCGAACTCGCCCGTGTCGATGCGGCCCAGAAGATCATCCGCCGGCAGACAATCGCGCAGCCGGCGGCCCACGGCGGCCAGCAGGGCATGGGCATCCTCCTCGCCCAGCGTTGCCTTCAGGGCGCGGAATCGGTCCAGGCCGATGACGGTGACGGCAATCTCCGTCTCCACGCCCAGCGCCTGCTGCAGGGCATGCAGCAAATGGGTGCGGTTGGGCAGGCCCGTCACCCGGTCGAAATTGGCCATGACGTGCAGCTGCTGTTCCGTCCGGCGGCGATAGATCTCGGCCTGCCGTTCGGCCAGCAGGTGGTGCAGCTCCTGCGCCACCTCCAGCTCACCATGGCTCCACCCCTGCCCGGCCCCGCGCAGCAGCACGACGATCCCGTCCGGCACATCGATGCCCAGAACGGCACCGCGCCAGACGATGCCTTCGCGCCGTGCCGCACCCTCCCGTCCCAACTGTTCTTGCCAGTGGGACAGGGGGGCCAGATCATGGCTGGCCCAATGGCTGCCCTCGATCCCGGCGACGGCCCCGTCATGGGGCAGCACCTCCCGGATCACGGGATAGGCTGCGATCAGACCGTCGGTCAGCTGCACACCCTGGCGCAGCAGCCGGCCCAGCCGGGTCAGCCCGCGTGCGGCCAGCGTGCGCGCGGCCACGGCAGCGCGTTCATCCAGGGCGGCGACCTGCGCCGCCACGATCTCTCCCAACGCCTCGCACAAGGCGCGGATGGAGGGGCTGACCGCATAGGCATCATTGCTTTCGCACCAGAGATAGCCCCACAGCCGCCCGCCAACCAGCAAGGTCACGGCCAGCACACCGCGCACATCGCGGCGCAGGGCATGGCCCTGGAACAGGCGGGTGGGCTGGCGCAGGCTGGCACGGCTGAGATCGACGGGCACACCCGTCTGCGGGTTGACAGCGGGCACCAGCGGCACCGGCTCTGCCTGCATGTCAAACACGACACGGGCCCGGTTCAGTTCCAGCAGCGAGGTTTCCAGCGGTCGCAGCGGCACGAAGCCGATATCGGCGCCCGCATCGGCACCCGGTGCCGTGGCGGTGGCCAGCACCTGCACCGGCCCCTGTTCCACCATCCGCACGAACAGCGCCCGGTCGTAACCGGTCAGGCGGCGCAGATCCTGCACCACCGATTGGGCCAGATCACCGATATCCCCGATATGACGGTACCGGCGGATGGCCGCACCAAAGCCGGCATTGATCATGCCGGCATCGCCCAGCGGGCTTGCCGGCTCCATCTCCAGGACCAGGCCGCCCGCATCCCAATGGCCATGGGCGATCAGGCGCAGCTTTTGCCCGCCGCGATCCACGCGCAACGGCACCGGCCCGATGGCATCGGCCCCGGCCTGGGCAATGGCACGGTCCAGCGCCCGCGCCGCAATGGGACCCAGCAGATCCGCAACCGTCCGGCCCAGCGCCTGTTCCACCGGCATGCCCAGCAAGGCCGGCAGATTGGCGCCCGCCTGCACCAGCCGGCGGTCACCGGCGTCCAGCACCATCAGCCAGCCATGCGGCTGCACCAGATCCAGACGTTCCCCGGATGCGTCGCCACCCGCCGCGATCAGCGACTGTGGGGCGTGCCATCCATGGACGGGAGGGACCAGCATCAGGATCAGGACCAATGTTCAGGGAAAGGGAAAAGCCGGAAAAAGAGAAAAGCAGATGACGTAACACCCGTCGGTGCGAGGGATCACATAGGTGCGTACAGGTTAATATTGCGTTGAGGTTTGCCGGTAATTGCGCTGAGTCAAAAGACAAGGGCAGGAAACAGCATGCCGTGGACGTATCCGAACTGGCAACAGCGGAATTCAGCGTCGGAGGTACCGCGTTTGCACCGGCGTTGATCAAAAGCGACAAAGGACCTAGCTTATTGATCCGCAGCGAAATTGCGTCGGGCGCCTGGGACGTGATAACGATAATGGCAAAAGAATGTTCAGGCTCGGAGTTTGCCCGGACCATGTGGATCGAATGCTTTGTGCCAGCCACTTTGCCGGATGCGCCGGGCGCATCGCCGGTGGCCGGTGCTATGGGTCCGTCCTCTGACCGGGGATGGCGGAGTGCGCGATGCTAGGCTCCCTTCTTCGTCGTCTGACCGGGCAACGTTCAGAACCGCCCCGCCCCGTCCCGGCCCCGCCGGTGGTCGCGGAGACGGAAACCGATGCGCCCCCGGTCGCCGACCATCCCGCTGAGCTGGATTTGCAGATGTCCAGCCTGGAGGCCCATGCCCTTCCCGGCGGGCCGGGCAAAAGCCCCGTCTTCTCCTCCCGCGCTGTTCGCGATGCGACCGTGGTGACTGGAACCATCGAGTCGCTGAACCGATTCGTGACCGGTCAGGATGTGCTGGATGATCTGACCTGGCGGCTGGAAAGCCTGACGGCGGATCAGGTGAATTTCCTGCAGCTGTCCGCCGAACCCGGCCTGATCCAGCGCGCCCAGGCCCGCAGCGAGATATTGAAGGGCGCCAAGGCCGCCGCCTTGCGCAAGCTGCTGACTGATCTGGCGGGTGGTGCCATTCCGGAACCGGCCAGCCGCAGTGCGCCGCTGGTGCCGCCCAACGCCCCCATCCTGCCGCCCCTGACTTCGCTGCTGCCGCGCGCCGGTGAGGGACCGGTACCGTTGGTGCCCAGCCTGGGTTCTGCCAACCCGGCCCCGCCCGGTCCCGGCGCGCCCAGCCTGACCACGGCACCGCCGCTGGTGTCCAAACCCATTCCCCCGGCCCCCGCCAAGCCCCTGGTGCCCACGCCCGTGCCGCCCAAGGCGCCGGTCGTTTCCGCGCCCGCCCTGGCGGATGTAAAGGCGACGGAACCGAAACCGGCGGAAACCAAGCCGGTGGAGGTAAGGGTGCCCGAGGCGAAGGCCCCGGAACCCAAACCCGCCGCGTTCAAGCTTCCGGACGTCAAGCCCGTGGAGCCGAAGCCGGTGGAGCCCACACCCGCTGCGACCGCAAAGGTGCCGGAGCCCGTGGCCGCAGCACCGAAAACGCCGGCGCCGGCGCCAACCCCGGCAGCGGCAACGGCACCGGTGGAACCAGCGCGGCCCGAACCCGCCAAGGTTCAGGCCGAAACGACGCGTCCTGCCCAGGCACCGGTGGCCCCGCCGCCATCGGAACCCGCAGGCCTGCCCCGCCTGGACCGCCAGGATGCGGAGGCACGCCGCGCCCGTCTGCTGGCATCCTTGAACGACACTTTCTCCTCCAGCGAGGCCGCCCCATGAGCATGCCGTCCAGCGACACCACCGACGCGCGCAAGCCGGTGGAGACGGGGGCCACAGGCGCACCCCTGACCGGGGAAGTGCAGGACAGCGTCGATCCGTTCGATTACGCGGAAACCATCGTCCGCGATCTGGCTCACCATGTCGGCTCGCGCCTGCGTGATTTCCGCTCCGACCTGGCCGCCATGCATTCCGCCGTGGTGCAGCTGCCCGAAACGATGAAGATCAACGCCCTGGGGCAGAGCATCCAGGAGCTGCGCGAACGTCTGGCCCATCTGACCGGTGTGGTCAGCCAGCAGGTGACCCGCTATCCAGAAGAACTGGACCGCGTCGCCAAGTCGGGGTCGGAGCTGCTGAACCGCGTCGCCGGCCTGGAAAGCTGGATCGCGGCGGCGCGCCAGACCATGGCGCAGGGGGGCGAAGGCCCGAACCTGCCCATGCCCACCGGCGGCTTTGTCGGCCATGATCAGTTCGAAGCCATCATCAGCCAAGTCCATGACAGCATCCTGCGGGTCGTGGGCGCCGTCCGCGACCTGCAATTGGATGTCCGCGATATCCGCAGCGATGTCCGCAAGGGCACGCCCGGTGATGCCGCACCCGCCGCCGCACCGGTGGCGGCAGCGCCCGCCACCCCCGACCATGGCCCCGCCCTGGCCGAGCTGTCGCGCCGTCTGGCCGCATTGGAAAACCGTCCGACGCCCGCCAGCGGTCAGGCCCTGGCCGATCTGGAACGCCGCCTGAAGGCGCTGGAGGATCAGCCCGCCGCCGAGGCGCCGGCCCCGGCTGCCCCCGCCGTTCCCCCCGCACCCGTGGCCGCCGCCCCGGCGCAGGCGGACGTGGCCGCCCTGGTGTTCGGCGCCTGGCACCGCCTGTCGCTGCCCGCCGGCGACAAGGCATTGTCGCAGACGGTGGAAGCGGTTCTGTCCACCCTGTCGCGCACCTTCGATCAGACGGTGCGGTCGCCGCAGGTGGCAAAGGGTTCCGGCATCGTGGCGGTTGCCACGGCCACCCGCGCCGGCACCCCGATCACCGCCCTGCTGGCGACCGAGGATCTGTGTGGCCGCACCTGGGCCCTGGGTGCGGATGCCGCCGACATGGCCGCTCCCGCCGACGGGGACAAGCCGGCAGCGACGCGTACCCCCTGCTGGCGCGCCCTGCTGGCCGCGTCCGCCCTGGTCGAACAGCAGCAGCCGGGCACCAAGGTACTGCCGCTGCTGGTCTATGGCCATGGCAGCATCGACAAGCTGCCGTCGCGCGACGACATGAACGCCCATGCCGGCAAGCTGGGCGTGTCGGCGGCGGCGGAACGGCTGCTGGTCATCGGCGCGCCGGACCAGTCGGGCCATACCGGCTTCGCGCAGCCGCGCGACCTGCTGTCGGCATTGACCGAGCTGGGTCTCTGATCCGGCATGCCGCGCATCCTGGTCACGGGCTTCGCACCCTTTCTGGGCCACGCCGTGAACCCCACGGCCTGGCTGGCGGAACGGCTGAACGGGGCCAATGTCGCCGGGGCAGATGTGACGGGCGTTCGACTGCCCGTCACCTTTTCCGGGGCGGTCCCGGCATTGAAGGACGCCGTGGCCGAATACCGGCCCGATGCCGTGGTGATGTTCGGCCTTGCCTATGACACCGACCTGATCCGCCCGGAACGGCTGGCCCTGAACCTGGATGACGCGACCGCCCCCGACAATGACGGTGTGGTCCGCCGCAACCGGCCCATCGCTGCGGACGGCCCCATGGGCTATTGGTCGTCCCTGCCGCTGGACGCCATCATCGATGATCTGGATGCGGGCGGCTTTCCCGTGAAAGCCAGCCGCGATGCCGGCGGCTATATCTGCAATCACCTGTTCTTCGGGATGCGCCATTGGCAGCCCGGCCTGCCCGCCGGCTTCATCCATGTCCCACCCTTCCCCGACGGGCTGAAACCCGAAGATCGCGGCCACCGCACCGGTATGGAACCTGAACGGCTGGAACAGGCGGCCCGTATCATTCTGGCGCGGGTATCGCAATCATGATAGGTTTTATTTCCTTTCACTGATCCGGTTCAAGCCATGCAACACCCCCTGATTTTCTGTTTCATGATGTTGCATAGCGCCCGGAGTACGATGGATCGCTGCTCCGAATAGCCTTGGCGGGGAATGCATTTGCTTCCCCCTGCCCGTGAAAGTCAGTAGCATGGCTGGGCCGTTGCCACCCGCCCTCGCCAAGGGATCTTCCGGGATCATGCAGATTTATCTTCCCATTGCCGAAATCTCGGTCAACGCCCTGTTGATCTTGATGCTGGGCGGGGGCGTAGGGTTCCTGTCGGGTCTGTTCGGGGTGGGCGGCGGCTTTCTCATGACGCCCTTGCTGATCTTCATCGGCGTGCCACCCGCCGTCGCCGTGGGCACCCAGGCCAATCAGCTGGTGGGCGCTTCGGTTTCCGGTGTGCTGGCCCATTGGCGGCGCAACAATGTCGATGTGAAGCTGGGCGGCGTCATGCTGATCGGCGGTGCCATCGGCACCGGGCTGGGCGTCTGGCTGTTCGGCCTGTTGCAGAAGCTGGGCCATATCGACCTCGTCATCTCGCTCTCCTATGTGCTGTTCCTGGGCACCGTCAGTTCCCTGATGCTGACGGAAAGCGTGCGGGCCATCGTGAAGGGGCGCGGCGTGCCGGTGCGGTCCAAGCTGCATCACCATACCTGGCTGCACGGCCTGCCCTTCAAGATGCGGTTTCCGCGTTCCCGCCTTTATATCTCCGCCTTGCTGCCGGCCTTCATCGGCTTTGTCGGCGGGGTGCTGGTGGCGATCATGGGTATCGGCGGCGGGTTCCTGCTGGTGCCGGCCATGATCTATATCCTGGGCATGCCCACCGCCCTGGTGGCCGGCACCTCGCTGTTCCAGATCATCTTCACCACGGGTCTGGCCGCCTTCCTGCAGGCCGTGGGCAACCAGACGGTCGATATCGTGCTGGCCCTGCTGCTGCTGGTCGGCGGGGTGATCGGGGCACAGTTCGGGACCCGCGCCGGGGCCAAGCTGCGGGGTGAGCAGGCGCGGGCCTTGCTGGCCCTGATGGTGCTGGCCGTGGCCGTGAAGCTGGCCGTGGACCTGATCGTGCGACCGGAGGATCTGTTCTCCATCACCCTGCCGGTGATGACATGACCCGCCGCCACCGACGCCTTCTGGCCCTGCCCTTGGCGCTGCTGGCCGGGTTCTGCCTGTGGCAGGCGGCACGGCCCGCCTGGGCACAATCGCTGGTCGCCGATCTGTCCAGCCACCTGATCGCCATCACCACGGGCTTCACGGGCACCGATGTGGTGCTGTTCGGCGCCGTGGACGGGGATGGCGATGTCGCGGTCGTGGTGCAGGGGCCGGAGGGCGAGGTGACGGTGCGGCGCAAGGACCGCGTGGCCGGCATCTGGATGAATGTGGAGGATGTGGCCTTCGCCCGCGTGCCCGCCTATTACAATGTCGCGGTGACGGCCCCGCTGGATGGCGTGGTGCCGCCGACCGTGCTGCAACGGCATGAGATCGGGCTGGATTATGTCCGGCTGCTTCCGGAAAAGGCCAAGCTGCCGCCCGAAAAACTGGCCGAATTCCGCGCCGCCCTGATCCGCAACAAGCAGCGGGCGGGGTTATACACGACCGAGGTGGGGGAGGTTTCCTTCCTGGGTCAGCGCCTGTTCCGCACCCGCATCTTCTTTCCGGCCAATGTGGCCACCGGCACCTATACCGCGTCGGTCTTCCTGATCCGCGACGGCGATGTGGTCAGCGCGCAGACCACGCCGCTGCTGGTCTCCAAGATCGGCTTCTCCGCCAATGTGTTTGAATTTGCACAGCGCAATTCTGTTTTCTACGCCATCCTGGGCATCATGCTGGCCGTGACATCGGGCTGGCTGGCCGGGATCGTCTTCCGCAAATCATAATGGCCTTCGGGGGGAGGCAACCATGACCGACAAGACCCGTATCTTCCTGGTCGTCGTGGACGAGACGGAGGAAATGACCGTCGCCCTGCATTACGCCGCCCGCCGCGCCCGCACCACGGGGGGCCGCGTCGCCCTGCTGCATGTCATCCCGCCGTCGGAGCTGCAGCATTGGGGCGCCATCGAGGAATTGATGAAGCAGGAGCAGCGGGAAGAAGCCGAACAGCTGATGCAGCGGCTGGCCAAGGAGGTGGTGGATATCGCCGGCTCCATGCCCATGCTCTATATCCGCGACGGGCAGGCCAGCGAGCAGCTGATGAAGCTGATCCAGGAGGAACCCAGCATCTCCATCCTGGTGCTGGCCGCCGGCACCGGACGCGGCGGGCCGGGGCCGCTGATCAGCTTCGTGGTGGGGCAGATGTCGGGCAGCCTGCGTATCCCCGTCACCGTCGTGCCGGGCTACCTGTCGGATGATCAGCTGGACGCCATCACCTGACGCCGCGCCAGCGCTACCTTCCCCCGCGCCAGCGTTCCAGTGCGTTGCGCAGGGCATCGGCAAAGTCCCGGCGTTCGTCGGGTGACAGGTAACTGCCCACCACCAGATGCCGTCCATGGCTGGCCAGGGTGATCTGGCTGCCGGGCCGCGGCGGTTCATCCAGATGCACGCGCAGCCAGCCGGGCGCCAGGGTCCAGACCTGCCGCCGGTTCGACGGGTCGATGCGTTCCACCGTCAGCGCCCTGTCGGTCAGCTCCACCGTCTCACACGCGCTGGCGCTGCGGTAGCTGGCCTTGAACGCCCAGTAAAGGAGGACGACATCCACCCCCATGAAGCCGATGATGGGCCAGGCGCCCGACAGGTAGAAGGCGGCACCGGCCCCCAGGCTCAAGGCGCCGACGCAAACCATCAGGCGGCGGAACCCCGCCGTGCTCAGGCTGCGATGGGGATGGATCACGGCCCGGAACAGGACCGTGCCATCGGTTGATGGGGCGACCGCATCATTCATGGCATAGACGATAGGGTGCGGACGTGTACGGGGCAAGGTGGGGCGATTGCGACAGGCTGTCCCGCCGACTATGTTAAGCGTCACCCCTGCCCCCGCCCGGATGCCCCCAATTGAAGCGCGCCGCCATCGACGAATTCTTCCGCCGCCTGTCGGAAGCCAATCCGGAACCGAAGACGGAGCTGGAATATTCCAACCCCTATACATTGCTTGTGGCCGTCGTGCTGTCGGCCCAGGCAACCGATGTCGGCGTCAACAAGGCGACCCGCGCGCTGTTCGAAAAGGCCGACAATCCGGCGGCCATGGTGGCCCTGGGCGAGGCGGTGGTGCGCGACCATATCAAGACCATCGGCCTTTATAAGAACAAGGCCGCCAACACCATCAAGCTGTCGGAAATCCTTTTGGCCAAGCATGGCGGCGAGGTGCCGAGACGGCGGGAGGATCTGGAGGAACTGCCCGGCGTGGGGCGCAAGACGGCGAACGTTGTCCTGAACACCGCCTTTGGGGAGCCGACCATCGCCGTCGATACCCATATTTTCCGCGTGTCCAACCGCACCGGTCTGGCGCCCGGCAAAGATGTCGATGCGGTGGAGCAGGGTTTGCTGAAGCGCGTGCCCAAGACCTGGCGCCTGAACGCGCACCATTGGCTGATCCTGCACGGGCGTTATGTCTGCAAGGCGCGCAAGCCGGATTGCCCCGCCTGCATCGTCCGTGATCTTTGCGGGTTCGAGGCCAAAGTGCTGGAATAGGAAGTATGTTGATGCGTACCCCGCCCGATCCGGGTTTCGCGCTGTATGTGCATTGGCCGTTCTGCGCGTCCAAATGCCCTTACTGCGACTTCAACTCCCATGTCCGGGAAAAGGTGGATCAGCCGCGCTGGGCCGAGGCCATGCTGCGGGAGCTGGATCATTTCGCCGATCTGACACCGGGCCGCACCCTGACTTCCGTCTTCTTCGGCGGCGGCACCCCGTCGCTGATGCCCCCCTCCACCGTGGAAGCCATTCTGAAGCGGGCGGATGAGCGCTGGGGCCTTCCCACCGGGACGGAAGTGACGCTGGAGGCCAACCCGACCAGCGTGGAGGCCGACAAGTTCCGCGCCTTCCGTGCCGCTGGCGTCAACCGCGTCAGCCTGGGTATCCAAGCCCTGAACGAGGCGGACCTGAAGGCCCTGGGCCGCCGGCATTCGGCGGATGAGGCACTGACCGCCATCGGGCTGGCTCGCGCCATTTTCCCCCGCTACAGCTTCGACCTGATCTATGCCCGGCCGGGCCAGACCGTGGCGACCTGGCGGGAGGAACTGTCGCGCGCCCTGGACCATGCCGTCGGGCATCTGTCGCTCTATCAGTTGACCATCGAGGAGGGCACGCAGTTTCACACCCTGCATGCGCGCGGCGAGCTGGTCCTGCCGGAGGAGGAGGTGCAGGGAGAGCTTTATGCGGCCACGCAGGAGGTGCTGAACGCCGCCGGCCTGCCCGCCTATGAAGTGTCGAACCATGCGCGACCGGGCGAGGAAAGCCGCCACAACCTGACCTACTGGCGCTATGGCGATTATGTCGGCATCGGGCCAGGCGCACATGGCCGCCTGACCCTGCCCGGCCAGGGCAAGGTCGCCACCCGCACCCACCGCGCGCCGGAGATCTGGCTGGAGCGGACGCTGGCCAAGGGCACCGGCGCCAAGCCGTTTGAAGCGGTGGCGGATGCCGACCGGCTGACCGAGATGCTGATGATGGGTCTGCGCCTGTCGGAAGGCGTGTCGCTGGAACGGCTCACCGCGGAAACGGGCAAGCCGCTGACGGACTGGATCAATCCATCCCGCCTGGACGGCCTTATCCGTCACGGCATGCTGGAACAGCGCGGGTCCGTTCTGGCCGCCACAATCGACGGGCGGGAGCGGTTGAACGCCGTACTGGCCCGGTTGCTGGGGTGATTAGCACTTATGAACTATCCAACTGGATAGGATTGACTGCATAGCCTGTTTAATAAAATGCCGTAAATTTCAGCATACGCATGTCACCGATAGTCATTGTGGAAATCACGATGGCTGAAACGTGACTTGATATCGAAAATCATACCCCGCGATGCGGTCCTTTGGTTTGATGATATCGAAGCTGAAGCGGTTTGATTTTGTATCCGAACCATTTTTCTTCGTATCCACTTGGAACCAAGCTGTCGCCCATCCGGAAATTTGCCCCCATGGAGCCGGCATGCGCAGCAATGGTCCCGTCACGAACCGGGAAGTGGAGATGACGGATGGCGACCTGTTGGTGTCGAAGACCGATACCAGCGGCCGCATCACCTTCGTCAATGATGCCTTCATCGCCATCAGCGGCTTTTCCGAACAGGAACTGCTGGGCGCGCCGCACAATGTCATCCGCCATCCCGAGATGCCGAAGGAGGCCTTTGCCGACCTTTGGGCCACCGTGAAGGCGGGCCGGCCCTGGGAAGGGTTGGTCAAGAACCGGTGCAAGAACGGGGACCATTACTGGGTCCGGGCCAATGTCACCCCGATGCTGGAGGATGGGCAGGTCACGGGCTACATCTCCATCCGGTCGAAGCCGTCGCGGGCCGATGTCGCCATGGCGGAAAGTCTTTACGGGACGATGCGCAGCGGCAACGCCGGAAACCGTCAGGTGCGGGGCGGCAGTGTGCAGGCGACGGGCCTGCTGGCCACGGCCCGGCACTGGCTCAATTCCGTGCGCGGACGGCTGGTCGTGGTCTTCACGCTGATGCTGTTGCTGCAGCTGGTGATTGGCGGCATGGGCATGAAGGCCGCCGATGACGGGCACGAACGTATCGCGCATCTGAACGAGGAGGCCGTGGTGCATATGCGCCGGCTGAAGATCGTGTCGGACGCCTACGCCGTCTTCATCGTCGACGCCTCGCACAAGGTCCGCAACGGCAACTTCACCTGGGAAGAAGGCATCAAATCCATCGACAAGGCCCATGCCGATATCCGCCGCGAATGGGCGGATTTCACCGGGTCGGACATGGATGATGATGAACGGGCCCTGATCGCCAGGGTGACACCGCTGCTGGGGGCTGCTGATCGCACTGTGGATGCCCTGCAGGCCGCCATGAAGGCGCAGGACCGCGCCGCCCTGGACCAGTTGGTGAAGGAGAAGCTTTACCAGACCATCGACCCCGTCTCCGACATTATCAGCCAGTTGGCCGAAATCCAGCTGGCCCACGGGCCGGAAGCCCTGGCGGAGAGTGAAAGGGAGCATGGCACCCTGCTGCTGGAGCAATGGATCATCGGTGCCCTGGGACTGGCTGTCACCATCGCTGCCGGTCTGTGGCTGCTGATGACCATCCGCAGGCCCATGGCCGGGATGCGCGCCGCCTTCGAAGCCATCGCGGCGGGCCGCATGGATCAGCCCATCGACATGCCCGACGCACGGGAATTCACGGGCGTGTTCGGGCAGTTGCGCGCCACCCGCGCCAAACTGGCTTTCTCGCGGGAGGAACGGCAGGTAGCGGAGGCTAAGTCACGGGCCGAGACGCGCCAGCGCCTGCTGGAAACCTGCGACGCCATCGAAACCGACCTGATTGCCACCTGGCAGGGTGTGGAACAGAGCTGTCAGCGCGTGGTGGGTGGCATGGATCAGTTGAGCCATGCCATCGGGTCGGTCCGGGAGAACGCCGTGCTGCTGTCCTCGGTCGCCGAACAGACCTCTGCCAATGCCCAGAACGTGGCCGCCGCGACAGAGGAGCTGGGGGTTTCGGGAACCGAGATCGCCCGGCAGGCCAGCCTGTCCAATCAGGTAGTGGCCCGTGCCGTCGCCAGCGCCCGCGACGCCCAAGGAGCCGTTTCCCGCATGTCGGAAGCGACGGGCGAAATCCGCGCCGTCGTGGGCCTGATTGCCGAGATCGCGGAGCAGACCAACCTTCTGGCCCTGAATGCCACGATTGAGGCCGCGCGCGCCGGTGATGCCGGCAAGGGCTTTGCCGTGGTCGCGTCGGAGGTGAAAAGCCTGTCCAACCAGACCCGCAACGCGACCGAGGATATCGCCAAGCGGATCGAGGCTGTGCATGCCGCCGTGGAAGGCAGCGTCGATGGCATCAATGCCGTGATCCGCGTGGTGGAGGAGATCAACCACACGGCCACGGCCACCGCCGCCGCCGTGGAGGAACAGTCCGCCGCCAGCGCCGAGATCGGTCGCAATGCCGAGGAATCGGCCAGCGGTGCCGCCCAGGTCAGCCAGAGCGTGGCCCGGATCAGCGGCGATGTGGACGAAGCCAGTCAGGTGACGGGGGAGGTCCAAGCGCGGGTCGGCGATACCCAGCGGTCAGTGTCCGCCCTGCGCACACGGCTGCTGACCACCCTGCGGCAATCGGTGGCCGGCGACCGCCGTAGCAATGACCGCATCCCCACCGACCTGCCCGCCCGTCTGGTATCCGGCGGTGGCAACTGGGATGTCCGGGTGCTGGACCTGTCGGTGGATGGTGCGCTGCTGACCATGCCGGCGGGGCTGAAGGTCGATCCCGGCGCACGGGCACAGCTGACTTTGGCCGATCTGGGCACCTTGTCCACGCGGCTGGTGGGTTCCAGCGAGTTGGGTCTGCATGTGAATTTCGAACCGCGCGCACAGGAACAGGAGGCGCTGACCGGCTTTGTGCAGCAACTGGTAAACGCCGAGTCGTTGTTCGTGACCGCCGCCCAGGATACGGCGGCAAAGCTGGGGGTTGCCCTGTCCGAGGCACTGGCCGCCGGGCGGATCAGCGAGGATGATCTGTTCTCCACCGAACTGCATCTGGTGCCGGGATCGGACCCCGAACAGTTCATCGCCCCCTTCACGGCCCTGACGGATCAACTGTTCCCCGCCATCCAGGAACCGGTCCTGAAGCTTGACCCGTCGGTGCAGTTCTGCGCGGCGGTGACAGGCATCGGCTATCTGCCCACCCATAACGCCAAATTCAGCGAGGCACCGCGACCCGGTGACCGTGACTGGAATATCGGCCATTGCCGCAACCGCCGCATCTTTGACGACCGGGCCGGCATGGCCGCCAGCCGCAACAGCCGCCCCTTCCTGATGCAGGCTTATATGCGCGACATGGGCGGCGGGCAGGTGTTGCGCATGAAGGAGGTTGATGCCCCCATCATCGTCGCCGGCCGCCGCTGGGGCAATCTGCGCCTCGCCTACAAGAAGTGATCCTGCCGGAAGCCCCCCTGGAACCGGTCCATGGGGGCTTTCCCGGCGGCGCGATTGCCGCTATATGGGGGGCGTGGTTGGCGTCCGTAGCTCATCAGGATAGAGCGCCGGTTTCCTAAACTGGAGGCAGCAGGTTCGAGTCCTGCCGGGCGCGCCACATTTCCCCGCCTGAAATCAGCGCCGTCCGCCCGCCGCACGCCTTGGCGCCGCGCCCCAGCCACGCCGGCTATCCTCATCGAACAGTTCCGCCAGCTTTTCCATCATGGTGCCGCCCAGCTGCTCGGCATCGATGATGGTGACGGCGCGCCGGTAATAGCGCGTGACGTCATGGCCGATACCGATGGCCACCAGTTCAACCGGGCTTTTGGTTTCGATCCAGTCGATGACGGCGCGCAGATGCTTTTCCAGATAGGAGCCGTTATTGACCGACAGGGTGCTGTCATCCACGGGCGCGCCATCGCTGATCACCATCAGGATGCGGCGCTGTTCGGGGCGGCCCAGCAGACGCTGATGCGCCCACATCAACGCCTCACCGTCGATATTCTCCTTCAGGATGCCTTCGCGCAGCATCAGGCCCAGATTGCGGCGCACGCGGCGCCAGGGGGCATCGGCACCCTTATAGATGATATGGCGCAGATCATTCAGGCGGCCCGGCTGCGGCGGCTTGCCGGCGGCGATCCAGCGTTCGCGTGACTGCCCGCCCTTCCAGGCGCGCGTCGTGAAGCCCAGGATTTCCACCTTCACGCCACAGCGTTCCAGGGTGCGCGACAGGATATCCGCACTCATCGCCGCGATGGAGATGGGGCGGCCACGCATCGACCCGGAATTGTCGATCAGCAGGGTGACGACGGTATCGCGGAAATCCGTCTCATTCTCCCGCTTGAAAGACAGGGGCACCGTCGGGTTGATGACGACGCGGGCCAAACGCGCCGCGTCAAGCATGCCTTCTTCCAGGTCGAACTCCCAGGACCGCGTCTGCTTGGCCAGCAGGCGGCGCTGCAACCGGTTGGCCAGCTTGGAGATCACGCCCTGCAAATTCTGCAATTGCTGATCCAGCATCAGGCGCAGGCGGGTCAACTCGTCCGGGTCGCACAGGTCGGCGGCATCCACCACCTCGTCAAAGGCGGTGGTATAAGGCTTGTAGGTGCCAGCATCGGGTTCGTTGCGGGACCGTTCGGGGCGCGGCTGCTGTCCAGGATTGCCCGGCTCCTCGGAGCCTTCGCCCTCGCTCAGCTCGCCTTCGGCCTTCTCGCCATCCTCACCCTCGGCGGCGTCCTCGGACCGGCGCTGCTGTTGCTGCTGCTCCTGCATTTCCTGCGACTGGTCTTCGCCGGATTGCTGCTGGCCGCCCTGGCTGTCCATCTCCTTGTCGCTGTCGCCAGCATCGGGGCTTTCAGGCGCATTGTCCTGCTCGCCCTCGTCGCTTTCCGGCTCGGCCCCCACTTCCATATCCATGTCGGACAGCAGGCGGCGGACAGCCTTGGCATAGGCGTCCTGGTCCTCCATGACACCCGACAGCTTGTCCAGGCCGGTGCCCAGCTTGTCGGCCACCTTCTGCCGCCAGAGATCGACAGCGGCGCGCGCACTTTCCGGGGGTGGCGCCCCCGTCATGGCTTCGCGCGCCAGCAGCCGCAGCACATCCGGCACCGGCACCTGTTCAGGATCGTTCAGCCGGTCGAAGCCCGCCTTGCGGTACTTCTCCTCCAGGTTGGCGGCCAGATTGCCGGCCACGCCCCGCATCTGGGTAGCGCCGATCGCCTCCACCCGCGCCTGTTCCAGCGCCTCATACGACAGGCGGGCCTGCTCGCTGACCGGCATGCGGTTGACATGGATGGCGGCGTTGTGGTGGCGCAGGCGCAGGGCCGCGGCATCCGCCGACCCGCGCACATGCGCCAGTTCACGGGGGTTCAGATCGCGGGGCGGCAGCGGCACCCGTACCCGTGTTCCCGCCACGCCGGCCGGTTCGGAGGAGAAGCCCACCACCAGATCCTTGCGGTCCGCCAGGGCCCGCACGGTGGCGGTGGTGGCGCGCTTGAAGGTCTCAAGGGGGCTTTCCTGGGTCATGATCCGTCACTGTTCCATCCGCCCGCATCGACAGGGCGCACAGCAACAATAACGGATGGGTGTGATCATACCCAACCATTTTGCCAGGGTCGCCTATCCGTCCCGCTCATGCCGGACGGGAGAACGGGTTATTTAGGCGTCTTTGAGGCCGCGTCGTTGCGCTGCATCTGCTCGGTCTCCGCCCGCTGCTGGCGGTAGAACTCATCCCATTCCGCCTTGGTGCGGCACACCTTCTTGGCGGCGAGACGGCTTCCCGTCTCCTTTTCCTTCTTGCAGATTTGCTTGTCGGCTTCCGATGCGGTCGCTGCCGCCTGCCCGCTGCCCGACTGAGCCTGGGCGACAAAGGCCGTTGCGGCCGTAAGGGCCACGGCCAGAACAAAGGATACAGAACCGCGCATGTGCTTCCTCCCCTGTTGATGGATTTGCCCAGGCCCGGCCATGTCATGCAAGATGGACAACGACGGGGGCGGCGTACCGCCCCTGCCGTCGATACGGGCCGCCCCATCGCGGCCCGCCATCGCGCGACATGCGATCAGCCCTTGGGCGTCTTGTTCGCCATATCGTTACGCTGCATCTGCTCCGTCTCGGCGCGCTGCAGACGATAGAATTCGTCCCACTCTGCCTTGGTGCGGCAGACCTTCTTCTTGGCCAGACGGGTGCCCGTCGGCTTTTCGCCCTTGCAGATTTCCTTATCGGCATCATCGGCAGCAGCAGCGCCAGCAGCAGCCGGGGTATCACCCGCCGGTGCAGCCTGGGCCATGGCAATACCGGCCACGAACGGCTGAGCGGCCAACATCAGTGCGGCCACCCCCAATCCAAACTTCTTCATCGTCGCATTCTCCAAAGTAACAATACATGCCCCAAGACATACAATAACGGATATTTGATGCGCGGGCAATTGCCGCGCCGCAACCAATCGATAATACGAAAGGCAGAGTTGAAAAGCCTTCTAGATAGATTGAATGTTAAACATGTTAATTCATTGCAGTTTTGCAAATAAATAGCTGAATGAAAAAGGCGGCCACATCGTTGATGCAGCCGCCTTGTAAATCTTCAGAGGTTTATGCTTAGACGAGCGTGCCTTTGAATGCACCCATCGGCAATTCCTGGCCGAAGCAGCGCTGATAATATTCCGCAACGGTGGCGCGCTCGACCTCGTCACACTTGTTCAGGAAGGAAACACGGAAGGCAAAACCAACATCGCCGCCGAAAATCGCCGTGTTCTGGGCCCAGGTGATCACGGTACGCGGGCTCATCACCGTCGAAATGTCACCGGCGATAAAGCCGCTGCGGGTCATTTCGGCCAGACGGACCATGGCGGCCACGGTGCCGCGCCGTTCGTCCGTGTCGTAATCCGGCACCTTGGCCAGGATGATCCGCACCTCGTCCGCATGCGGCAGGTAATTCAGGGTCGCCACGATGTTCCAGCGGTCCATCTGGCCCTGGTTGATCTGCTGGGTACCATGATAAAGGCCGGTCGTATCGCCCAGGCCGACCGTGTTGGCGGTGGCGAACAGGCGGAAGGCCGGGTGCGGGCGGATGACCTTGTTCTGGTCCAGCAGGGTCAGCTTGCCTTCCAGTTCCAGCACGCGCTGGATCACGAACATCACGTCGGGGCGACCGGCATCATATTCGTCGAAGACCACAGCACAGGCATGCTGCAAGGCCCAGGGCAGGATACCTTCGCGATATTCCGTCACCTGCTTGCCATCACGCAGGACGATGGCGTCCTTGCCGATCAGGTCGATACGGCTGATATGGCTGTCCAGGTTGACGCGGATGCAGGGCCAGTTCAGCCGGGCCGCAACCTGTTCGATATGGGTCGACTTGCCGGTGCCGTGATAGCCCTGGATCATGACGCGGCGGTTGTAGGCGAAGCCGGCCAGGATGGCCATCGTCGTCTCGCGGTCGAAGCGATAGGCCTTGTCCCGCTCCGGCACATGTTCCGTGGCAACGGAAAAGGCCGGGACACGCATGTCACTGTCGATGCCGAAAACCTCGCGCACGGACACGGTGATGTCGGGCAGTTCGGGATGGGTGGCCGTGCTGTTGGAAACCATGTCGGGTGCCATTCTTGCGCTGCTTCTGATCTCTGATGCCGGGGTCTGTCAGGCCTGGTCGGGCTGTTGTCCGCCAAAGGCGGCTTTCAGGGTTGTGTAGGCCTGATTGATGGATTTCAAGCGTTCTTCCGCCTCTTTCGCCCCGCCATTGGCATCGGGGTGATATTGTTTGGCGAGCTGGCGGTAGCGGGCTTTGATGGTGGCGAAATCCGCATCGGGCGGAAGATCCAGCGCCATCAGCGCCTCTTCCTCCGCCGTGCGAGGCTTCGGACGCGGGGCGTTGCGGCGGGTTTCGCCTTCCTCCCCCGACCAGTCGGCGCCAAAGGCGAAACCGCCATTGAACACCTTGTCGCGGGTGCGCCGCTCATGCGTGCGCCAGTCGCCCATGGGCCAGGAAGGGCGTTGCCAGGTCGTATCCTGGCGCACATGACGCTCAATCTCGTCCTGGGTCATGCCGGCATAGAAGTCCCACGACTTATTGTAGTCGCGGACATGATCCAGGCAAAACCAGTAATATTCGTTCAGCTTGTCCCGGCCCTTGGGTGCCCGATGCTCCCCCGCTTCCCGGCAGCCGGGATGATCGCACGCGCGCAGGTGAGCGCGCGGTGCCTCCCGGTAGTCAAAGGAAAGATTGGGCCGGTTCTTCTGCATAGCCGGCAGAGTATGGGTGGCAAGCTTGACGCTGACAAGGACGCCGATAAGGCGCGTTCCCGGTTGCGCGTCTGCCTGCCATGCAGTCGCACCGGGCTTGACGAGGCGAAAAGCCTATGCCCGCCGCTCCGACAGGGCCACCAGCACCAGCCCCCCACCGATCAGGCCCAACCCCGCCAAATTGGTCATGGTCAGGGGCTCCCGCAGCCACAGGGAGGAGGAGAGAAGCCCCACCACCGGCACGCCCAGGACCGACAGCGAGGTGGTGATGGCCGGCAGCGCCCGGTTGACCGTGACCATGGCCCAAAAACAAAAGGCGGTGGCGATGGGACCATTATAGATCAGCAGCACCACCAGCTGTCCCGACCAGTCGATATGCGACTGATCCTCCGTCACCAGGGCAGCGATGGTGGCCACCGACGCCGCCAGCATCATCTGCCAGGGCGCCAATTGCAGCGGCGTGCCGACCCAGCGGTGGCGGCGCACATGCACGATGTTGCAGGCCCAAATCAGGGCCGCCAGCATCAGCAAGCCATTGCCCAGCAGCACGGGCCGCTGTGTCCAGTCAAAAGCCGCCGGATTGAACAGCACCGCCACCCCGGACAGGCCGACCAGCAGCCCGCCGGCCTTGGCCCAGCCCACCTTTTCCTTCAGGAAGATCAGGGCCAGCGGCACCACCCAGAGCGGGGTGGTATAGGCCAGGATGCCGGCCCGGCCCGCCGGCACATATTGGACCGCGATGGTGACCAGCAGGGTGAACACCCCCATCTGCAACCCACCCACCGACAGGATCACGGGCAGATCGGCCCTGGACGGCAGGCGCAGTTGCCGCAGGGCGGCGGTGAAGATCAGCAGCGAGACAGCGCCCAGCAGCAGGCGCGAGGCGACGAAGCTGATGGGCGGCATATGGCCCACCACCTGCTTCATGACAGGCCAGTTCACACCCCAGAGCAGGATAACCAGCACCAGCAGGGTAACGGCCATGGGCCGCGTCACCAGTTGGGCTTTCTTCGTCGCCGCCGGCGTCGGCGGGCTGGTATCCGGCATGATGATCCACTACCTGTTGGCCATGTCCCACCCCTGACATGGGCCGAACCGGCCCTGGATATGAGAATGGCAATCTATGCGACCCGCATGCGGGACAAGCTGACAGAGGCTCTAAACCCGCAAGGCCTGACCATCAAGGATGTCTCGCACCATCATGCCGGCCATGCGGGCGCCGACCAGCCGGGCGGCGAAACCCATTTCGATGTGGTCATCATCTCGGACCAGTTCGAGGGGCTGGGGCGCGTGGCACGTCAGCGTCTGGTGTATGGCGCCGTGTCGGCAGAACTGGCCGAACGGGTGCACGCCTTGTCGATCCAGGCCCTGACGCCGCAGGAAGCGGCACGTCAAGCGTAGGCCAGGTCCCAGTAGCGCGACCATAAATATCCGCAGCGCGACCAGCCGCCGCAGGGTATGTTGCATTGCAACATGACACTCTGTACCCTGCTTTGGCGGGGGTACCTCCCCTGTCTGATGAAGGGGACGGATGATGACGCGTGAGACCCCGACACCCTTGGCCGCCCGTGGGGCGGAGGTCGCGGCCGAACTGACGGCGACGGCCATGGTCCTGGGTGAGACCATGTGGGCAGCGCAGCAAACCATCGGTCTGCGTGCCGTCCGGCTGGCCGCTGCCGGCTTTGATCCTGCGCGCCTGCAGGACCCCGAATTCACCACCATGGTCTGGGAAAAGCTGGATGCCGCGCTGGAAGCCCAGCGCGCCCTGGCATCCGGCCTGTGGGCCTTTTCCGATGTTTGGATGGAATGGCTGGCACAGCAGGTGACAGCCACGGCCCAGGCCGGAATGGAAATGGCGGCCCCGCCCGACCCCATCCGCTATGGCGGTGCCGCCAGCGATTATGTCGAGACCAGCTTGAATGCCGCGGAAATCGCCTGTGGCCGCATGGCGCTTGAGGCCTCGCGCCTGGGCGGGCGCGGCCTGGCCCCCTATCACCGCGCCACCAATGAGAATGCCCGCCGGCTGCTGAGTGCTGCCGGAGAGGGCTGAACGCACCTGACGCGATAAAATCATCATCGGGAGGGGGTTATGGGGCTGTTCGTATACGGAAGGCCCAAGCCTGGACGGATGTTTCGTGCCATACTGTCGCGCAGGGACAGTCCCGGAACCCGTGTGATGCCAGATACCATTCCCCCCGTCGCCCCCCGCAGCCCCGCCACCAGCGAGGGCGCATCCCGCCGCCCGGAAAGCGGGCGGCAGCCCCCCATCCCAGGTCGGACCAGCATCGTCAAGCGGCTGAATGCGCTGGCCGAGGCGCATGATGGCAGCATTGACAGGCTGCGCGGGCCGCTGCTGTCCCTGCTGAAAGAGATATTGGCCGAAGGCCGCACGGCCATCCGCAACCGGTTCGAGGCGTCGCATCGCGGCGATGACTGCGTCCACCAGACGGCGAAGCTGACCGACGGCATCGTGCAGGCGCTGGCCGATTTCACGCTGGACCATGTCTATCCCACCGCAGAACTGACCAAGGGTGAACGCCTGGCCATCGTCGCCATCGGCGGTTATGGCCGCGCCGAGATGGCGCCTTTCTCCGACGTCGATCTGCTGTTCCTGCTGCCCTATAAGCGCACGCCGCGCGTGGAGCAGGTGGTGGAATATATGCTCTACCTGCTCTGGGATCTGGGCTGGAAGGTGGGGCATGCGGTGCGGTCGGTAGATGAATGTATCCGCCTGTCGCTGGATGACATGACCATCCGCACCAGCCTGCTGGAAGCCCGCTTTCTGTGGGGCGAAAAGACCCTGTTCGATGAGCTGCGCCGGCGGTTCACCAAGGATGTGGTGGCCGCCAGCGGCAGCGTCACTGCCTTCATCGAAGCCAAGATGGGGGAGCGGAACGAGCGCCACCGCAAGGTCGGCGACAGCCGCTACATGCTGGAACCCAATCTCAAGGAGGGCAAGGGCGGGCTTCGCGACCTGCAGACCCTGTTCTGGATCGCCAAATACGCCTATCAGGTCGACGAGGTGGAGGGGCTGGTCGCCAAGGGCGTGCTGACGCCGGAGGAGGCGCAGCGTTTCGCCAAGGCCGAAAGTTTCATGTGGGCCGCCCGCTGCCAGCTGCATTACCTGACAGGCCGCCAGGAAGACCGACTGACCTTCGACCTGCAGACGGAAATGTCGCGGCGTCTGGGCTATACCGAACATGCCGGCAAGAACGCGGTTGAGCGCTTCATGAAGCATTACTTCATGATCGCCAAGGATGTGGGCGACCTGACCCGCATCTTCTGTGCCACGCTGGAACAGGAGAGCAAGCGCGCCCCGCGCTTCGCCTTCCTGCGCAAGCGGTTCCAGCGCGGGGCCGATTTCAACGGCTTCACCCTGGATGCCGGTCGACTGAACGTGAAATCCGAGCGGCATTTCAAGGATCAGCCCATCGACATGATCCGCCTGTTCCATGTGGCGCAGGAAAATGACCTGGATATCCATCCCAACGCCCTGCGCGCCATCACCCGCGCCCTGTCCAGCATCGGGGCGAAGCTGCGGGAGGAGGACGAGGCCAACCGCCTGTTCCTGGAAATCCTGTCATCGAAGAAGGACCCGGAGGTCGCGCTGCGCCGCATGAACGAGGCGGGCGTGCTGGGCCGGTTCGTGCCGGATTTCGGGCGCATCGTGGGCATGATGCAATTCGACATGTACCACCATTTCACGGTGGATGAGCATACGCTGTTCGCGGTCGGCATCCTGCATCAGGTGGAGAAAGGCGCCCTGACCGAAGAGGTGCCGCTGGCATCGGAGGTCATCCACACCGTCTCGTCGCGCCGTGCGCTGTATGTCGCCATGCTGGTGCATGACATCGCCAAGGGGCGCGGCGGCGACCATTCCATCCTGGGTGCCAAGGTCGCCGAAAAACTCTGTCCCCGCCTGGGCATGACGGAGGAAGAGACGGAAACCGTGGTCTGGCTGGTGCGCTGGCATCTGGCCATGTCCGACACCGCCTTCAAGCGCGACCTGGATGATGAGAATACCATCACCAAATTTGTCGATCTGGTGAAGTCGCCGGAACGGTTGAAGCTGCTGCTCTGTCTGACGGTAGCGGATATCCGGGCCGTGGGGCCGGGCCGCTGGAACGGCTGGAAGGCCACCTTGCTGCGTCAGCTTTACCGCCGCAGCGAGGAGCGGATGTCGGGTCTTGTGGGAACGGAGGGCCGCGACAGCCGCGTGGCCGCCGCCCAGACAGCCCTGCGCGCGCAGTTGGCCGACTGGCCCGCCGCCGATATCGATGCCCATCTGGCGCGCGCCTATCCTGGCTATTGGCTGTCGCTGAACATCCCGACCCTTGCCCACCATGCCCGTCTGATCCGGGAGGCGGAGCGCACAAAGGCCCCGTTGACGCTGGATACGCGTATCGACCGGGGGCGCGTGGTGACGGAGGTGACGGTCTATACCGCCGACCATCCGGGCCTGTTCTCAAGGCTTGCCGGCGCTTTGGCGCTGGCCGGGGCCGACATCATGGATGCCCGCATCTTCACCATGACCAATGGCATGGCGCTGGACGTGTTCACGGTGCAGGCCGCTGGCGGCGGATCGTTCGACAGCGGGGACAAGCTGGCCCGGCTGTCGGTGATGGTAGACAAGGTTCTGGCCGGTGAATTGCGGCTGGCCGACGAACTGGACCGCCGCCGCCCGCCGCAGACGGCCCGCTCCCGCGCCTTCAAGGTGCCGCCGCGCGTTCTGGTCGACAATACGGTAACCGGCAATCACACGGTGATCGAGGTGAATGGCCGCGATCGTCCCGGCCTGCTCTACCTGCTGACCCGCACCCTGACCCAGGCGAATTTGCAGATCGCGTCGGCCAAGATCTCCACCTATGGCAACGTCGCCATCGACGTTTTCTATGTGAAGGACGTCTTCGGCCTGAAGGTCACGCATGAACGCAAGCTGGCCGAAATCCGCCATGCGCTTCTGAACGCCCTGACCGAACCGGAGGGAGAGCCGGAACCGGCTAAGGCGACGAAGGTGAAGAAGAAGGCGGCGTAGGGGTTGGGAACGGGTTTCCCCGCGGATTACGGCTTGCGCCTAATCCGCGCTACGCGTCACCAAACGGACAGTCCGTAGCGTGGATTAGCGAAGCGTAATCCGCGGAAACCCCATCGCCGCTTAAAACCGCACCAGCCCCACCAGATCCTTCACCTCATTCACCGTCCGCGCGGCGATTTCACCGGCGCGGTCGGCACCCTTCTTCAGAAGCCGGTCCAGTTCCGCCTTGTCGCCCAGCAGGCGGTTCATTTCGCCGGCGATGGGGGCCAGCTTGGCGACCGACAGGTCGGCGAGCGCACCCTTGAAGGCGCTGAACTGCTGCCCGCCGAACTGGGCCAGCACGGCGGCGCGCGTCGTGTCCGACAAGGCGGCATAGATGGTGACCAGATTATTGGCCTCGGGCCGCGCCTCCAACTCCTCCACACTATAGGGAAGGTCGAGCGGGTCGGTCTTGGCCTTGCGGATTTTCAGGGCGATGGTGTCGGCATCGTCGGTCAGGTTGATGCGGCTATACTCGCTCTCATCCGACTTCGACATTTTCTTGGTACCGTCGCGCAGGCTCATCACCCGCGTCGCCTCGCCCAGGATCTGCGGTTCCGGCAGCGGGAAGAAGCCATCTTCCTTGTAATAACGGTTGAAGGCGCCGGCAATGTCGCGGGCCAGTTCCAGATGCTGCTTCTGATCCTCGCCCACCGGCACATGCGTGGCCTTGTACAGCAGGATGTCGGCGGCCATCAGCACGGGATAGGCATAGAGGCCCAGGACGGCATTGTCCTTCTGCTTGCCTGCCTTTTCCTTGAACTGGGTCATGCGGTTCAGCCAGCCGAGCGGCGTGTGGCAGGCCAGGATCCAGTTCAGTTCAGCATGGCCGGACACCGACGACTGGTTGAACAGGATGTTCTTGTCCGGGTCGATCCCCGCCGCGATGTAGGCGGCCGCCACCTCGCGGATATTATTGCGCAGGGTTTCGGGATCATGATCGATGGTCATGGCGTGCAGATCGACGACGCAGAAGATGGCGTCCATGTCGTTCTGCAGCTTCACCCAGTTCTTCAGCGCGCCGAGATAATTGCCGAGGTGGAGCTGGCGGGTCGGCTGCATGCCGGAAAAGATAAGGCTCATCGCTTGAGGTCTCTATCGGTCGCTTGTGGAAGGCGAAATGCCGGGCCGTCTGTATCGCGCGGGCGTGCGGCCTGGGTCAAGCGGCGGGCGTGTTGCCGCCCCGGCGCAGCAGTCCCTTGATCTCCGACAGGCGTGTGGCGCCCAGCAGAAAACAGAGCGCGAAATAGGTCAGTGATGCACCGGCAATCACGGCCACCAGGGCGCTGATCCGTTCCAGCGCCGCACCCACGAACAGCGATTTCGCCAGCAGTTCCGTCAACCCGATGCCCGCCAGCGCCAGGCCCAGGGCCGCCAGCGCCATGCGCCACAGCCGGCTTTTCAGCCGGGCATCCAGCGCCAGCAGACCCCGGCGGCGCAACCCGATGGCCAACAGCACGACATTCAGCCAGGCCGTCAGACCCGGCGCCAGGGCCAGCCCGACATGGCCCAGCGGTTCGATCAAAGCCAGCGAGACCAGAACATTGCCGATCAGCACCACGATGGCGATGCGCACCGGCCCCTTCGTATCCTGCTTGGCGAAATAGGCGGAGGACAGGATCTTGGCCACAATGAAGGCCGGGATGCCGATGGCAAAGGCCTGCAGCGCCGCCGCCGTGGCCGTCGCATCCGCCGCCGTGAAGGCCCCACCCTTGAACAGCACATGCACCAGCGGGGCGGGAATGGTCAGCAGGGCCACGGTCGCCGGCAGGCCGAACAGGGCCGCGAATTCCAGGCCCCGGCACAGGCTGGCCTTCACCCCGTCATGGTCGCCGGCCACCATCTGCCGTGACAGCAGCGGCAGCAGGGCCGTGCCCACCGCCACCCCGATCACCGACATGGGCAGCTGGTTCAGGCGGTCGGCATATTGCAGATGCGACACCGCCCCCGTGGGCAGCCAGGAGGCAAGGTTGGTGCCGACCAGCAGGTTGAACTGATAGACGCCGGCCCCCAGGATGCCGGGTGCCAGCAGGGCGAATAGCTTCTTGACGCGCGGCGTCAGGCGCGGACGGCGCAGGGTCAGCCCCATGCCGGCGCGGCGCGCGGCCAGGATCATCCAGAGCATCTGCGCCAGGCCCGCCACGGGCACGCCATAGGCCAGCATCCAATGTGGCCCGATGCCCAGCGGCCCCGACAGCAGCAGACCCGTGATCTGCACGATATTCAGCAGCACCGGTGCCGCCGCGAACGGCCCGAACCGGCCCACGGCATTGAGGATAGACCCAAACAAGGCCGTGATGGAAATCAGCGCCAGATAGGGAAAGGTGATGTGGGAAAGCGAGATAGCGAGCTTGAACTGCGCGGGATCATCATGGAATCCCGTGGCCAGGATCGCCACCACCCAGGGCATGGCAAGGGCCATGATGATTGAGAAAATCATCAAGATGGCGACCATGACGGACAGGGCCTCTTCGGCCAGCCCCCTGGCCGCATCCTTGCCTTCCTTCTCCATCGCCCCGGCAAAGAGCGGCAGGAAGGCCGCCGTGAAGGCGCCTTCGGCAAACAAGGAGCGGAACAGGTTGGGCAGGCGGAAGGCCACGAAGAAGGCATCGGCCTCCATGCCCGCCCCCAGAAACCGGGCCTGCAGCATGTCGCGCACAAAGCCCAGCACGCGGCTGACCATGGTGATGCCGCCGACAGTGGCGATGGCGCGGGCGAAGCTCATGAAGAGGTCCGGTAATTCGTAGAGCGGATTAGCGACAGCGTAATCCGCGGAGCAACGGTGACGGTGTACCGCGGATTACGGCTGCCGCCTAATCCGCTCTACGATGACGGATCAATCCTTCAAATCTGCAAAGAACTCTTTCACCTTGGCGAAAAAGCCCTCCGACTCGGGATTCTGGCCATTTTCCGATGCGTCCTTTTCGAATTCGCGCAGCAGTTCCTGCTGGCGCTTCGTCAGGTTCACGGGCGTTTCGACCATGACATTGATGTACATGTCGCCGCGCTGCGGGCTGCGCAGGACGCTCATGCCCTTGGCCTTCAGGCGGAACTGATGGCCCGTCTGGGTGCCGGCGGGGACATTCACCTTGGCCCGGCTGCCATCGATGGTCGGCACCTCGATGGTCCCGCCCAGCGCCGCCGTGGTCATGGGAATGGGCACCCGGCAATGCAGATTGGCCCCGTCACGCTGGAAGAAGCGGTGGGCCGCGATCGACAGGAAGATATAGAGATCGCCCGGCGTGCCGCCGCGCAATCCCGCCTCGCCCTCGCCGGCCAGACGGATACGGGTACCATCCTCCACGCCCGGCGGGATGGAGACCTGAAGGGTCTTTTCCTTGCGCACCCGGCCCTGGCCGCCGCAATGACGGCACGGGTCCTTGATGACGCGGCCCGCCCCATTACAGGTCGGGCAGGAGCGTTCGATGGTGAAGAAGCCCTGCTGGGCCCGCACCTTGCCCGCCCCGTTACAGGTGCCGCAACTGGTGGGGCTGCTGCCTGCCTCCGCCCCGGACCCGCCGCAGGGATCGCACATCACGCTGGTCGGCACGCGCACCTGGGTGGCGGAGCCCTTGAAGGCATCCTCCAGGCTGATTTCCAGATTGTAGCGCAGGTCATTGCCGCGATTGTTGGTCTGGCCGCCGCGCCCGCCGCGACCCATGAACTCCCCAAACATCTCGTCAAAGATGTCGGCGAAGCCGCCACCGAAATCGAAGCCGCCGGCAGCCCCGCCCGCACCCGGACGCCCGCCGCCGCCTTCAAAGGCAGCATGGCCGAACCGGTCATAGGCGGCGCGCTTCTGCTCGTCCTTCAGACAATCATAGGCTTCGTTGATTTCCTTGAACTTCTGCTCGGCCGTTTTGTCACCCTGATTGCGGTCGGGGTGATACTGCATGGCCAGCTTGCGATAGGCCTTTTTCAGGTCGTCGGCGCTGGCGTTTTTCGGGGCGCCGAGAACTTCGTAATAGTCACGCTTCGACATGGTGGCCTCTGTCCCTTCGCATCCGGTCCGGCCCCCTGCCTTGGGGGCCACCGGACCTGAAGCCAATCGTCACAATTCCGTGCCGGTTCCCGTCAAGCAACAAGCCCGGCACCAGTTTTCCTGGGCCGGGCCTGTCGGGGTTCGCTGTCGCTCACCCACGACCTACGAACGGTCATCACCCGTAGGTCGGGGTGAGCGGTCGCGAACCCCGACGAACACCGGCTGCGCGGGTATCAGTTCTTCTTGCGGTCGTCGACTTCCTCGAAATCGGCGTCCACCACCTTCTCACCACCGGCATTGTCATCATCGCCGGCGTTGGAGGCGGAAGCAGAAGCGCCGTCAGCAGCGCCACCCTCCTGACCGGCCTTGTACAGGGCCTCGCCGATCTTCATGCTGGCCTGGGCCAGGGCATCGGTCTTGGCCTTGATGGCCGCCGGATCGTCACCGCCCATGGCCGACTTCAGATCGGCGATGGCAGCTTCGACGGCGGACTTGTCAGCGGCGGCGATCTTGTCCTCATTCTCCTTGAGGGTCCGCTCCGTGGAATGGATCAGACCGTCAGCGTGGTTCTTGGCTTCCACCAGTTCCTTGCGCTTCTTGTCGTCCGCCGCATGCTCCTCGGCGTCCTTCACCATCTTCTGGATGTCGCTGTCGGACAGACCGCCCGACGCCTGGATGCGGATCACCTGCTCCTTGCCGGTGGCCTTGTCCTTGGCGCCGACATTGACGATGCCGTTGGCGTCGATGTCGAAGGTCACCTCGATCTGCGGCACGCCGCGCGGGGCGGACGGAATGCCCATCAGGTCGAACTGGCCCAGCATCTTGTTATCCTGGGCCATCTCGCGCTCACCCTGGAACACACGGATGGTCACGGCGGACTGGTTGTCTTCCGCCGTTGAGAAGACCTGGGACTTCTTGGTCGGGATCGTCGTGTTGCGGTCGATCAGGCGGGTGAACACGCCACCCAGCGTTTCGATACCCAGCGACAGCGGCGTGACGTCCAGCAGCAGCACGTCCTTGACGTCGCCCTTCAGGACGCCGCCCTGGATCGCCGCACCGATGGCCACCACCTCGTCGGGGTTCACGCCACGGTTCGGCTCCTTGCCGAAAATCTGCTTCACGGTCTCGATGATCTTGGGCATGCGGGTCATACCGCCGACCAGGATCACCTCATCCACTTCCGACGCCTTCAGGCCGGCATCCTTCAGGGCCGACTGGCAGGGGCCGATGGTGCGGCGGACCAGATCTTCCACCAGGGCTTCCAGCTTGGCGCGGGTCAGCTTGATGTTCAGGTGCTTCGGGCCAGAGGCGTCAGCCGTGATGAAGGGCAGGTTGACTTCCGTCTGAACGGAGCTGGACAGCTCGATCTTGGCCTTTTCAGCGGCTTCCTTCAGGCGCTGCAGGGCCAGACGATCCTTCCGCAGGTCGATGCCCTGCTCCTTCTGGAACTCCTCGGCCAGATAATCGATGATCTTGCCGTCGAAATCCTCACCGCCCAGGAAGGTGTCGCCGTTCGTGGACTTCACCTCGAACACGCCGTCGCCGATCTCCAGGATCGACACGTCGAAGGTACCGCCGCCAAGGTCGTACACGGCGATGGTGCCCGCGCCCTTGCGCTCCATGCCATAGGCAAGGGCGGCGGCCGTCGGCTCGTTGATGATGCGCAGCACTTCCAGGCCGGCGATCTTGCCGGCATCCTTGGTGGCCTGACGCTGGCTGTCATTGAAATAGGCGGGAACCGTGATGACGGCCTGGGTGACCTTTTCACCCAGATAAGCCTCGGCGGTCTCCTTCATCTTCTGCAGGATGAAGGCGCTGACCTGGCTGGGGCTGTACTTGTCGCCCTGGGCCTCGACCCAGGCATCGCCATTGCCGCCCGACACGATCTTGTACGGGACCAGATTGGCGTCCTTCTTGGTCACCGGATCATCATAGCGGCGACCGATCAGGCGCTTGATGGCGAACAGAGTGTTGTCAGGGTTCGTGACGGCCTGGCGCTTCGCGGGCTGTCCCGTCAGCCGTTCACCACCTTGGGTGAAGGCGACCATGGACGGCGTGGTGCGCGCGCCTTCGGCATTCTCGATAACCTTGGCCTGCGTGCCTTCCATGACCGCCACGCAGGAATTCGTGGTGCCCAGATCGATACCGATAACCTTGCTCATGACGACCTCTCTTGTTCGGCAGACCGCCCGCAGCCCTAAGCACCGCGATATGGTCCCCATTGTTGATCTCCGGGACGGGCCACCGTCCTGGCGCACAGCAGATATAGGCAGGAGCGCCGAAGTCCGCAACTGTCCTGCCTTCGTAACGGCATTGACAATTTCGTCAAGGCAGCGATGCCGGAACCGCGCGATGCCAGGGGTGTCACGGGAGGGGCCAGAGCAATGCGTGTGCAGACATCGCCATCCTTCCCTTGGGAGTAAACATGTTCATATGACGTTTAAGTAACGCATACATCTCTATGGTTGCACTCACCATGTGGCAACCATTTTTGCTTGGGCGGCCAAGCAACTTTCTAAGTTATACTTATTACCGCTAAAAATTAATACGTTTATATCTATATTTCTTTATGGAAACGCTTTAGCATCGATTCCATTGGATAAGGATGGCTCTGCAACAGGGCCAGAAGCCGTCGACAGGGGGGCGGAACCGATGGACTGTTCAATGAACAATCAGGATTTGGTTGGGGACGAACCGGCGCCGGAAGTGGCGATGGCCATCAAGCGCTGCCTGGAAAGCCTGGTGCGCGATGCCCGCCGCAGCCAGATGGACGATCTGGCTGAATTCCTGGCCCTTGCCGCCCTGGCTGCGGACGACGCCGCCAAGGCCCGGCGCAAGGCCGCCGCAACGGCAGCCGCAGCAGCACCGAATGATCTGGCCCACCGCCGCGTTGCGGGTTCCTGCTGACCCTGCTGCTTCATGTTATGAGGACGCTTTCGGGCTGGTGGGGTCGGCCCGCTCTGGCTTAAGGGATGGATGCTTTCCCGCTTTGCCAGGATGCCGGCCACCATGTCCGACACTCATTCCGATCCGTTCGACCTTGAAGCCTACCTGGCCCGTATCGGCCATGACGGCCCGGCTTTTGCCGATCTGGCGACGTTGCGCGCCATCCATGTCGCCCATGCCAGCACGATTCCGTTCGAAAACCTGGATATCCAGATGGGCCTGCCCATCCGGCTGGAACCCGATGCCATCCTGGCCAAGCTGGTGGGGAAGCGGCGGGGCGGTTACTGCTTTGAACAGAACAGCCTGCTTGCCATGGCGCTGACAGCCATCGGGTTCGCTGTCACGCGGCGCGTGGCGCGGGTGCGGATGGGAGGTGATCCCGGCGGGCGCAGCCATTTGATGCTGCTGGTCACCATCGCTGGACAGGCCCATGTCTGCGATGTCGGGTTCGGCGGATCGTGTCTGGCCGAACCCCTGCCCCTGATTGCGGGTGAATATGACAGCGCCGGGGACCGCTGGCGCCTGCGTGCTTCCGACTGGTCACCGGGATGGGAACTGGAGGTCTGGCGCGATGGCGGCTGGTTCGGGCTTTACTGGTTCGGGCAGGAAGAGGTCGTGGAATACGACCTGATCTTCGGCAACCATTATACGTCCACCCACCCCGCCTCCCGTTTCGTGCAGAACCGGGTGGCCGCCCGCACCACCCTGACGGAGCGCCATACATTGCTGAACGGCCTCTACCGCCGACGGCTGCAGGGTGAATTGGTGGAAGAGATGCAGATCACGGACGAGGCGACGTTCCGCCACATCCTGGCCGACCGTTTCCTGATCGACCTACCCGAGGGTGCGGTCCTGAAACCGGTGGAAGGTATCGCACCATAAACAAAACCGCCCGCATCCGGAGGGGATGCGGGCGGTTTTTCACCTTCATCAAACCAAGAACCGTCTTACAGACCCTTGGCGATGCTGTTCAGGCGCAAGCGGAGCGCGTTCAGCTTGATGAAGCCTTCCGCGTCCTTCTGGTTATAGACGCTGTCAGCCTCGAACGTCACATAATCCAGGCGGTACAGGCTGTTCGGGCTCTTGCGGCCCACCACGCGGGCCGAACCCTTGAACAGCTTCAGCCGGACGACACCATTCACCCGCTGCTGGGTGCTGTCGATCAGGGCCTGCAGCGCCTCACGCTCCGGGCTGAACCAGAAGCCGTTATAGATCAGCTTGGCATAGCGCGGCATCAGCTCGTCCTTGAGGTGCAGCGCCTCGCGATCCAGCGTGATGCTCTCGATGCCGCGATGGGCAACCGACAGCAGGGTGCCGCCCGGCGTCTCATAAACGCCGCGAGACTTCATGCCGACATAGCGGTTTTCCACCAGATCCAGACGACCGATACCATGCTTGCCGGCCAGACGGTTCAGTTCGGTCAGCAGGGCGGCCGGGGTCAGGCGCACGCCATTGACGGCGACGGCGTCACCCTTCTCATACTCGATCTCGACATATTCGGCCTCGTCCGGCGCCTTTTCGGGCGCGACGGAGCGGGTGTACATGTCCTCGTCGGCTTCCACCCACGGATCTTCCAGGGCCTTACCTTCGTAGGAGATGTGCAGAAGGTTGGCATCCGTGCTGTACGGGGCCTCGCCGCGCTTGTCCTTGGCGATGGGGATCTGGTGCTTTTCGGCAAATTCCAGAAGCTGGGTGCGGCTGTTCAGGTCCCATTCGCGCCACGGTGCGATCACCGTCACGTCGGGCTTCAGTGCGTAATAGCCCAGCTCAAACCGGACCTGATCATTGCCCTTACCGGTGGCGCCATGGGCCACGGCGTCAGCACCGACCTGGCGGGCGATTTCGATCTGGCGCTTGGCGATCAGCGGACGGGCGATGGAGGTACCCAGCAGATAGGTGCCTTCATACAGCGTGTTGGCGCGGAACATCGGGAACACGAAGTCGCGCACGAATTCTTCACGCAGATCGTCGATGAAGATGTTTTCCGGCTTCACGCCCAGCAGCTCGGCCTTCTTGCGGGCGGGCTCCAGCTCTTCACCCTGGCCGAGATCGGCGGTGAAGGTCACGACCTCGCAAGCATAGGTCTCCTGCAGCCATTTCAGGATAACCGAGGTGTCGAGGCCGCCCGAATAGGCCAGCACGACTTTCTTCACGCCGCTCTTCATGGGTAATATCCGTTGCGGTAACAGGTTGAACCGGGCACGGAAGTTATCGGGGGCGATGGCACCTGTCCAGACCATGAGGCCCGCATCCGCATGGGGGCTGGCCGGCAACAGCGACAAACCCCATATCGCACCGGGTCACCTGTGACAAATGACGAGGGTGGAAGATGAGCCGCGGAGGCCTTTTGATGATCGTCTGCCTGTTGGCCATGCTGCTGGCGGCGGCGGTCGGCGGTGTCATGGCGTGGAACGCGATGGGCGGTGGCGGACCGGAACAGGGGATCAGCCTGCATGGATTTATCGCGCTAGGCCTTGGGATTCTGGGCTCCCTGGTGGTTGGCGGCGGGCTGATGGCGCTGGTCTTCTTCTCCAGCCGCAGCGGCCATGATGAGGCGGTGCATAAAGAGATGACGGAGCGGATGCCGCCCGATGGGGGGCAGCATTGATACTGTTCCCGCTGGTACCTGGGCCTCGCCGTTATGATTACCACCACGACGGCACCCCGGAATGTTGTTATGGTCCCGCGAGAAAATCACCGCTTGGCCAAGGCCGGTCCTGATGGCGCTCCTTCTCGCAATTGAAACCGGCAGACGTTCCCCGCTCTTCGCCTATGGTTTCGCGTTGCTGGCCTTCGGCATTGCCCTGGTGGTGCGCTGGACGACGGAGGCGGCCTTGCCGCCGGGATTTCCGTTTCTGACCTTCTTTCCCGCCGTTATCCTGACAGCCTTCTTTGCGGGCCTGTGGCCCGGCATCCTGGCGGCCGTTCTGTCAGCGCTGGCCGCCTGGTACTTCTTTATTCCGCCCGACGGGTTCGGGCTGGACGGGCCCAGCGCGCTGGCCCTGGGCTTCTTTGTCCTGATCGTCGCCATCGATATCGCCATCATCCATGTGATGAATATCGCGCTGGCACGGGTGCGGCAGGAACGGGCCCGCGCCAAAAAGGCAGAGCAGGAGGCCAGCGAACTGGCCGCCCACCGCGCCGTCCTGTTCGCAGAGCTGCAGCACCGCGTCTCCAACAATATCCAGATCGTCTCCGCCCTGCTGGCCCTGCAAAAGGCCGATGTCACGGATGAAAAGGCGCGCCGCGCCCTGACCGATGCCTCCACGCGGCTGGCCACCATCGGCAAGATCCAGCGCCGCCTGCACGACCCGGAGAACAGCCACGGCAATTTCGCCGGCTTCCTGTCGGAACTGGTGGAGGATGTCGCCCGTGCCGGCGCGCCCGCCGGCATCGAAGTGGCGGTGGATGCGACCGCCTTGCCCCTGCCGTCGGAAAAAATCATCCCCGCAGCCCTGGTGGTGGCCGAACTGGTCAGCAACAGCCTGGAACATGCGTTCGTGGACCGTCAGAAAGGATGGGTCAGGGTTGCGGCCCGGATGGCCGATGGCAACTGTGTCGAACTGTCGGTCACTGACGATGGCGGGGGCCTGCCCCCCGGTTTCGACGCGGCCACCGTGCCCAGCCTGGGCCTGCGTCTGGTGCGTTTGCTGACCCAGCAGTTGGGCGGTGATTTCCGGATGACGGACACAGGCACCGGTGCCGAGGCCCGGTTGCTGTTCAGCGTGTAAACTCGTCCGGCCACTGGCCCCGGCGGGACATGACGTCGCGCAGCAGTGTCGGGCGATCGGTAATGATGCCGTCCACACCCATATCCAGCAGGCGTTCCATCTCCGCCGCCTCGTCCACTGTCCAGACATGGACGCAAAGCCCGCGCGCGTGGGCCTCGCGGATCAGGCCGGGGGTGACCACGGTCAGCCCCTTGTGCCGTACGGGCACCTGCAGGCAGTGCGGGCCCGGCGGGGCCGGCAAGGGCACGCCATGGCCGGCGGCCCAGACCCGCGCCACTTCCCACGGACCGGCAGAAGAACAAAGGTCGCCCCCAAGGTCCGACCGCAGCCGTGCCAGACGGGAGCCGGAGAAGGACCCGACACAGACGCGATCCAACGCGTTGTGCCGGCGCAATGCCGTGACCAGCGCATGCGCCGCCGCATCGGATTTGGGATCGATATTGAGGCGCAGGTCCGGCCAGCTCTCCAGCACCTGATCCAGCAGCGGGATCGGTTCCCGACCCGCCACCCGCGCCTGTGATATGGCGGACCAGGGCAGATCGCCGATGCGGCCCTGGCCATCGGTCAGGCGTTCCAGAACGGGATCATGGAAGACGACCAGATGCCCGTCCCCCGTCACCTGTACATCGGTTTCGATATAGCGATAGCCAAGGTCGATGGCACGCGTGAAGGCGGCCAGACTATTTTCCGGCGCTTCAAGGCCGCCACCGCGATGGGCGAAGGGGATAGGACCGGGATGATCCAGATAGGGATGAAGGGACCTTGCCCTCATGGCTTCTGGTCAAGCCGGGGCCAGCGCAACAGCGCCACAATCCACAGCCCCACGGTCAGAAGCGGAAAGAACAGGAAGACCGCCATGGCCCAAAGCGGGTTGCGCCCCGTCTTGCCCAGGGCAATGCCCACCATGCAAACGGTCCAGGTAATGGTCAGCACGACCACAAGGATGGAAGCCCAGCCCGGCAGGAAGAACAGCATATCCACCAGATCGCCATAGCGCGGCATGGTTCAGCCCTCCCCCTTCGCGGCCTGTTCCTTGGCCCGTTGCCGCTTCAGTCTTTCACGCGGATGCAGTTTTTCCGGGCGCGGCGGCAGATGGGGCCAGGTCTTGAATGCAAGAAGGCTGGCAAACACGGCCCAGCCGAACAAAGGCAGCACCAGCCAGACGATCCAGGCCATGGGCAAACCCGCCCGCTGCATCAGGCGGCGTGCAGGCCAGAGAGCCGCCAGGGTCAGGGCCGCATGCACCACCAAGGCCAGCTGCCAGCCCCCCAATCCCGCCTCACCCGCTTCCATCGATCCAACCTTCAACAGACTTAAGACAGGGGACATAGCATGATTGGAACGGGGGTCAACAACGGATCGGCGCAAAGAAAGGCCCGGTTCCCGCACGGATCATGCGGAAACCGGGCCAAACCGCGACCGACCGGGCTGCGGTGACATCAACAGAAGAGATCAGAAGCGGACGCGCGCGCCCGAGATCAGGCCGTTGATATCCTTGAAGCTGGTGGTTGGCGTGTCATAGCTGTGATTGCGGAACATCAGATAGAAATCGGTGGAGAAAGCATCGACGGTCTGCACATAACCCACCGACCATGCCTTGGCGTCGCCGCCGGCCACCGCCAGATCCTTTTGAACCAGGTAATCGACCACAAAGGAGCTGTTGCCCAGCCCCGTCAGGTTGGCCAGATAGCCCAGCTTGCCGTACCAGAAGTCACTGTTGCGCGGGCCGATATCGCGAGTACCGGCAGCGGCGGTGATGTTGAAGCCGTTGGCAAACTTCACGGAGATGGAGCCGTTGGTCTGCGTATCGAAGCCGGTACGGGCATCATTGTCGGCGTAACCAACGGCAGCCACCACGTCCGTATCGCCGACCTTGCTGGTGTAACGTGCCGCGAAGTCAGTGGCGCCACCTTCAATGAAGCTGGTGGACAGCATGAAGCCACCAAAGCTCGGCGTGTCGTAACGAATACGGTCATCGCGGCTCAGGCCGTCGAAATTATTGAAGACGGTATTGATGTTCGGGCCATTCGCACGGGTCGCCTTGTTGCGGAACAGCACCCCGCCAAACAGCGAACCGACGTCAGTGTGGCTGATCAAGGTCGCCGTGCCGGACAAATCGACTTCCGAGGTGACGTTGGTGGCGGTGTCGCCCTGGCCGACCCAGATGCGACCGAAATTCTTATGCTGGACCCAGAACTCCATCTTGCGCTCATTGACGGAGAAGGCGCCCCCATCCGTGCCGAAGCCCGTGGCGCGGGAGGAGCCAGAACTGGTCTCGAACTCGATGTCGCTGCCAGCGGTCCAGTTATCGTCCAGCTTCGCCTGACCGGAAATCCGCAGGCGGGTCGATGCCTGGGCATTGTCCACAAACATGGTGTCCGTGTTGTAGCCGTCATCGGCATATTCGATCGCACGGCCAACCTGACCGGACAGGCTCAGCTTGAACTTACCATTGCCCGACTGCACGACCTGCGGTGCCTTGAAGGCGTCGGCGGATACCAGCGGCGCATCCTTGCTGGCCGGCGGACCGGCGGGCGTGCTGGGCGTCTTTTCCAGCTTGTCGATACGGGCCATCAGGGCCTGAACCTGCGCACGCAACGCCTCGACCTCGCTGGCCTGTGCCGGGGCCTGCTGGGCCATGGCGGAGGACGCGGAAACGGCGAACAGGGCGGCACCGGCCAGAAGGGCGGCGGATATCCGGGGTGACACTCTCATCAGCAAATCCTCCCATGGGCGGCCCCGTGGCGGGGCACTCGTTCATTGCATTTGGATGACGTATTCATGACGGGATGCTCCCGTCACGGGCAAAGATGTCGGGTACTTCACCAATCCGCGCAGGTCCGCGGCAATGTCATCGATGATGTGCTTTGCAAATGATTTGGGCCGATGATGGGGTCGACCCGATCAATATTGGCCAGCACATCAATACAGGCACAGAGTGGCGGGGTTTGTCACAAAACTGTAACCCCGACCTTTGTGTGGGGGTGGTGATCCTGATGCAGCGTGGCGCGGCTGCCACAGGTGGCGGGCATGGCACCCTGTCAGGCGCGGCACTGGTCAGGGCCGCCACTTGCCCTTATGGTCCGCCCCGCCTTTCCCGCCACCTTTCCACGCGCCAGGGCCGACCAACATGATCCCCCGCTACTCCCGCCCCGAAATGACCCGCATCTGGGACCCGGAGAACCGGTTCCGCATCTGGTTCGAGATTGAAGCCCATGCCTGCGACGCGCAGGCCAAGCTGGGCGTGATCCCGGCGGATGCCGCCAAGGCCGTGTGGGACCGCGGCGCCTGGGAGATTACCCGCATTGACGAGATCGAGCGCGAGACAAAGCATGACGTCATCGCCTTCCTGACCAATCTGGCCGAACATGTCGGGCCGGAGGCACGCTTCGTCCATCAGGGCATGACCAGCTCCGACGTGCTGGATACTTGTCTGGCGGTACAGATGACCCAGGCTGCCGACCTGCTGCTGGCTGACCTGGACAAGTTGCTGGACGCCCTGAAGCGCCGCGCGCTGGAACATAAGTACACGGCCACCATTGGCCGCAGCCACGGCATCCATGCCGAACCGACGACGTTCGGCGTGAAGCTGGCCGGCCACTACGCTGCCTTTGCCCGCAACAAGACGCGCCTGCTGGCCGCCCGGGCCGAGATTGCCACCTGCGCCATTTCGGGTGCCGTCGGCACATTCGCCAATATCGACCCGTTCGTGGAAGAATATGTGGCCGAAAAGCTGGGCCTGAGCGTGGAGCCGCATTCCACCCAGGTGATCCCGCGCGACCGCCATGCCATGTTCTTCGCGACCCTGGGCGTGATAGCCGCCAGCCTGGATAATCTGGCGACCGAAGTCCGCCACCTGCAGCGCTCCGAAGTGCGCGAGGCGGAGGAATATTTCTCGCCCGGCCAGAAGGGCAGCAGCGCGATGCCGCACAAGCGCAACCCGGTGCTGTCGGAGAACCTGTCGGGCCTGAGCCGTATCGTGCGCGGCTATGTCACCCCGGCGCTGGAGAATGTCACCCTGTGGCATGAGCGCGATATCTCGCACTCCTCCGTCGAGCGCATGATCGGCCCTGATGCCACCGTGACCTTGGATTTCGCCCTGGCGCGCGCCACCGGCATGATCGACAAGCTGGTGGTCTATCCGGAGAACCTGCAGAAGAACCTCGACATGCTGGGCGGCCTGCATAATTCGCAGCGCATGCTGCTGGCCCTGACACAGGCGGGGATGAGCCGCGAGGATTCCTATCGCGCGGTGCAGCGCAATGCCATGCCGGTCTGGCTGGAAGGCAAGGATTTCCGCACCATGCTGAAATCCGACGCCGAGGTGATGAAGCACCTGACGGAGGCCGCCATCGACGACGCCTTCGACCTGGGCTACCACACCAAGCATGTGGACACGATCTTCCGCCGCGTGTTTGGCGAGTGACCGGAGGCGCCGGCGGTAGACATGCCGGCAGCCTGACACTTCTGTAAGATTGAGGCCCCCGCACCACAGCAGTGCGGGGGCCTTTTTCTTGGGTTCAGGTTGCCGTGAACGATGGGGCCTGTCTTGAGATTCTGAGGGTGTTTCTTGCCATCCCTTTGAAATTCCCGAATTGCCTGGGGGGTGAAAGGCAGCGACCAGGAGCCCCCTGCCAATGCATGACAGGATTGCATCACGCCGTTCGGGCGATTGGGCGACACTGTTGGGGCAAACGTCCATTGGCGGACAGTCCGGCACCCGTCCCTGTTCATTTTCGGACAATCATCGCGATGAACCCGTCACCGATCCGCCATCATTTGGCTTCCTATGTCACTTTATAGCCAAATTTGCTCTCAATATGCCTGGATATTTTCCAGAATATGCCCAAATACCGGCTGGCACAGTCTTTGCTGATACAGGGTCATCGAAAGACACGAACCCACGGAGATGAAGATGACCAGCCTGACGAACCAGATCGAAGCCGCCGATGACAACATCGTGGAAAGCTTCTTCGCCTCGCTGCCGACCGCCGCCGACATGATCGAAGCGGTCGCCGTTCTGGCCATCGGCGCCCTGATGACGCTCAGCCTGCATGTGATGCTGTAAGCCGGCGACACCTTTCCCCCGACACTATCGAGATCAAGGAGAAGTTCCATGTCCGCCTATATCAACGCCGCCGCCCATGACGCTGACGAAGTCCTGTCCGGTTTCGGTGCCTTCCTAAAGGACGGTGTCAGCGCGATCGAAGCCGCCACGGTCCTGTCCGTCGCCGCCTTCATCGCCATGGTCCTGAATACGCTGCTCTGATACGCGGTTCAGGATCAGGAATTCATCGAAGTGTGACCCAGCCTCAGTGCCGGGTCTGGCCCAGAACCCAGGATCCGACGATGGCCGCACTTGATACGGCCTCCGCTTCCGGGTGGTGCCACTGATAGACCGCCATGGCGACATCCAGGCAATGCGTATCCGGCACACCACGCGACCGCATTTCGCGATAGGCGCGTGTGACGGCGGAATGGCAGCAATCGCCACTGCCCGCCGCCGGATGATCCGCACAGGGCTGGCCCAGAAATTCCTTGGGAATATCCCGGCCCATCGGGTCAGACCTTGGAGCCGTGGCCACCGGGAACATAGGTCCGCTCCACGATGGGACGGTCCTTGCGCACGCCATAAAGCTCCAGGCGATGGCCGATCAGGCGATAGCCCAGCTCGTCGGCGATCTTCTCCTTGATCTTCTCCAGCTCTTCGCTGGAAAACTCCACCACGTCGCCTGTCTGCACATCAATCAGATGGTGGTGATGTTCCTCGCGCGCCTCTTCATAGCGGGCGCGACCATCGCCGAAATCCAGCCGTTCGATGACATTGGCTTCCTCGAACAGGCGCATGGTGCGATAGACGGTGGCGATGGAGATATGCGGATCAATCTCCACGGCCCGCCGGTAAACCTGCTCCACATCCGGATGGTCTTGGCTGTCCGACAGCACGCGGCTGATGACGCGGCGCTGTTCAGTCATCTTCAGGCCCTTCTGGACGCAAAGCTGTTCGAGGCGGGATGGCATGTCCGTCGTCTCCGATCCGGTTCTCATGGCGAATGATCCGCCAACATATGGACCATCCCGCGCGCCAAGGCGAGGGGGATGGGCATACTCATTCGATAAATCCGCCTTATACCTGCGTCAAGGCCGCCTGTTCCCGGCCCAGCAGCCGCAGCAGCGCCAATAGCTGTGCAGGGGTCAGCCGCGCAATGTCGCGCGCCAGAAGGTTGGCGACCAGCGTATGGTCAGGTGTCAGGCCCGCCGTATCCACGGTGACACGGGGGTCGGAAAGGGTGGCCAGCCGTTCCACCTCCTCCGCCGCGTCCCAGATCAGCCCGAAATAGGTGCATATCTGGCGCAGCAGCATGGGTGACGGCAGGCCCTTATGCCCATGTTCCAGCGCAGACAGGTAGGCCGAGGAGATTTCAAGCTCATCCGCCATCTGTTTCAGGCTGACGCCCTTTTCGGCGCGAAGCTGGCGGACGCGGTTGCCAAATGGGGTCATGGGCACCGAACGGGGTCATGGGGGCAAGAGGCTTGCAGCATAGAGGCCCGTTGCCCCATGAGCAAAGCCCCGCCAGAACCACCCGCGATACGGGAAGAAAACAGGAACTGAATACACTTTTATGCTTGCCGATCCGGCGGCCCTGCCCCGAAATGAAATGGCGGACCGCAATCAAGCGATCCGCCATTCGGAGGGATGGACATGCGCAGTATGTCCCTTCTCCTGGTGTTCCGGTTACCGATCTGGCGGCGGCGTGTCATCCACGTTACTATCATGATCGACCGGGCCTCAAGTGTGATCAGTCAAACTGATCACACCAGCACCAAAAGCAGTGGGCGGGTCGGGAAAGCACCCCGGCCCGCCTACTTCCTTATATAAGCTACTTGGCCTGCCGAGTCGATAGGTGCTTGACGCCGCCACCGCTGCCCTTTACAACCCCGCCCCTTTTGCCGGGTTGAAGGGTGACGGATCATGGTGGCGTGCGGGCTGGATTTCGGCACCTCCAATTCCACGCTGGGCGTGGCGGATGAGGCGGGCAGCCGCATGCTGGCGCTGGAAGGCGACCATGAGACGCTGCCCAGCGCCATTTTCTTCGATTTCGAGACCCACCGCCCCGCCTTTGGCCGTGCGGCCATCAATGCCTATGTGGCGGGTGGCGATGGGCGCCTGATGCGATCCATCAAATCCGTGCTGGGCACCAGCCTGATTGATGAAGAAACACTGCTGGGCCGCCGCCGCGTAGGCTTCCGCGAGGTCATCGGCCTGGTCATCCGCCATATCAAGGAAGAGGGTGAGCGGCGTTGCGGCCGGGAACTGACCCATGTGGTCCATGGCCGCCCCGTGCATTTCGTGGATGGCGATGACGCCGCCGACCAGCGGGCGGAAAACGCCCTGGCCGACATTGCACGGGCCAGCGGCTTCAAGGATGTCAGCTTTCAATATGAACCGATCGCGGCGGCGCTGGCCTATGAGGCACAGATCAATGCCGAACAGATCGCCCTGATCGCGGATATCGGCGGCGGTACATCGGACTTTTCCATCGTACGCATCGGGCCGGACCGGGCGCGGCGGGCGGAACGCGCCGATGACATTTTGGCCAATGACGGTCTGCGCATCGGCGGTACGGATTTTGACCGGCTGCTGAGCCTGGAGGCGGTGATGCCGCATCTGGGCTACCGCTCCCCCCTGCTACGCCAGGGGCTGCTGACGCCCAACCATCTTTATGTCGATCTGGCGACCTGGGCCAAGATCAACTTCCTCTACAGCCCCGCCATCCTGGCCGATGTTGAACGGCTGGTGAAGGAGGCAAAGCACCCGCAATTGATCCGCCGGCTGGTCACGGTGCTGGAGGACCATCTGGGCCATGCGCTGGCCATGAAGGTGGAAGAGGCCAAGATCGCCCTGTCGGGATCAAGCACCCACGACATCGACCTGTCGCTGGTCGAAAAGGGGCTGGAGGCCCCGTCCACCCGCGGGCGTCTGGGGAATGCGGTGGCCGATCCGGTGGAAAGGCTGGCCGCCATGACGACGGACTGCCTGCGTCAGGCGGGGCTGCGTGGCGATCAGGTGGATGCCATCTTCCTGACCGGCGGTTCCACCCTGCTACCCGCCGTGCGCGGCGCCATCACGGGTGCCGTGCCCGAGGCCCGGATCGTTGAAGGCGACAAATTCGGCGCCGTCGGCCTGGGCTTGACCATTGAGGCCGGGCGGCGCTACGGGTAAGCCTGCAGCTTGCCGACCCTAACCTTGGCCTTATAGCACTGCAGTCGGTTTGAAACTCTTCCCCGCTGCAGAAGGATTTTTTTGTTGACGTTGTTAATCACGCCGGTCATATTGGAAAATGTCATTATAATTCTCTGTTGACTATGCAATAACACACCCATACTTTGGGTGAGTTATTTTTTGCCTCAACGTCGCACATAATTGTGCGACGTTGAGACTGAGACGGAGAAGCAAATGCGGGCCAGCGAATTTCTGAGAAGACTGAAAACCCTTGGCCGAGATCGTGGTGTGAATGTCAACTATGACCCCCGTAAAGGAAAGGGAAGCCATGGTACCGTATATTATGGCGACCATTCGACCACACTAAAGGATCTGAACAAGGAGATCAGCCCTGGTTTGCTGAGTGACATGCTCAATGATCTTGGGTTGCGTAAAAAGGACTTCCAGGGCTGAAGTCCAGGAGGAACAATCAATGCGCTATGCTTATCCTTATACTGTAGCCCAGGATGGGGAGTTTTGGATTACTCGCTGTCCCGATGTACGCGGGGCCGCTACAGATTCACGTGACCGCGCCGAAGCCATCACAGAACTTCCAGATGCTCTAATCGCGGCTCTTCGCGGTCATATTGAGCTTGGGCACCCCATTCCGGCTCCCAGCCCCATTCGCGGTCCTGGGCAAATTATCACTCTTGCACCGCTGGTCGCCGCCAAACTGGCCCTGTACGAGGCGATGCGGGCCAAGGATGTGAACAACTCCGAATTGGCCCGGCAAATGGGCCTGCAGGAAAACGCCGTGCGTCGGTTGCTGGACCTGGATCATCGTAGCCATATCGACACTGTTCAACAGGCATTGGCGTTGCTGGGTCGTCGTTTGGTGATTGAGGATGTGCCGCTGAACGCGGCCTGATCCCTTATCCCCTACATCCCACCCTGGCTTTTCCCGCCCACGGGCCGTTCGCCCATGCCATGGGCGGAGTAGCGGGCCACCGCGTCGAAGGCAGCGGAGCGGAACTGGCGGCGCCAGAGGACGTAGGTGACAAGCGCCACCAGCGCGATGAAGGCATAGGGATGGATCATCCAGCCCAGGCTGGCGAAGGCGTAATAGTAACCGCGCAAGCCGCGATTGAAGCTGGTGATGGCGAGCGTCATCATCTTGGCCGCCGCCTTGGCAGTCGTCAGCGCCTCTTCCCCCGGGTCCAGCGGCGCACCGCCGATCAGCGCGATCGTGTAGTTGAACTGCCGCACCGCCCAGGTGAAGGAAAAGAAGCTGTAGATGAAAATGGCCAGCAGCAGCAGCAGCTTGGCCTCGAACACCGTCCTGTCGGTCGGGTTCGTGAAGCCCAGTTCCATCACCACCTTGTAGGCACTGTCGGAAGAGGCCAGCACGCCCAACAGGCCGGCCAGCACCAGAACCGTGGTGGAGGCGAAGAAGGAGACGCTGTGGATCAGGTGACCCATCAGCATGCTGTCCATCACCCGGTTGTCCCGGTACAGCATGTTGGTCATCCAGCGGATGCGGATGCGCAGCATGTGCTGGTTCAGGCTGGTAGGTGCCCCCTGGCGACGGTCGGTCAGCCAGCCATAGCCCCACCAAAGCAGGACGAACCACGCGAAGGCCGCGCCATCAAGCAGCGTCAGGGAAGAAAACAGCGGCGGCATGACAAACCCTCAAGCCAGGCGGTAACGCGGCGCCACCAGCCCGTTGAGATAGGTCTTCAGTTCGGGCGTCAGCGGCTCGAATTTCACTGACACGGAACGGGTGGCGGCGTCCAGCGCCATGACCCGCGCCTGCACCGGCACCGGATCGCCCGCACCCGGTGCCGCCACCAGCAGCGTGACCAGCTCGCCTTCCTGATAAAGGGCGGGATCGGCATCGATGGCCAGCCCACCGAAGGACCAGTTGCGGGTGCGGGCCGTTCCCTTACGGCTGCCCACGGCCAAGGGCGGCTGCACGAAGCGGCGCAGGCGGCGGCGCTGCTTGGCATCGCCATCGCCGGCGCGGGTGGCACCGGCCAGATCGGCGCCCCGCATATTGACGCCGGTGACGATGGCGCCCGCCAGATCGGCCTTGCGCAGGATGGCACCCGACAGGATGGCATTGGTCAGGTCGGCACCGCGCAGAATGGCGCCGTCCAGATTGGCAGGCCAACTGCGCCCGCCCGACAAGGTCTTGGCCGTCAGGTCCACGCCGGCCAGATGCGCACCCGACAGGTTGGCCCGGCGCAAGGTGGCGCCCGACAGGACAGACCCGTCCAGCACCGCTTCCGTCAGGTCGCTATAGGACAGATCGGCCATCTCCAGCCGGTTATCGGCCCAATCGGCAGCGGCCAGACGGCAGCGACGCAGGCGGGCACCGGCCAGGTTGCGGCCATGCAGGACCAGCGGGTCCAGTTCCGCCATGTCCAGATCCAGCCGCGCGCCCTTGGCCCCGCCGGTTTCTATCCATTGCTCATGGGCATCGATCATGGCCGACAGCTCCGCCGACGGAATGCGCCGCCGGCTGGGTGCGGCGATCATGGTCGTCACACCTTCGGGCAGATGCTTGCCGCGCGACAGCATCTCGCTGTCCACCATGGTGCCGGCCAGCTGTGCGCCCATCAGATTGGCGCCCGTCAGATCGACGCCCAGCATCACGCATTTCGACAGGTCGGCACCGGCCAGATCGGCATCCATCAGGTCGGCACCCGTCAGGTCGCAGCCCGTCAGTTTGGCCGAACACAGGATGGCACGTTCCAGCCGCGCCTCCGTTAGAACCGCCGCCCCTTCGCGTTTGGTAGCTCCGCTGCTGTCGGACAGCGTGCCCGACCGGAAATCCGCGCCGCGCAGGATGACATCGTTCAAGGTGGCCCGGTGCAGATTGGCGCCGCGCAGATCGGCACCCGACAGATTGGCGCTGGTCAGTTCCGCACCTTCCAGATCGGCGCCGAACAGATCGGCGCGGGCCAGATCCGCACCTTCAAGGTTGCAGCCCGACAGATTGGCCCCGGCCAGCTTGGCCTCCGCCAGACGCGCGCCCTTCAGCGTCAGGCCCGACAGATCCTGAAAGGCCAGTTCGGCGCGCCGACCACCCTTGCCGTCAAGCCATTGACGGTGAAGCTGAAATTCCTTGCGTAGGAATTCCACGTCGCGGGCGGGCGTGCTCGTGTTGGTCATTGGTCGTTGGCCCCGGATACCGGCATCGGTGATTTTGTTATCTGCACCCTACGCTAGAGAATACCGCTCCACAATGCGGCGAAGCGATGTGTTCCGGGAATGGTTGACCCACCCTGTCCGTCACGTATAATACGACCGTTCGTTCTTTTTGTGCTTAACCCCTGATGGATGCCGATATGACCCGCCGCAGCCGCACCTATGATTGGGACGCAAGCCCCCTGGACCCTGCCCTGCTGACCCGCCTGCCTGGGATTGAGATCATCCGGATGATCGCGCGTGGCGACCTGCCGGCGCCCAGCATGGCCGCGACCCTGGGCATGGGCCTATTGCTGGGCGAGGTGGAGGAAGGCCGTGTGGTGTTTGAAGGGGAGCCGGGCGACCACGTGCTGAACCCGCTGGGCACCGTCCATGGCGGCTTTGCGGCCACGCTGCTGGACAGTGCCATGGGCTGTGCCGTCCATACTATGCTGCCGGCGGGGGCCGGATACGGCACCGTGGACCTGAAAGTCAGTTTCCTGCGCCCCATCCTGCGCGATGCCGGCATCCTGCGGGTGGAAGGCAAGGTGATCAATGCCGGTCGCACCCTGATGCTGGCCGAGGGCCGGGTGGTGGGCCGTGACGATGGCAAGCTTTATGCCCATGGCACCTGCACCTGCTTCGTCCAGGCCGGCAAATAGGCCGCCTACACTATTATTTATTCATCTTCTAGTAGTCATTCTGCGGGAGCAGCCGGCGGGTTGTACATGGACAGGGCGGCGGCGATGATGTCGGCATTGCCCTGCCCGTGCCCGGCCTTGGCATGACCTTCCTCGGTCGCCGCAAGCCGGTAGTAATTCACCAGGAAAACCCGGATCGCTGCTGTCAGGGAGGCGGCGCCCGGCTTCCTTTCCACGATGCGGGTGCAGATGTCATGGACGTTATGTCCTTCACGTACCGCGACATCCGACAGCGCATCCCACATTTCCGGCTCCATCCGAAGGCTGGTGCGCTTGCCCAGCACGACGACATTGCGGATGACCAGGGTGCTGCTGCCATCGGGCAAATCTTCACCGGAGAAACGCTTTGAACGCGGCGGCACGGTTGCCTCCCCACTGGACATGAACGGGACATGTCGGCATAAATCAATATGCAGACACATAAACCTATATGTCACGTCATATGACCAGATCAATCAAAATCAATCTTGGGTAAGTTGCAACGTTCAGGGCCGGTCGGGCCACCCGCAGGCGGGACCGGACAGGGGCGCATCTCTCCCGGTGCGTGCCCCATGGGTCATTTCTGAAAACCGTCAAAGCACCGGCTGATACGCTTCAGCGTTGGACCCGGATTCCAGCATCGCCGGTCCGATTTATGGGAAATCAGCCCTGTCTTTATGAATACTCGGCCTGTGCGACCGAAATGCGGATGGTACGCTTCGGGTGCCGATTACTCGGCCTCCGCCTCCAACGCCTCCATGTCGGCATCGCTGAAGCCGAAATGATGCCCGATCTCATGGATCAGGACATGGCGGACCAGATGATCCAGGTCCTCCCCCGTCTCGCACCAGTAATCCAGGATGGGCCGGCGATAGAGGAAGATCAGGTCCGGTTCCAGGCGCGGCTGCGTCACGCTTTGCCAGGGCATGCCCACGCCACGGTAAAGGCCCAGCAGGTCGAACGGGCTTTCCAGGCCCATTTCGCGCTCCGTCTCCTCATCGGGGAAATCCTCCACCCGGATCAGGACATTGCGCACATGGCTGCGCAGGGCGTCGGGAATGCTCTCGGCGGCGCGGGCGGCGATGATTTCCATCTCGGCCAGGGTGGGGGCGGTGGTGAAGCGGCGAAGCGAGGTCATGGGGTACCGGTCGGGGCAAAGGGGTTGGATGGGCGATGGCGGCTTGACGCCGCCGCCGCCCCGGTCCACCTACAGGCCAACAAATCCTGATCAGGAGGAAGAGATGACGCAAGCCCAAACAGGCCGCCCGCCGAAACTGGATAATGATGCCGTAACGGCATCCCTGGGCGCCCTGCCCGGCTGGACCCTGCGCCCCGATCAGGCCGCCATCGTGAAGACCTTCCGTTTCAAGGACTTCAACGAGGCGTTCGGCTTCATGACGCGCGTCGCCATTCTGGCCGACAAGATCGACCACCATCCCGAATGGTTCAATGTCTATAACCGCGTCGACGTCACGCTGAACACCCACGATGTCGGCGGCATCAGCCGCCTGGACATCGACATGGCGACCTTCATGGAGCAGGCGGCGCGCTGAGCCGCATCGCCTCCAGCATCGCCGTCACCAACTTGGCGGCGTTGCTGGAGGCCAGCGCCATGAAGGTAGGGATGCGGTTTTCATCGGGGTCAGCACCGGCCAGATCGGAGACGGACCGGAAGATGATGTAGGGCACGCCATTCTGTTCAGCGACCAGCGCCACGGCGGCACTTTCCATATCCACCACCTTGGCCCCGATGGTGCCGTACAGATAGGCACGCCAGCCGGCATTGTCCATGAAGGCGGGGCCCGACACCCCGTCGCCGCCCATGACAATCTTGGGGCTTGTCTCAAGACAGGTCTTGTTTGCAGCGCATTTATCCAGCTTCACCCCGGCCACCGCCTTCTCGGCCAGGGCCAGCAGGCCGGCATCCGCCTCGAACCAGAATTTACGGATTGGTTCGGCCTTTCCGGGCACGCGGACATAGGCGTTCGACGGCTGGATCACGCCATAGGCGGGATAGGGCAGGCTGGCCCAGGGCACGGGCTTCAGGGTTCCATCCGCGCCTTCGCGCACGAAATGGCTTTCCAGATACTGGCCCCAGCGGCGGGGCACGGCCACGTCACCGATATGCAGATGCGGATCAAGACCGCCGGCAATGCCGCTGAACAGCAAGGCATCGACCTTGAACCGGTCCAGCAGCATCTGCGTCGTCATGGCGGCATTCACCATGCTGACACCCGACAGGACCAGCACTACCGGGCGGCCCGCCAATGTGCCCAGCGTGAAATCTACGCCATGCACGGAGATTACCTTCTTGTCCTTGGTGCTGGCCAGCAGGGTGACCAGTTCGGGCGCGAAGGCCGACATCACGGCGGTGCGCGGCGTGGCGTCCAGCAATTCCGCCCTTGCTGGCGCTAGCAGCAGCATCAGGGCCAGGAAAGCGGTAACCAGACGAAGCATGGCAAACCATCCATGTTGCAGTGCGGGATACACATGGTGGCGCGGGAACCTGACGGGCGTCAACTAGGGCGAAGGCCCGGGACCCTGGATGTTGACCGCCTTGAGAATGGCCATGTCATAGAATTGGATAATCCCGGCATAACCACTGGCGAATTTCACGACGTCTCCATTCTTCAGTAAAATTTTAGAAAGTCCGAAACTTTCCATTTTGATTTTATCAATATCGGACCAATATATCGAAAATCCATAATTTATGTTATCAAATTTTAATTCATGTTCAGAAAATACTATATAATATACAATATTTATATTAACCGCTTTTAGAAATAGAAAACACATCAGGGAAAAACTTAATATTAAAAATCCTTTTAACAATAAATCACTTACAAAACCATCTTCATTATATTCTTGTAAGGCTGCTCCTATACATACAAAAACAACTATTGCACTGAACAAGAATGATATAATGCTGAAAAATATATATATGTAATTAGTGACACTCGGATATGTACGATGCCAGGTTATATCTCCATCTACCCGCCGGGCAGCGGGTTCTGTAAGTTGCTTGGTTTGCAGAAATCCCAGAAGCAGCATAATGGCTGCAAGCGCAAGGATGATTGCCAGACTTGGAATCAGGCTGCTCATTCTATCCCTTTCCAAGTCTGGCCTGAAGATCACACCTTCTGCGTCTTGATCCAAGCCTCAACCTGTTCACCCAAAACATCCAGCGGCACAGCCCCGGTGCGCAGCACCAGATCATGGAAGGCGCGCAGGTCGAACTTCGCCCCCAGCGCCTGTTTCGCCCGGTCGCGCAGGTCCAGGATCTTCAGCATGCCGACATAGTAGCTGGTGGCCTGACCGGGATTGACGATGTAGCGGTCGATCTCGCGGATCACCTGCTCCCGGTTCAACGGCGTGTTGGCCACGAAATAATCGATGGCCTGTTCACGGGTCCAGCGCTTGGCATGGATGCCGCTATCCACGACCAGCCGCACGGCCCGCCAGACCTGTGTCGTCAGGCGGCCGAAATCGGCATAGGGGTCCTGGTAGAAGCCATATTCCTTGGGCAGGCGCTCGGCATACAGGCCCCAGCCCTCAATATAGGCGCCGAAGAAGCTGTAGCGGCGGAAATCAGGCACATCGCCCAGTTCCTGGGAAATGGCGATCTGCATGTGATGGCCGGGGATCGCCTCGTGATAGACGATGGCGTCGATCTGCCATTTCGCCATTTCCCGCATATTGGCGAGGTTGGCGTAGAAGATGCCGGGCCGGGACCCATCGGGCGAGGGCGGGTTATAGAAGGCCGGCGGGGCGGACTTCTCACGATAGGGTTCGACCCGCTTCACGACGACGGGTGCCTTGGGCTTGGTGATGAACCATTCGTCCAGACGCTTGGAATAATCCGCGATCACTTTCTCGCAATGAGCCAGATAGGCGGCACGGCCTTCATCATCGCCATTGAAATAGAATTTCGGATCATTGCGCAGATGTTCGAAAAATTCCTGCAGGGTGCCGTGGAATTCCACCTGCCGCATGATGCCCTGCATATCCTTCTGCAGAAGCGCCACATGCTTCAGGCCCAGTTCGTGGATCTGATCCGGGCTCATGTCGGTGGTGGTGCTGTTCTTCACGCAGAACCGGTAATAGGCATCGCCATCCGGCAGCTTCCAGACACCGTCATCATGGGTGGCCGCCGCCTCCAGCTTGGCCACGGCGGCGTCCAGCGCCTCATAAGCGGGCTTGACCTTGCTGGTCAGGATGCGGGCCGCTTCGGCCACCAGTTTGTCCTTCTCACCCTGCGCGATGGACAGGGCGCCGACCTTCTTCTTGAAATCGGCATAAAGCGCGCTGTCCGGGCCCTGATCGAAGGGGGCGCCGGTGATGACGGAGCGGATGTCGGGCCGCATCTTGGCCAGCGAGAATTTGGGCGGCACCACGCCGCGCGCAGCGGCATCTTCCCCGCGCCGGATGACATTCTGGATAACGGCGGACACACCGTTCAGGCGCGCCAGATAGGCCCGCGCATCGGAGACATCGTCAATCCGGTGTTGATTGGCCAGGAAGCTGGGGATGCCGGTGTGACGGCCATAGAGATGGTTGATCGGATAGCGGTGATTGCGCAAGCGATGCGCCTCGATCTCCGCCTCGCACTGCGCCTCGAACAGGCGGAAATTCAACCGGTCGGTGGCGCCAAGCTGGCCAGCATCCCAACCCTGGCGCAGCAGATACAGCGCCTGACGGGTGCGGGCAACGGATGCCTCGGCAAAGGCGTCGCTGCCATCATCCCAACGGTCATAGCCGGTCTTGCGACCGCGCTGCGTCTGGGTTTCGGGCGACAGGGACAGGTCGGCTTCATACACCTCTGCGAAGAAGGCATGAAGGGCGGCGGCGTCCCCCTTGTTCTTCGGCTTTGCCGCATCGGTCAGCGACAAGGGGCCGGGCAAGCCCTGCGCAAAGGCGGGCAGCGGGGTGGCAGCAGCAAGCGCCAGACCGGCCGAACCGGCCAGCAGCTGACGACGGGAAAGGCGGTGACGCATGGATCGCTGTTCCATTCTTGTTATCGTGGGACGCTACAACCATACCCGTGTTTCACATGAAACATCGGGGTCCAATCCGGGAAATACCAAGGGTCATACCTTCTGACCGTTGGTACGGCGGTGACTACCGCCGCGCCGCCCATGCGGCGTAGCCAAGGGCGCGGATGCGCCCGCCCGGCGATTGAGGGGCCGTCAAGCCAGCCAGGCGGCGTTCTTCAGCCCCTTCACAAAGGCCTCGTGTGCAGCCAGCTCATCCGGCAGAGGTGCATGTGGGCGCGGCGGGCGGGCGGTGCGGATATCACGGGCGGCCCCCGTATCCAGACCCTGCTGGGTGGCGACCGGGCCGCCGGCCAGCACCAGATCCGGCTGACGCCCACCCATCAGTTCCAGATAGACCTCGGCCAGCAGCTGGCTGTCCAGCAAGGCGCCGTGCAAGGTGCGGTTGGAATTGTCGATTTCAAACCGGCGGCAAAGCGCGTCCAGGCTGGCCGGCGCGCCGGGGAAGCGCTTGCGCGCGATCTTCACCGTATCGATAACCGGATTGATCAGCTTGGGCATGCCGATCCGCACCAGTTCCATGTTCAGGAAGCCAATATCGAACGAGGCATTGTGGATCACCAGCTGCGCATCGCCGATGAAATCCAGGAAATCCCCGACCACGGCGGGAAAGACCGGCTTGTCAGACAGGAAAGTGGCTGACAGGCCGTGCACCGCCTCGGCTTCTGCCGGCATGTCGCGTTCGGGATTCAGATAGGTGTGGTAGTGCTGTCCCGTGGCGATATGGTTGAGCAGTTCCACACAGCCGATTTCGACGATACGGTCGCCGTTCAACGGGTCGATGCCGGTGGTTTCGGTATCCAGCACGATCTCGCGCATTGCCATCAAACCTTTCAAACGGGCGACCAGACGCGGCCCTGATGCTGTTTCATGGTCGCCACGATGCGGCGCAGGTGCAGCAGCGTCAAGCGTCGGCCCAAACCGGTGGGCACGACAAAATCCGCCCGCCGGCGTTTTTCCGCATCGGGCACCTGCCGGGCCAGGATATTGGCCAGTTTCGCGGCATTCATGCCGGGCCGGGCCAGCACGCGCTGACGCTGCAGCCAGGCGGGTGCCGTCACCACAATCACGGCATCCACCCGCCGCTCCCCCTTCGTTTCATAGAGAAGGGGGATATCCATGACGGCCACGGGCACACCGCGCCGGGCACAGCGTTTCAGGAAATCATCGGCATCGGCACGGGTCAGCGGATGCACCGCCGCCTCCAGCCGTTTCAGGGCGTCGGGCTTGCCCAGAACCGCAGCAGCCAGGGCGGCACGGTCCACGGCCCCGTTCTTCACGGCATCGGGAAACAGGGCCTGGATCACCGGCACCGCCTTGCCACCCCGCGCATAAAGCCGGTGGACACTGGCATCGGCATCATGGACGGGACATCCCAGGCGGCGCAGCATGCTGGCCGCCGTGGATTTTCCCATGCCGATGGAACCGGTCAGGCCCAGGATGATCATCGCGGGTCCAGAACGAAGCGGCGCAGATCATCCGTCACCTGCGGATCGGTGCCGAACCAGGCATGAAAGCCGGGCCGGGCCTGATGCAGCAGCATGCCCAACCCATCCACGGCGGGATTGCCCCGTGCGGCGGCAGCGGCCAGCAAGGGCGTAACCAGCGGAACATAGACGATATCGGTGACCAGGGCGTCGGTCGGCAGGGCCGACAGGTCGATCTCCAGGGGTGGATAGCCATTCATGCCCTGGCTGGTGGAATTGACCAGCAGCACGGCGCCATCCAGCGCCGCATCGCGCCCATCCCAGGCCCCGACCTTGATGCGCGGATCGCCCAGATCGGCGGCGATTTCGGCGGCCCGCGCCTGGGTACGGTTCAACAGGCGGATTTCTGGCGCGCCGGCATCCAGCAGCGCCACCACGACGGCCCGCGCCGCACCCCCGGCCCCCAGCACCACCGACGGGCCGCGCGTCACGGACCAGGTGGCCGGTGCCGTGGCCGCCAGATTTTCCCAGAAGCCGAAAGCATCTGTGTTACCACCTTCCAGGGTGCCATCTTCGGCCACGATGATGGTGTTAACGGCACCAATACGCCGGGCGTTGCTGTCCAGCCGGTCAACAATGCGGAACGCCACCTCCTTATGCGGGATGGTGACGTTGCAGCCGCGAAACCCCATGGCAGGCAAGGCGCGGATGGCCTGTTCGGCCCGGTCCGGCGGCACCGCCAACGGCACATAAGCCCCGTCGATCCCATAATGGCGCAGCCAGAACCCATGCAGCAGCGGGCTGCGCGAATGACCAACGGGCCAGCCCATGACGCCGGCGATCAGCCCCTTCCCCGTCAACATTCAGATACTCTCCTGTCAGGCCGGCAACAGCTTGCGCACGCGCAGGAAATCCAGCAGCGGCAGCAGCGGCAGGCCCTGAATGGTGAAATGATCACCCTTCACCTTGTTGAACAGCTGCGCGCCCAGCCCTTCCACCTGATAGGAGCCGGCACAGGACAGAACAGCATCACCGGCGGCATCCAGGTAACGCTCTATGAAGGCGTCGGACAGGGGGCGCATGGTCAGGGTGGCATGGTCGATATGGTGCCAGACACGGGTGCCATTATGAAACACGACCACAGCGGAATAGAGCGTATGTGTGCGCCCCGACAGCAGGCGCAGATGGCTGGCGGCATCGGCCCGGTCGACCGGCTTGTCGAACCAGCGACCGTCGCATTCCAGCATCTGGTCACCGCCCACGACATAGGCGCCGACATATTTGCGCGCGAGCTTGGAGGCTTTCAGATCAGCCAGCGCTTCCGCCACCTCCGGCGGCTTCATGCCGGCGGCCTTGCCCGACAGTTTGATCTCTTCTTCATCCACCCGTGCCGCCTCGGCATGAACCTCCACCCCGGCAGCTTCCAGCATGCGGCGGCGTGAGGTGCTGGCAGACGCCAGGATGATGGGTTCGGTCGTCAGAAAGCCGGGCATCATTCATCACCCTTGATACTGTCGATGGCCGCAGCGGCCTGTGGCCGGCGGCGGGCGAACAGCATCATCACCTCCGCCGCTGTCTCCTCGATCGACCGGCGGGAGACATCGATGACGGCCCAGCCCTTGCGCGTAAACAGGCGCCTTGCCTCCAGCAACTCCTCCCGCACGCGTTCGGGATCGGTGTAGGAGGTGTCGTCGCCCTGATTCAGCAGTTTCAGGCGGTTGCGCCGAATCTGTACCAGCCGTTCAGGGTCCTTGGTCAGACCCACGATCAGGGGTCGGGTCAGTTGATCCAGTTCCGGCGGCAGGGGGCAGCCGGGCACATAAGGAATGTTGGCGGCCTTGATGCCGCGATTGGCCAGATAGATGCAGGTCGGTGTCTTCGATGTCCGGCTGACACCCACCAGGATCACGTCGGCGTCATGCAGACCCCAAGCACTTTGCCCATCATCATGGTTGAGGGCGAAATCCATGGCGTCGATGCGGCCGAAATATTCGGCGGTCAGGGCATGCTGACGCCCTGGTTTTGACTGGCTCTGCAGACCCAGATAATTGCCCAGCGCATTGATCAGCGGGTCCAGGACCGAAATGCTGGGGATGCCCAGTTCCCGACAGGTATCCTGCAGCTTATGGCGCAGCTTTTCGTTCACCAGGGTGAACATCACCAGGCCCGGATGCTCCCGGATGCCTTCCAGCACCATGTCCAGCTGCCGTTCGGTGCGAACCAGATTCCAGAAATGCTCGACCGGGTGCACCTGATCGAACTGGCTGACGCAGGCGCGGGCAACGGAATTGATCGTCTCCCCCGTCGCATCGGAAACCAGATGCAGATGGAAGTTCCTGGGTACGGACGGCGGCTTGATATGACCGCCATGATGATCGCCGGGGTGCATCCTGTGGACCGCTCCTGGGGATATGTCGGGGACGGATGTGTGTGAACGGGCAGAAAAGGCGTAGCCGGGCTTTTCCATCCCTGGCAAGCCCGTACTTATCTGCCCTGCTGCCCGATCTGGGATTAACTCTGCTTGTTTGCCTGAGAATCAAGGACGAATCGGATGGACCAGATGGATTGTCCCCATATCGCAATGATCCCTGGGGAACCAGCATTTCCGCGCCTCTTGCAGCAAACTCCATAAAGTTTTCCACAATTTTTTTCCACACCCTGCGCGATGCATCCGGATTGTGGACAAAAATGCGGACAAATATGAATTCCCGTTATCCACAGGACCCACTACCTCCTCAATCCTTTCTATAAAAAAGTTAAGTTTTAAGAGAGGGGTTGGGATAAGGTTTGGCACGTTCTGCATCGTGACCTGGGTTGGATACATGACCGCCACCTCCGCCGTTCCGCAAAAGAAGATGCTGGCCGCGTTGGCCGGTGTGCCCCAGACGCCGCCGCCCTTCTGGCTGATGCGGCAGGCGGGGCGGTATCTGCCTGAATATAGGCAGGTGCGGACACAGGCGGGTGGCTTCCTGGACCTGTGCATGAACCCGGAACTGGCCTGTGAAGTGACGCTGCAGCCGCTACGCCGCTATGGCATGGATGCGGCCATCCTGTTCTCCGACATTCTGATCATCCCGCACGCCCTGGGACAGGGTCTGCGGTTCGCGGAAGGTGAAGGCCCGGTGCTGGACGCCATCCGGGACCAGCAGGGCCTGCTGAAGCTGGATCTGGACGGTCTTCACCGGAAAGCGGCGCCCGTGTACGAGACGGTGTCACGCATTCGGGCCTCCCTGGATGAACGGACAGCTCTGATTGGGTTCGCCGGCTCGCCCTGGACCGTCGCCTGCTACATGGTGGAAGGGGGCGGATCGAAGGAATATGCGCATGTGAAGCGCTTTGCCTATACCGACCCTGTCGGCTTCAACCGTCTGATCGATATCCTGGTCGAGGCGACGGTTGAATATCTGTCGATGCAGATCAAGGCCGGCGCTGAATTGGTGCAGTTGTTCGACAGCTGGGCCGGCGCCCTGTCCGCCGTCGATTTCCAGCGCTTTGTCGTGGCCCCGACGCGGCGGATTACGGCGGCGCTGAAGGAACGGCATCCGGGCACGCCCATCATCGGCTTCCCCCGCATGGCCGGCCTGAACCTGGAAAGCTTTGTCGAGCAGGCGGGCGTCGATGCCGTGTCGCTGGACCCCGGCGTGCCGGCTGCCTGGGCAGCGCAGCACCTGCAGGGCAAGGTCGCTGTGCAGGGCAATCTGGACCCTGTCCTGCTGATCGCCGGCGGGGAGGAGATGGACCGCGCTGTTCTTGATCTGCTGGAAACTCTTGGCAACGGACCCTTCATTTTCAACCTGGGTCACGGGATCATCAAGGAAACACCGCCGGAAAACGTATCTCGTTTGGCTGGGTTGATCCGGGACTGGAAGCCTGCCACAAGGGATTGATTCCGCGATCCCACAATTTGTGTGCCGGTGGTGACAGCTTCCTTTCGGGACCGTATCGCCGTCGTTCTGATGCAGCCGGGCCAGCCGGCGGCAGATGGGCTGGTTTTGCCTTACCTGCAGGCCCTGCTGGCCGCGCAGCGACAGGACCCGCCCTCCCTGCCCATGCGGCCATTGTTGGCCCTGCGCGCCCGGCGTCTGGCCCGGCATTTCCTTCTGGATGACCTGACCAGCCCGGCGGAAGATCCGACGGCTACGGAGCTGGAAAATGCCCTGTGGGGTGATGGGGTTGTGCGGGTCTTCACCGCCGGTCTGTTCGCGCCGCCATCACCCATCGCCATTGCCCATGATGTTGCCGCCTTCCGGCCTGACCGTCTGGTCCTGCTGCCGCCATCACCGCTGTTTTCCGGTGGTCTGAATGGCATGGCGCTGCAGGCCTGGGACCGTGCCGCCAAGGCGGCGGGACTGGATGTCGCTGCCAGCACCCTATGCTGCCATCCTACTGACCCTGCCCTTTTGCGAACCCTGGTGACCCGCGCGCGGGAGGTGATGGTACCGGGTGGGGCGGGATCGCTGCTGCTGGTCATGCCGGGGCTGGGCTGGTCCGGGGGTGATCCACTTGGCTGGCAGATGAACCGGCTGGCGGTGGAGCTGTCGCGGTTGCTGGACCTGCCTGCAGGCCGGGTTGATGTGGCGCGGCTGGATGTGCCGGGCTTTGATGATGCCGGCCTGCCGACAGTGGAACAGACCATCCGGCGGACACGCAGCCCGGCCCTGTCCATCCTGCCCCTGTCACCCTGGCCATTGCTGAGGGCGAGCTGGGGCGATTATCTGGATGAATGGCGGGATCTGGCGTCGGCATCGGGTGTCCTGTCGCTGACCCTGGCCCGCCCGGCCCTGGCCGAAGGGGCCGATCTGGCGCCGCTGGTGCGTCAGGCCCTGGCTGGACGTGCAGGTATCTGTTCGGGTTTTGGACGGCGGCTTTGCCCCGATACCCATGGTCAATGTCCTCACAAGCGCATGGCGGAGGCTGCCATGCATGGGAAGACCATGGCTTGATTATGCCGGGCTTTGGCCCCAAGTTCGGGGGAAGCCCCTGAGGCATCATCAGGATAACCACCGATGTTCATTCAGACCGAAGACACCCCGAACCCGGCCACGCTGAAGTTTCTGCCTGGCCGCGACGTTCTGGGCACCGGTACCGCCGATTTCACCGATGCGACCGATGCTGCGGCCCGGTCGCCCCTGGCTGACCGGCTTTTTCAGGTCGATGGCGTGACGCGGGTTTTCCTGGCCGGTGATTTTGTCACCGTGACCAAGGATGACAGCCGCGACTGGTATGTGATGAAGCCCGGTATCCTGGGCGCCATCATGGAACATTTCGCCACCGGTAAGCCTGTCTTGACCCAGGTCAAGGCGGACGACAACCAGGTGAACGAGGATGACGATGAGATCGTCGCCCAGATCAAGGAACTGCTGGACGCCAAGGTGCGTCCGGCGGTTGCCCAGGATGGCGGCGACATCACGTTCCATGGTTTTGAGAACGGGGTCGTCTATCTGGCCATGAAGGGGGCCTGCGCCGGCTGCCCCAGCAGCACGGCCACCCTGAAGTCGGGCATCGAGAATATGCTTCGGTATTACATTCCCGAGGTTGTCGAGGTGCAGCAAATCCGATAAGGTTCCTTCTCCAACCCCGGAATTGCGCCTCAATTCGGTCGCAATGGGTTGGGATATGATGCGTGTACAGATGGCGTGCCGGGGGGTTGGGGCCCCTTCGCGGGGAAATTAGACCCCACCGGCATGATGCCCTGGCGGCGGTGCAACCCAGGAAGGGGCCACCGCAGGGATTGCCTCTGACACTGTTGGGCCGGCCTTATTCAGGGCCAAGTGCCAAAGTGCGGAGTTTGCTCCGGCAAAATGACGGACGCGCGCCATGATGATGTGGCGGCGATACCCGTCCTTTCGGCTTGGACTGTAAGGGATTGAAAAAACATGCTGACAGACGCGAACGAGGGCTTTGACAGCCCCCGCGCTACGGCTGCCCGCATATGGGGCATGTCCGCCCTGTTTCTGCTGCTCACCGTTATTCTGCCTTCCACCGTGTTCATCAGCGCTTCCAGCCGGTCTATGGACCGGACGGCGCGGGAGTTCCTGCTGCCCGTGCTGCGCCCGGACCCGGGCTTCACGGTGGAGATGGCAGCCGCCACGACGCGCCATGACCCGTCCTTCAAACTGGACGCCAAGGCCACGCTCGACCTGTTCCATTCCCGCGAGTACCGGATCGAAGCGGTCCGCAGCGGGGAGACGGCGGTGCCGCGTCTGGTTCTGACCGACCTTCCGACCGGCATGACCTCGTTGGAAAGCAGCGACGACCGCAAGGCGCTGTTCGTGAAGACGCTGCTGCCGCTGATCCTGATGGCTAATGAGCGCATTGAACAGGATCGTGACCGGCTGCGCCGGCTGCATGCCGTGAAGCAGGGTGGCCAGATTCTGGCACCGCAGGACCGTCGCTGGCTGGCCGAGGTGGCTGTGCGCTATGGGCTGAATGCCGATGGCGAGATCAACACCAAGGCCCTGTTGCAGCGCGTGGATCTCGTGCCCGTTTCCCTGGCGTTGGCCCAGGCGGCGGAGGAGAGTGGCTGGGGTACCTCGCGCTTTGCCCAGAAGGGCAATGCGCTCTATGGCCAGCTGACCTTCAAGGCGGAGGATGAGGGGATTGTACCCCGTAACCGCCGGCAGGGCGAAACCCACCGCTTTAAATCCTTCGATGATCCGAAGGGAAGCGTGGAAAGCTATATCCATAACCTCAACACCCACCGCGCCTATGCCCAGTTCCGTCAGATGCGCGCCAGCCTGCGCACGCAGGACAAGCCCATTGACGGCTTGATGCTGGTCAATGCGCTGGGCGCTTATTCGGAGCGGGGGGAGGATTATGTCCGTACCATCCGTTCCCTGATCCGTGTCAATTCGCTGGCCGATTTTGACCGGGCAGTGTTGAGCGCGGATCAGATGGAAGAAGTGCTGGGCCCGCGCACGCGCGCCGAAATGGCCCGCGATCACGGGGTCGTTCCGGCCAGCCTTCGCCGGTAATCGCCTTTCGTCCCGTCCTATAGCGTCTTGTGGCTTGCCACTCATGCCGTGATGGCCGATATCACGGACATGAGTGGCCTGCATGCCAAAGGATTGTAACGAATGAGCAACCCGCTTTCCGATACCGCGCTGGATCAGCTGTTCCGCACGGCACGTACCTTCAACAGCTTTACCGACAAGCCGGTCAGCAGTGACACGCTGCGCCAGATCCATGATCTGCTGCGCTGGGGTCCGACCAGCGCCAATTGCTCTCCGCTGCGCCTTGTTTTCCTGACGACGGCAGAAGCAAAGGAACGTCTGCGCCCGGCCCTGTCTGCCGGCAATCTGGCCAAGACCATGTCGGCACCGGTGACCGCCATCCTGGCCTATGACACGCAGTTCGCCGAACACCTGCCGCGTCTGTTCCCGCATGTTGATGCACGCCCCTGGTTTGCCAACCCCGAACTGGCATTCGAGACCGCGTTCCGGAACAGCAGCCTGCAGGGCGCCTATTTCATGCTGGCGGCCCGTGCCGTGGGCCTGGATTGCGGTCCGATGTCCGGTTTTGACCAGGGCAAGGTCAATGCCGAGTTCTTTGCCGATGGCCGCTTCAAGGTCAATTTCATCTGCAATATGGGTTATGGCGATCCCGGCACCCTGTTTGACCGCAGCCCGCGGTTCGATTTCGAGGATGTCTGCCAGGTTCTGTGATCTCGGGGTCTATCCCGGGCAAAAACGAAAAGCCCCGTCAGCCATTCCGGCTGACGGGGCTTTTTCATGCCCGGATATCGGGTGCGATCATTCGTCGGTGTTCAGACGCTCACGCAACTGCTTGCCGGTCTTGAAGAAGGGGATCACCTTCTCATCGACATCGACGCTTTCGCCTGTGCGCGGGTTGCGGCCCGTACGGGCATCACGGCGCTTTACGGAAAAGGCACCGAAGCCGCGCAGTTCGACCCGGTCGCCGCGGGCAAGCGCCTCTGTGATCTCATCAAAGATCGTGGTGACGATCTTCTCCACGTCGCGCTGATAGAGATGCGGATTACGTTCGGCCAGTCGCTGGATCAGTTCCGACTTGGTCATGCCTGTCAATCCCCCCTGGGACGTGGAGCCTTCCGGGACCCGACCTTCCGCCACCGACGGGCGGCCAAGCCGAAGGTCAGGGCCTGTGGCCACCTTGTTTACCAAGGCAAGATTGCCCCAGCCGGGCCGCCCGCGCAAGGGTAAGTCTTTCTGCGCAAACAGTTTTCTTGGAGATTCCCTACGACTTTGGGCAGAAGTGGCATAGAAGCCATGCCCCAGAGCAGGGTTGCAGGTCAGGATCGCTTATCCAATATCACAAGAGATATCGGTATCATCACGATGCCGGTCGCCAGGGACGACCCTGGACGGATTGTCGGTGATGGTGGGGACGACCCTTCCGCGATGGAGAATGCTCCATGGCTTGGGTTTATCTGTTGTTCGCTGGCCTGTTCGAAATCGGCTTTGCCGTTGGTTTGAAGGCCAGTGACGGTTTCTCCCGTCCCCTTCCCACCCTTGTGACCCTGATCTGTCTGGGCATCAGCCTGTGGCTGCTGTCGATGGCCATGCGCGGTCTGCCGCTGGGTACCGCCTATGCCGTCTGGACTGGGATCGGCAGTGCCGGTGCCGTTCTGGCCGGCATGATCATGGCCCGCGAAGGGTTCGACCCTGGCCGCATCTTCTGTGTGCTGCTGATCCTGGCCGGCGTGGCGGGGCTGAAAATCCTGGAAAAATAGCCCGGATTTCAGCCTGTCAGACCCCAATACTGGCGCATCAGCACCTTGAACTCCATCAGCAGCCGGACCTTCACGTCATTATCCTCGGCGCTGGGTGCAAAACGGCTGCTGGCGAGTGCCTGCAGGAACTGCCAGGCTAGGTGCCGCCCCATCTCGAACTTCACGGGATCGGCCACCAGGAAGGAGCCGTAAAGATCCTTTGCCGACTGTTCCCAACGTGCGGCAAAGGCGGCCTTGGCCGGACCCATGATGGAGGCCAGTTCCGCATCGGTGCGGGCGGCGGCCTCCAATTCCTTCCACGCGGTCCAGAGTGGGCTGTGCGCGGCATACCACAGCGCGTCGATGCCCTGATCCAGCCCTTCCCTGCCCTCATGCGCGGCATTGGCCGTGGCGGCCAGATATTCCGCCGTAAAATGCTGGATGATGTGATCGACGGTGGCGCGCAGCACTTCCGGGGTCGTGGGGAAGTAATATTGCACTGCGCCCCGCGTCACCCGCGCCTGCTTGGCGATCTCTGACGTGGTGGTGCGATGGTACCCGATATCCAGAAAGCAACGGATGGCCGCCTCAATGATCCGTTGATGCGTGGCAATGCTTTTGGGCGTTTGCCTTACGCGGGACCCTGCGGCTTCGCTGTCCAAACTCTTGGCGACCGTTGTCGTCATCGACATCGTCTCTGTTCCAGAAACCATGGTTATTGGTTAACGCCCCTTAACCTTATATCGGGACGAGCGTTTATCTACGGTGAATGCCCTTACCTGCGCAACATGGCAATGCGCCGGTCTGACCCGAGAGGGACGAAGAACAAATCGGACAGGCGTTCCTTCCCGCTCGACACCCCGCCCCTGCCTGCGCTATGGGAAGCGCGGTTGACCCCAGCAAGCGAGCCTCCCGCCCGTGACGCCGCGCCAACAGGCCCTGGACTATCTGCGCCGCCTCGGTGAGGCGGATGACAGTGATATTGACGTGGCAGAAGCGGCCCTGGCGCTGGCTGTTCTGGACCACCCCACCGATCTTGCCCCCTATCGCGCCCATCTGGCCGCCTTGGGCGCCGATCTGGGTGTCCTGATGCGGGATGTGCCCGATGGCTTGCCCGACCGTGTGGCGGCCCTGGGCCGGCTGCTGGCGCAGCATGGCTATGCCGGTGACAGCGAAACCTATGAAGACTTGCAGAATGCCAACCTGATTCGCGTCATTGACCGGCGCCGTGGCCTGCCAGTCTCGCTTGGCATCCTGCTGATGTCGGCGGCGCGGGCCCAGGGCTGGGACATGCTTGGCCTGAACTTTCCGGGCCATTTCCTGCTGCGGCTGGACCATGGTGGCGGGCGTCAGATCATCGATCCGTTCGACGGCGCCTCTCCGCGTGGCCCGCGCGAACTGCGTGATATGCTGAAGCAGACGGCGGGTCTTGAATCCGAACTGACGCCCGACCATTACGCACCAGTGTCGAACCGTGAGGTTCTGCTACGCCTGCAGAACAATCTGAAGCTCCGCCACCTGTCGACGGACCAGCCCGACAAGGCGCTGGCGGTCATTGAGGATATGCTGCTGTTCGCGCCCCAGCATATTGGCCTGTGGCGTGAATCCGGCCTGTTGAACGCCCATCTGGGCAAGCTGACGGCGGGCATCCAGGCCTTTGAGAATTTCCTGCGTATTGGTGAGGCACGCGGTGCCTCACCCCAACTGTTAGACCATACGCGCAGCCTGCTGAAGCAGCTGCGGGGGCGACTTAACTAAAGCCTGTTGAAACAGGCTTTAGTTAAGGTTCGTTTTCCTCAGACGCCGGCGCTGCATCCGCAGCTTGGCTTCACGCGGCACGTGCCGCGCGGCGGCGGTCGCCGCCGGATCGGCTTTCGGTTCACCGAAAACCGCTCTGATCTCCCCTGCCCTGTGATGCGGCGCATGGCGTCGGCGCGGCGCTTATGCTTTCCTGCCGCCATCCTCATTTCCGCTGGCCGGAGACAATTCGACATGACCCTGAAGGTCGCCATCCAGATGGACCCGATCGAGTCCATCAATATCGATACTGACAGTTCCTTCATGATGGCGCTGGAGGCGCAGCGCCGCGGCCATGCCCTGTGGCATTACCATCCGCGCGACCTGGCCCTGCGCGGCAACAAGCTGTTTGCCAAGGTGCGGCCCATGCAGGTGCGGCGCGAACGCGGCAACCATCACAGCATGGGTGCCGCAGAGGTGATCGACCTGTCGACCATGGATCTGGTGCTGATGCGCCAGGACCCGCCCTTCGACATGGCCTATATCACTGCCACCCACCTGCTGGAACATATCCATCCCAAGACGCTGGTGGTGAATGACCCGGCTGCGGTCCGCAATGCCCCGGAAAAGCTGTTCGTCACGCATTTCCCCGACCTGATGCCGCCCACCGTCATCACATCGTCGCGTGACGAAGTGCTGGCCGCGCGTGCGGAATGGAAGGACATTATCGTTAAGCCCTTGTTCGGCAACGGTGGTTCCGGTGTGTTTCACGTGAAACCGGATGATGAGAACCTGGGCGCGCTGCTGGAAACCTTCACCCAGCTCTATCGCGAGCCGATCATCGTGCAGAAATACCTGCCGGAAATCCGCAAGGGCGATAAGCGCATCATCCTGATCGATGGCAAGCCCGCCGGGGCCGTATCGCGCATCCCGCAGGATGGCGAGGCGAGGGCCAATTTCCATGCCGGCGGCAGTGCGGGCAAGACGGTGCTGACTAAGCGCGAGCAGGAAATTTGCGAGGCCATTGGCCCCACCCTGCGTCAGCAGGGCCTGTTGTTCGTCGGCATCGATGTCATCGGTGACTATCTGACGGAGATCAATGTCACCAGCCCGACCGGCATTCAGGAGATTAACCGCCTTGACGGTTCGGCCCTCGAAGCCACTCTCTGGGACGCGATGGAAGCACGCTTCGCCGCCACACGGTAAGGCCTTACGGGCGCGGGCGATGGCCTGCGCCCGCTTTCTGCGCCCTCTTGCCGTCCCCCACTGCTTGCGCCACTCTCCTTTGCCTGAAGAACAAGGGGGTGGGTAATGGGTGGAAGTGGCAATCAACCGGTCATTGGCCGCCGTGGGTTTCTCTGTTCCTGCTGCGGTCTGGCCGCCTGGAGCATTGCCGGCGGCATGTTGAGCGAGCCGGCACGGGCCACTGGGGCCGACCCGGCCCTGGACGCGTTCTTTGCCGAATGCTTTGCCCGCCAGGCCGCGAAATCCCCGGAACTGCGCACCTCCCTGGGGCTTCCGGGTGATCAGGGGTCCTGGGACGACTTGTCCGATGCTGCGCTGGCCGCCGATGATGCGGCCCTGCGGGACGATCTCGCCAACTTACGTCGCGATTTCCCCGACGCGAAATTGTCCGCCGATGGGCGGCTGAACAAGGCGCTGTGGGAATATCAGGCAGAGGCAAAGCTGGCGGCTGCGCGCTGGCGCGGGAATGACTATCCCGCCGACCATTTCAATGGCCGCCATAGTGAGATTATCGACACCCTGACCACCTATCACCCGATCCGGGACAAGGTGGGGGCACAGGCCTGGCTGGCGCGCGTGACCCGTATCGACCAGCCTGTGGATCAGTTGATCCAGGCGCTGCGGAAACGTGCGGACAAGGGCGTCATCGCCCCGCGCTTCTCCATGGAAAAGGCGCTGGCCGCCACCCGCGCGGTCCTGACGGGCCGGCCCTTTATGTCGAGTGCGGCGGAGGAGACGGCGTTGCTGGCCGGGTTCCGGCGCAAGGTGGAGGCGCTGGACCTGCCCGCCGCCGACAAGGCGGCGTTGGTGTCGGAGGCTGAAAGCCTGCTCTCCTCCCGCTTCGCGCCGGCCTGGATCCGTCTGGCCAGCGCCATGGAGGCCGTGCTGGCCAAGGCCGACGACCGTGATGGGGTGTGGAAGCTGCCCGATGGCGATGCCTATTACCAGCATTGCCTGTCCCGCCATACCACCCTGCCCCTGAAGGCCGCTGATGTTCATGCGCTGGGCCTCACAGAGGTGAAGCGCATCCATGCGGAGATGGAGACGATCAAGGACAAGGTCGGTTTCAAGGGCGACCTTCAAGCCTTCAACCAGTTCCTTCGCACCGACCGCCAGTTCTATTTCGCAGACGACGATGCGGGCCGTGAGGCCTATATCAAGGGCGCCAACCTGATTCTGGATCGGGTCAAGGGGGTGCTGGACGGGCAGTTCAACCTGAAGCCCAAGGCGCCTCTGGTGGTGCAGCGGTTTGAGCGTTACCGCGAAGCCAGTTCCACCATCGCCCGTTATAGCCAGCCGGCCACCGATGGGTCGCGACCCGGCATCTATTATGTCAACCTGTCCAACATGAAGGAAATGCCGATCTGGCAGATGGAGGTCCTGGCCTTTCATGAAGGCATTCCTGGCCACCATATGCAGATCGCCCTGGCGCAGGAGGCGACGGGCCTGCCGGACTTCCGCCGGCATGATTTCCATACTGCCTATGTGGAGGGGTGGGGCCTTTATTCGGAACGGCTGCCCAAGGAACTGGGTTTCTATGCCGATCCCTATTCCGACTTCGGGCGCCTGACCTTTTCCCTGTGGCGGGCGCTGCGTCTGGTCATGGATACGGGCATCCATGCCAAGCGTTGGACGCGGGCGCAGGCCATCGACTATTTCGTGGCCAATTCCGCCTTCACGCGGGAGGTAGCGGAACGGGAGGTGGACCGCTACATCGTCTATCCTGGGCAGGCCTGCGCCTATTATGTCGGCATGCAGAATATCCTGGAACTGCGGGAGCGGGCGAAGAAGCGGCTGGGCAGCCGCTTCGACATCAAGCGCTTCCACGACACCGTCCTGGGCAATGGGTCGGTGCCCTTGACGGTTCTGGAACAGGTGGTGGAAGGCTGGATCAAAAGCGTTTGATCCGCGCCGTGTAGGTCAGGTCGAGCCAACGGCGAGCCCTGACAGATAAGGCTTTCAATCCATCGCTGTCAGGGCGAGGCTTGCGCCTCGACCTGACCTACGGGTTCAAGGAATCAGGACCGTCGCGCCGGTGGTCGCCCGTGCTTCCAGTGCGCGGTGGGCATCCGCCACATCGCGCAGGGCGAAACGCTGATTGACCTGCACCTTCACTTGGCCCCCCTTCACCACGGCGAACAGATCGTCCGCCATGGACAGCAACTCGTCCCGTGTGCCGGCATAATGCTGCACCGATGGCCGCGTCAGGAACAGGCCACCCTTGCGGTTCAACAGGCCGATATCAAAGGGCGGCACGGCGCCGGAGGCATTGCCATAGCTGACCATCAGGCCGCGTCGGCGCAGACAATCCAGGGAGCGTTCGAACGTGTCCCTGCCGACACCGTCATAGACGACGTCAACGCCCTTCCCGCCTGTGATCTCCCGCACACGGGCCACCACATCCTCGTCGCGATACTGGATGACATGGTGGCAGCCATTGGCCGTTGCCAGCGCCACCTTCTCCGCCGATCCCACCGTGCCGATGACGATGGCACCCAGGGCATTCGCCCATTGGCAGGCAATGGAACCCACCCCGCCGGCGGCGGCATGGATCAGGACAATGTCGCCCTGTTTCACGTGGAACGTCTGTCGCAGAAGATATTGCGCCGTCAGCCCCTGCAGCAGCATGGAGGCCGCAACCTCATCACTCACCCAGTCGGGCAGTTTGATCAACTTGTCCGCCGGGATCAGCCGATGCTCGGCATAGGCACCCAGCGGGGATTGCCCGTACCCGACCCTATCGCCGGGTGCGAGGCCGGACACCCCCTCGCCCACCGCCTCTACAATGCCCGCCCCCTCCATGCCGGGGGTAAAGGGTAAGGGGGCGGGATACAGGCCGGTGCGGTAATAGACGTCGATGAAGTTCAGGCCGATGGCCGTATGCCGGATCAGGGCCTGGTCCGGCCCCGGCTTGCCGATCTGCACCTTCTGCCAGCGCAGAACTTCCGGCCCGCCCGTCTGTTCGACAAGGATGGCATTCGTCATGATAGGACCTTGAAAATGGGGTGGCCGGGATGCGATCTGGCGCATCCCGGCGATGGGCAATCAGCCTAGATGCTTTTTCAGGAATTCGGCAGAGCGGCCATGGGCCAGCTGCGCATCGCCGTCATGGTAATGCTTGCCGCCGATGCGCGTGAAGGCGTGGTCGCGTTCGGAATAGACATGGACCTCCACCAAGAAATTGCCGGCCACGGCCTCCTTGATGGCGTTCTGCGCCTCCGGCGGTACGAAACCGTCCTGGCCGGCAATGTGCAGCAGCAGCGGCTTGGTGATGGCCGACACTTCACCGATATCCTTGTCGATGCCGACCCCGTAATAGGAGACAGAGGCATCAATATCGGTGCGGGTGGCCATCAGATAGGCCAGCTTGCCACCCAGGCAGAAACCGACGCAGCCGACCTTGCCCGTGACGCCGGTATACTGACGGATGAAGGACAGGGTGGTGGCCAGATCCTCCACCCCCTTCACCTCATTGAAGCCTTGATACAGCTGAAACGCCTTCTGCCATTCGGCTTCGGTCTGATCGGTGATTTGCACGCCCGGCTCCTGCCGCCAGAACAGGTCGGGTGCGATGGCGAAATAGCCGGCGGCGGCATATTTGTCGGCAATGGCGCGCAGGTTGGCATTTACGCCGAAAATTTCCTGGATGATGATCATGGCCGGGCCCTTGCCGCTGGCCGGAGCGGCCAGATAGGCGCCAAAGCTGCCATCGGGCGACTGGATCGAAACGTCGGGCATCGGGATATCCTTCCTTTGAATGTACAGATGAAATGGAGCGGGATCACCCACCCAGCAGGGCGGTAAGGTCTGTGGCCGCCGTCACGGGGGCCGAACAATGCTGTTCCTGACAAAGATAAGCGGTCGCATGGCTTTTAACCATGCTTTTGCCTGCGGCGGGATGATGCGGGGGCAGCATCGGATCATTCGCCCCGCGACAGAGTAGGACGAGATTGGGATGCCATTTCTCCAGCGCCACACGGCGAAGGGCGATGGTTCCCGCGTCGTTCGCATCACCGACAATCACCAGCATCTGGCCATGCAAACGCAGATCCACGCCATTCAGGAACCCGGCAAGCGGGAAAAAGTTCCGCCCCACTTCGCCGGCAAATGCGGTGATCAGGGCATCGGCCCGCTGCCGCCAGATATCCTCCCCCGTCAGTAGCCATAGACGGCTGAACAGCCCGACCAGGGTGCCATTGCCGGCGGGAACGGCATTGTCATGGGCATGGCGTGGGCGGCGGATCAGATCATCGGCATCATCCGCCGTAATGAAATAGCCGCCATCGTCATCATCATGGAAATGAAGCTCCACCTTCTCCAGCCAGCCGATGGCGTGGGTCAGATATGGACCCTGCCCCGTCACCTCATAAAGGGTTATGGCAGCCCGTGCCATGTTGGCATGGTCCTCCAGGGTGCCGCGATGCCGCGCCTGTCCATTGCGGAACGAATGCAGCAGACGACCATCGGTGGTGGACATACGGTCCAATACAAAGCCGAAGGCGCGCGTGGCGGCGGAAAGCCAGTCCGCCCGATCCAGCACGGCACCGGCCCGTGCCAGGGCGGCAATCATCAGGCCATTCCAATCGGCCAGAACCTTGTCGTCCCAGCCGGGCCGCACGCGGTATGTACGGGCCGACAGAAGGATGGCGCGACAGCGGGCCAGAATGGCCTCCGTGTCTGCATCCGCCAAACCGTTCTCATGCATGCGGTTCAGGATGGTGTGGCCTTCCCAGTTGCCCTCCGCCGTCACGCCATAAATGCGGCAGAACAGATCGGCATCATCGGCGGGCAGCAGGCGGCGGATTTCTCCGTCGGTCCAGACATAGAACTTGCCCTCCTCCCCCTCGCTGTCGGCATCCAGGGAGGCGGCGAAGCCCCCACCCTCTGCCACCATCTCGGCCAGGGCCCAATCGGCGGTCTCGGTGATGCGGGCGTGCAGCAGCGGATCGCGCGTTTCCTGCCACACGGTCAGCATCAGGTCGATCAGTTGAGCATTGTCGTACAGCATCTTTTCGAAATGCGGGACCAGCCATTCCGCATCCACCGAATAACGGGCGAAGCCGCCACCCAGATGATCATAGATGCCGCCCTGGGCCATGCGCGTTACCGTCTGGATCGTCGCGGTGGCAAATTGCTGCCGGCCCGTATGGCGGAAGGCACGCCAGAGCAGATCGAAAATGCCCGGCTGTGGGAATTTCGGCGCATCGCCGATCCCGCCCCAGACGGGGTCCACCTCCCGCACCAGCCGGTCGGCCACCTGGATCAGGGTGTCAGGCGTGATGGCCTCACCGGGCCGTCCGGTGGCCAGATTGTCCATGGCATTGGTCAGGGCCTGGACATTGCGTTCAACCTTGGCCGGTTCTTCCGCAAAGGTCTGTGCAACAATCTGCAACACTTCTGGAAAGCCGGGTCGGCCCCAACGCCGCTCCGGCGGAAAATAGGTGCCACCCCAGAACGGGTGCCCATCGGGGGTCAGGAACATGGTCAGCGGCCAGCCGCCCTGCTGCCCCAGCAGGCTCAGCGCCTGCTGATAGATATGGTCCAGGTCGGGCCGTTCTTCCCGATCGACCTTGATATTGACGAACAGCTTGTTCATCAGGCCGGCAATGGCGGGGTTTTCAAAGCTTTCATGGGCCATCACATGGCACCAGTGACAGGCGGCATAGCCGACCGACAGCAGGATGGGCTTCCCCTCCGCCTTCGCCTTGTTGAGCGCGTCCGGACCCCAGCCCATCCAGTCCACGGGATTGTCCATGTGCTGGCGCAGATAGGGGCTGGTTTCCCGGTGCAGCAGATTACCAGCACCGCGATGGGCGCTGTTCGGGGGCGTGGCCATGTCTCATCCTTTGCCGGGTCCGCCCATCATGACGCCAATCCATGACGGGCCTGTGAAGAACAGATAGTTTATCCTTGTGTCAAACCCAGGGTACGGGAAAAATCACGCCAGACCAGAGGGAGGCCGGCCGCCATGAAGGTGACCATCAATATCGATTGCACACCGGAAGAGGCGCGGACCTTTCTGGGCCTGCCGGATGTTCAGCCCATGCAGACGGCTCTGATGCAGCAATTGCAGGATCAGATGTCGGCCAATATGAAGGCGATGGACCCGGAAACCATGATGACGACCTGGTTGCCTGTGGGGCTGCAGGGTATTGAGCAGTTTCAGAAAATGATGTGGTCACAGATGTCCAGCGCCATGGGTGGCGCACCGGCAAAGGATGGTAAAAAGTGAGTGATGACGTGAAGGCCGATCCCGCGCCCTATTACCGCGCCCATGTCTTCGTCTGCACCAATGAGCGGGAGCCGGGCCACCCCCGTGGCTGCTGCCGCGAAAAAGGCGGGGATGAACTGCGCGACTATATGAAGAAAAAGGCCACCGGCCTGGGCCTGGGCAAGGCGGTACGCATCAACAATGCCGGCTGCCTGGATCGCTGCGAGCTGGGTCCCGTCCTGGTTATCTATCCCGAGGGTGTCTGGTACACGGTGACTAACAAGGCGGATGTTGATGAGGTGCTGCAAACCCATCTGGTGGAGGGTAAGCGCGTTGAGCGACTGATGCTGCAGCCCACGGACAAGCTACCGGTCGATATCGTCGCCCGCCGGGTGGCGGCCGAGTAATGTTTCACGTGAAACACGCCTGATGCGCGCCGATACGATCTTCGCCCTGGCCTCTGCCCCCGGTCGCGCCGGGGTACAGGTGATCCGCATTTCCGGCCCTGATGCCGGTACGGTGCTGTCCCGCTTGACGGGTCGACCCCTGCCCGCGCCGCGGCAAGCGGCATTGGTGGGCTTGCGTGACCCGGTCACGGGCGAACTGTTCGACAAGGCCCTGGTCCTGTCCTTTCCCGCCCCCGGCAGCTTCACGGGCGAGGATGTGGTGGAACTGCACCTGCATGGTGGCCGCGCCGTCCTGTCGGCAGCAGCGCAGGCGCTAACCGGTCTGGGCCTGCGTGTGGCTGAACCGGGGGAGTTCAGCCGCCGTGCCTTCGAACATGGCAAGCTGGACCTGACAGAGGCGGAGGCCATTGCCGATCTGGTCGATGCCGAAACGGCGGCGCAGCGGCGTCAGGCCCTGCGCCAGATGGAAGGCGCGCTGGGGCAGCTCTATGACGGCTGGCGTCACCGCCTGACCCGCGCCCTGGCCCATCTGGAGGCCGATATTGACTTCCCGGACGAGGATTTGCCCGGCGGCCTGTCCGACACTGTGCGGCCCGTTGTCGAGGGGCTGGTGGCCGAATTATCGGTGCATCTGGCCGATCAGGGCCGTGGGGAGCGGCTGCGCGATGGTATCTCCATCGCCATCTTGGGCGCACCCAATGCCGGCAAATCCAGCTTGCTGAATGCCATTGCCCGACGCGATGTCGCCATCGTGTCGAACCAGGCGGGCACGACGCGCGACGTGATCGAAGTGCAGTTGGATTTGGGTGGCTACCCCGTCCTGCTGGCGGATACGGCGGGCCTGCGCGATGCCGCCGATCTTGTGGAATCGGAGGGCATCCGCCGGGCCCTTGACCGGGCCGCCAAGGCGGATCTGAAGCTGCTGGTCTTTGATGGCGGTGAATTACCCGACCCGGCCACCCTGGCGCTGGCCGATGATGACGCCATCCTGGTGATGAACAAGGCCGACCTGCCCGGTGCCGTCGCACCGCTGGTTGGCCGCCCCATCCTGCCGATCTCGGCCCGCACGGGCGAGGGTGTACCGGCCCTGCTGGCGGCCCTGGAACAGGCCGTTGCCGCCCGCTACGCCCCCTCCGGCGCCCCTGCCCTGACCCGTGCCCGCCATCGTTCGGCGCTGGAGGAATGCCGGGGGAACCTGCACCGGGCGCTGCAGGCCCCGTTGCCCGAACTGGCGGCGGAGGATGTGCGTCTGGCCGTCCGCGCTTTGGGCCGTATCACGGGCCGCGTGGATGTGGAGGATCTGCTTGATGTGATCTTCCGCGATTTCTGTATCGGGAAGTGAGCACAGCGCCATGTACCGCGGATTAGCGCAGCGTAATCCGCGGTATCGTATAGCCCGACGCCGATCGTGAAGAGGCGGAGGTCAAAGTCCGCGGATTACGCTGCGCTAATCCGCGCTACGGTCCATCATCGTTATGCCGTGTTTGCGACGGCCCCCCATGCGCCCCTGCCCTTTGACTAGAACGTCGCGCGCGCTTATCTTTCCGCCCCATGCAGCACTATGATGTGATCGTGGTTGGCGGCGGCCATGCGGGATGCGAGGCAGCGGCCGCGGCGGCGCGTGCGGGGGCCCGTACGGCGCTGGTGACCCACAAACTGGAAACTATTGGCGAGATGTCATGCAACCCGGCCATCGGTGGCCTGGGCAAGGGGCATCTCGTGCGCGAGATTGATGCGCTGGATGGCGTCATGGGCCGGGTGACGGACCAGGGCGGTATCCAGTTCCGTATCCTGAACCGGTCCAAGGGCCCGGCCGTGCGCGGCCCGCGTGCCCAGGCCGACCGTAGGCTGTACCGTCAGGCGATGCAGAAGGCGCTGGCCGAGCAGCCGAACCTGGACATCATTGCCGCCGCCGCCGAAGACCTGATCATCGATGCCTCCGGCGCCTGCGCCGGTATCGTGACCGGTGACGGGCGTGAAATCCGGTCCGGCGCCGTGGTCCTGACCACGGGCACCTTTCTGCGTGGCCTGATCCATATCGGGGAGGAAAAGATCCCCGCGGGTCGTGTGGGTGAAGATCCTGCCATCGGCCTGTCCCTAACGCTTGAAAAGCTGGGCTTCAACCTGGGCCGGTTGAAGACGGGCACGCCGCCGCGTCTGGATGGCAAGACTATCGATTGGGCCGGGCTGGAGATGCAGCTGGGTGATAATCCGCCCCCGCCCTTCTCTACCCTGACCGACCGCATCACGACGCCGCAGATCGACTGCGCCATCACCTACACCACACCGGAGGTCCATCGGGTCATCCGCGACAATATCCACCGCGCGCCCATGTATTCGGGTCAGATTGAGGGGGTTGGCCCCCGCTACTGCCCCAGCGTGGAGGATAAGGTCGTCCGCTTCGCCGACAAGGATCGGCACCAGATTTTCCTGGAGCCGGAGGGATTGGATGATGACACGGTTTATCCCAATGGCATCTCCACCTCCCTGCCGCGCGATGTGCAGTTGGATATTCTGAAGAACATTCCCGGCCTGGAACATGTGCGCATGATCCGGCCCGGCTATGCCATCGAGTATGATTATGTCGACCCGCGCGAACTGACCCGTACCCTGGAAACCCGTCGCCTGCCCCGCCTGTTCCTGGCCGGGCAGATCAATGGCACCACGGGGTATGAGGAAGCAGCCGCACAGGGCCTGATTGCCGGTGTCAATGCAGCTTTGGCCGTGACCGGTTCCGCACCCTTTGTCCTGGACCGGGCGGAGGCCTATATCGGCGTGCTGATCGATGATCTGATCACGCGCGGCACGTCGGAACCCTATCGCATGTTTACCAGCCGGGCGGAATATCGCCTGCTGCTGCGTGCCGATAACGCCGATCAGCGCCTGACCGACCGTGGCCTGGCCATCGGTCTGGTGGGCAGCCGGCGGCAGGCGCATTGGGCGGAAAAGAAGCAGGCCCTGGTGCAGGCCCGCGATCTGGTGACCGGCCTGTCGGCCACGCCGAACGAGTTGGAAAAGCACGGGCTGCATATCAACAAGGATGGGGTGCGCCGTAACGCGCTGGACCTGCTGCGCTATCCCGAGATCGACTTCCCGCGCCTGTGTCTGGTCTGGCCAGAACTCTCGTCCCTGTCGTCCGACATCGCGGAGCAGGTGGAGATCGACGGCAAATACGCGGGATATCTGGACCGGCAGGAGGCGGATATCCGTGCCTTCCGCAAGGATGAGGCGCTGGAACTGCCCCCTGATCTGGACCCGGATAGCATCGCCTCCCTGTCCACGGAAATCCGTCAAAAGCTGAAGGCCACGCGGCCCGCGACCCTTGGCGCGGCTGCGCGTATTCCGGGTATGACACCGGCTGCCCTCACCTCTTTGTTGCGGCATGTGAAGAAGCGTGGGGGCGACCGTGGCGCCGCGTAAACCGTCCAAACCGTTGAAGCTGCCGCCCATGCCCCGCCAACCGGGGCCGCCGCCGATGACCCCGCAACAGTTCCAGTCCCGCTTCGGTGTTTCACGTGAAACATTGGCGAAGCTGGAGGTCTATGCGGCCCATCTGCAGAAATGGAACCCGGCCATCAATCTGGTCTCCAAGACCACCTTGGACGATCTCTGGTCGCGTCATCTGGCCGACAGCGCGCAGGTTTTCAGCCTGATTCCGGAAGGGACGAAGGTGCTGGTCGATCTGGGGTCCGGTGCTGGCTTCCCCGGTCTGGTCCTGGCGATCCTGGGCGTGCCAGAGGTGCATCTGGTCGAATCGGATGTGCGCAAGGCCGCTTTCCTGCGCGAAGTGGCGCGGGTGACGGGTGCGCCGGCCACCGTGCATCCTGTGCGGATTGAGGTGGTGGATACGCCCCCCGCCGATGTCGTCTCGGCCCGTGCCCTGGCAGAACTGACCCTGCTGCTGCCCTGGGCGCATGGAATGCTGAAACCGGGTGGCACCTGCCTATTTCCGAAGGGCAGGACAGCCGAGGATGAATTGACCGCAGTGAAGGATTCCTGGAATATGCGGGTCGAGCGGTTCCCCAGTCAGACCGACCCGGCCGGAACCATTCTGCGTATTACTGACCCTGCGCCGCGTTGAGCGGTCTCGCCACAAGCCGAACGACAGAGGTTGAACGACAGTGCCGAGCGCCGCCCAGACCACCCTTCCCGCCCACCGCGCCCGCATCATCGCCCTTGCCAACCAGAAGGGCGGTGTGGGCAAGACCACGACCACCATCAATCTGGCGACGGCGCTGGCTGCCTGTGGCAAGCGCGTGCTGATCATCGATAATGATCCGCAGGGTAATGCCTCCACCGGTCTGGGCATTCCACAGAGCAACCGGGAGTTCGGTATCTATGACCTGCTGTTCGCCGACCTCACGGTGGAAGAGGTGGCGGTGGCGACCTCCGTCCCCGGCCTGTGGGTGGTAACGGCCAATGTCGACCTGTCAGGCGCCGAGGTTGAGCTGGTCAATGTCGAGCGCCGTGAATTCCGGCTGAAGGACAGCCTGGAAAAATCGTCCGGCGGGTTCGACTATATCCTGATCGATTGCCCGCCGGCCCTTGGCCTGCTGACCCTTAACGCGCTGGCGGCGGCGGATGCCGTGCTGGTGCCCCTGCAGTGCGAATTCTACGCTCTGGAAGGGCTGTCGCATCTGGTCCGCACCATTGAGCGCGTGAAGCGCGCCTTCAACCCCACGCTGGATATTAACGGCGTGGTCCTGACGATGTTCGACCGTCGCAATAACCTGTCCGACATGGTGGCTGCCGATGTGCGTGGCTTCTTCGGGGAAAAGGTCTATGAGACGGTGATCCCCCGCAATGTGCGGGTGTCCGAGGCGCCCAGCCATGGCAAGCCCGTGCTGCTCTACGACCACAAGTCGGCGGGTGCACAGGCCTATATCCATCTGGCGGGCGAAATGTTGAAGCGCGAGCGGAAGCGGCAGTTGGCCTATGGATGAACCGAGAAAGAATAACTCCCGCACCGGCTTGGGCCGTGGCCTGTCCGCCCTGTTCGGGGAGGTCGCCGCGACGGAGGAAGAGCAGCAGGTGGACCGTGTCCGCTTGACCCGGCTGCTGCCCATTGATCAGGTTCATCCCGGCAAGTTCCAGCCGCGCCGCCGCTTTGACGAGGAGGCGTTGACCGCGCTCGTCGAAAGTGTCCGCGAGCGTGGCATCCTGCAGCCGCTGCTGGTGCGCAAGGACCCCGCCGCCACGCCGGGCAATGCCAGCTATGAGATCATCGCCGGCGAACGCCGTTGGCGTGCGGCACAGCTGGCGGGCCTGCATGAGGTGCCGGTCCTGGTCCGTACCCTGTCGGACCGCGAAGCACTGGAAATCGCGCTGATCGAGAATATCCAGCGCTCTGACCTGACGCCGCTCGAAGAGGCGGAAGGCTTTAAGCGCCTGATGGATGAGTTCGACCACACGCAGGAGGATCTGGCACGGTCGGTCGGCAAAAGCCGGTCCCATGTTGCCAACATGCTGCGCCTGCTGGCCCTGCCGGATGATGTGAAGGCTCTGGTCCAGGATGGCACCCTGTCCATGGGCCATGCCCGCGCCCTGCTGACCGCGCCCGATCCGATGGCGGCGGCGCAGGAGGTCATCAAGCGCGAACTGAATGTCCGCCAGACCGAAGCGCTGGTGAAGCAGATGTCGGCGGAACCGCTGGTCCTGACCAAGGCGGTGAAGGACAAAGCGCCCGATACGGTTGCCCTGGAACGGGAAATGTCCCTGGCGTTGGGCCTTAAGGTCACGCTGAGCGGTACCGGCAAGAAGGGGAGCTTGCAGATCCATTATCGCACACTGGATCAGCTGGACAGTGTACTGAACCGCATTCTGAAGCGGTGAGATCGGGGGCCGGAGCGCGGGACACGCTCCGGCCCTTTTTCATTTAACGATAACAAGCAATCCAGGGGGAAAAATGACCGACAGCAGCCAGATCGGCGCCGAAGCCGCCGCCTATTTCAACGGCTACAGCGCTGCCTTCGCGGCCTATGACACAGACCGCGTGTCGGCCCTGTTCGATCAACCCCTGACGGTTCTGACGGCGGCAAAGCCCATCGTGCATGGCGATCCGGACGCCGTGCGCGCCTATGTCGACGGCATGCTGGATACCTATCGCCATATCGGGCTGGCCTGGCCCGTGCCCGCCGCCGTCTGGGCCTGGCCCTGCGGTGAGAATCTGGCACGGGCGGAAGTGCTGTGGCTGCTGCGTTCCGCTGACCGGGCGGAGATCATGCGGTTCTCCACCTCCTACGTCCTGCGCCGCGACACTGATGCCGGCTGGCGCGTGTCTGTCGTGATCTCCTACGAAGAACCCGTGAAGCTGCCGGCCAGCGCCTGATGCCGTCGCTGCCGCTGACCCTGCTTCCCGACCATCTGGCTGTCTGCAGGTTACCACCCGATGCGCCCCTGCCCGCCTGGGCGATGGGTTCGGGCTTTGTCAGCATCACGCGCACCGATGAAGAACTATCCATCACGGTAGCGCAGGACCGTGTTCCGGGCGATGTGGTTTCCGTGGGGCCGTGGCGGGCACTGAAGGTGCAAGGACCCCTGGATTTCGCCCTGACCGGCATCCTCGCCGCCCTGACGGCCCCGCTGGCCCATGCCGGCATCAGCCTGTTCGCCATCGCCACCTATGACACGGATTATGTGCTGGTCCGGGCAGAGGTGCTGGACGCGGCGATCACGGCCCTGACGGCGGCGGGTCATCGGGTGGGGGCGTAGCGGCCTCTTTGGCGGCACGAACGGCCTCCTCGAACCGCTCAACCTCCTCATCCGTCAGTTCCGGGAAGTGCCGCTGCCGCTTATCGGCGCCGATGCGGCCATTGCTGATCACCAGATTGACGAACAGTTGCGCCCTGCGATCCGGCATAGCGCTATGGTCATTGAGCGCCCTTAGCCCACGGTCGAACTGCGCGACATAGGTCAGCTCATTGCGCAGATCGACATCAATCGCCTCCTTGATGCAGCGATAAAGATACTCAACCTGCGGCGTGGCGTCGAAATAGCGGTAGAGATCGGCGGTGTCATTCTCCACCACCACCTCAAACCCGCCCTTGCCATCGTCGCTCCAATGCCAGTCGATATAAGGCATGATCGAGGCGGAGAACCGCTCCAGCGCCTCATCATAGGCGCGACGGTCACGGAGCATGACGGCGGAGACCGGTATGATGATGCCGGGTGGTGTGAAGCGGACATGTTCCAACAGGTCATGGATCAGCAATCGATGCAATCGACCGTTACCGTCCATGAACGGGTGAATGAACACGAACGCGAAACTTGTAATCGCAGCACAGGCAGGCGCGCAAACCAGGGGGGCCGCTTGTGCACCATCCGGCAATAAGTCATCGGCAAGCCTTTGCCACCAAAAACCATCAATTAGCCGTTTGCGAAGCGCTGAAAATCCGGTCATCAACTGTTGAGCATCTATTGCCTTCGGCGGAACAAAGTGAACCTTGTCATGGCCTGTGAGCCGGCTTTCGCCAACGTAGTTCTGCTCATTGCGCCAACCCTGCACCGCATAGCGTTGGTCGCCAATGATCACCTTACAGATCGAGGTTTGGCCAGCCTCCGTAGACAGGTCTTGCCCATCACGACTCCGCAGTGCCGCTATAAATCGTTCCTCGCGTGACCCTTGTATGTCCTCCCTCTCCAGGGCAAACGTACTCTTGGTCTCCTTTGTGTAGATGTAGTTGACAGCCCGTAACACCATTGTTGGGTCCGCATCTGCCAAGAGCTTGTGCGCTTGGGCCGACAGGCCGAGGGCCTGCAGTTCTCTAATCGCCGTTGTGCTGCGTATTGTTGGGCAAAGCGCTGGGGTTCCCAGTAGGTTGTTATGGACGCGTTGGCGTTTAGATGGCTCTCCCAAACAGCCAACCTGCAGCTTGGGGTCCAACACATTGACCACCGGACCCATCGTCGCATCTGAAAGGTCCAGGCGTTCGTCCAACAGCCACTCATATAGAAACCAAGCCCGTCTTGCGAACTGCCCTGACGGCTCACGTCGGATCAACTCCTCCAGCAGTTCCGGTCCCATAGCCCTGAATGCGGCTTTCAGCAGGCCCAGCTCCAGTGGCTCGTACCGGATAGCAAATTTCAGATCGCTGACGGCGTCGTCGCCCTTGTCATAACTGACCGGGTAGCGCTCAATCTGGTGGGTTGGCTGGCTGTGGCTGCGCCGCTGTCCGGCACCGACGATGGAGATCACAAAGGGTTCCGGCAGGCGCAGGCCGAAGCGGTTGCGGAGGCCCATCTGGCCGCTATAGCGTTCATTCCCGGACAGGCGCTGTGGCATGGGGCGGGCCTGATGAAAATTTGTCTGATGCGGCAGACTGCCACAAATTCTTGTTTGGCCTCACGAGTTTTTGTCTAAACCGACGTGACCCCAAAAATTTTAGTCGGCGCCCGCGAAAATTTATTCAGAACCGGGTGTCATCGCGAATTCTTGTCAGTCGTTGACGATCCCCAATCGCGCCGCCGCTGTCCTTGCCGCCGCCCAACGCCGTTCCTGCAGGCCTGCCGCTCGCGCCCTCATGGCATCCACCATAGCCGGGTCGGTGTGGCGCGGGTGGCCGCTGTGGAAGGGCGGGGCGGGGTCGTACTCCATGGAGAGTTGGGTACGTTCGGCGCGGTCCTGGTCGAACAGCAGGGCGGTCAGGTGCAGGGCAAAGTCGATGCCCGACGTGACGCCGCCACCGGTGACGCGGTTGCCGTCGATAACGACGCGGTCGCCGCAGGGTGTGCAGCCGAACAAGGACAGTTGCTCCAGCGACATCCAGTGGCAGGTGGCGCGGTAGCCGGTCAGCAGGCCGGCGGCGGCCAGGACCAGGGAGCCGGTACAGACCGAGGTCACATAACGCGCCCCGCTGGCCTGGGCGCGCAGGAAATCCAGCACCACGGCATCGTCCATCAGGTCGAGCTGCCCCGGCCCGCCGGGTACGAACAGGATGTCGGCCTGGGGCGTATCGGCCAGCGTATGGCTGGGCAGCAGGCGCAAACCACCGCTGTCGGTAACAGGGTCCAGGGTCTTGGCGGCCAGGATGATCTTCACATCCGGCAGGCGCGCAAACACCTCAAACGGGCCGGTCAGGTCCAGTTGGGTGAGGCGGGGATAGAGCAGCATGACGATATTCATGAGGCACTCTCCATCGCCGGTTCAGGGGATCAGTTAGGCCGCCGCGCCAGCTGCGCTAGTTGGAAGAAGGCGCGCGAACAGATGGTTTCATCCGGCATATGGGTGCGTTTGCACTCCGCCTCCGCCTCCTGCAGCCGGTCCAGGGCCTGATGCAGCTTGGGCAGGGTCCAGTTGCGGATCTGGGCCGTCAGGATGGGTTCCAGCTTGAAGAAAACGGGCGGGCGCAGGGCCTTTACAGCGGCCTGTGGGGTCTGTCCCTTGGCCACATGGGCCACGGCCATATGCAAGCGCTGGAAATAGCGCTGGGCGGCGCGCAGGATGGCAACCGTGGCGGTACCGTCGGCATAGAGACGGCGCAAAGACCGGTCCACCTCCGCCATATCCCCACCCGCCGCCGCCTGGGCCGGTTCGTCCAGGTCGAGCGCGGCGCTGTCGCCGATGACCGCGCGGGCATCCTCCAGCGTCACCCGCTTCTGCCCCAGCATGTAGAGTGCGAGCTTGTCGATCTCTCCCCGTGCCATGGAGCGGTCACCGACCAGATTACCGGCCAGCCAGTCGCGGGCATCGGGATCGATCTGCAGGCCATGGTCGGCCATCATGCGACCGATGGTGCCGGCCAGTTCCTCCTCGCCCTCCACATAGCAGGCGATGGCACCGGCGATGTCGCCCGCATCTTCCACCGCCTTGCGCAGCTTGGAGCGGGCATCCAACTCGCCGGCTTCGATGACCAGCAGCGTGTCGCCGCCGGGAAAGCCTTTCAGCAGAGCGGTGACGGTCACGGCCAGCTTGTCATCGGCGTCGCGCACGCGCACCACGCGCCGCCCACCTGTCAGGGCCATGGCCGACAGCTCATCGCCTAAGCGGGCCGGGTCGGCGGTCACCTGATCGGCCTTCATTTCCGACACGCGGAACGGGTCGGACAGGTCGGGACATGCGGACTGCGCGGCAATCTTGGCGCGTTCGCGCACCAGACCGGCATCGGGACCATAGAGCAGGACCAGCCGCGTGGCCGGCGGCGGGCGCTTGGCGAAGGCGTCGGCGTTTTTCGGCTGAACCTTCAACGCCCCCTCCCCTTACTGCTTGTCACGTGCGAAATAGAGCGACAGGCGCGTGCGGATATCGTCCGCCAGCTCGGTCAGGCCGCGATCATAGGCGTCCTGGCGCGTGGCCAGCACGGCAAACTGGCTGTCCAGCAGGTTGAAGCTGACGATGGAGCGGGAGAAGGTGCGATAGACCACCTGGCCCGTGCTGATCTCGATCAACTCGTAACTGGCCTGCAGGCGCAGCCGCGCACGGGTGGCGGTCGCGTCCTTCTGAATGCCCAGCTCCTCCTCCGTCGCCGACAGGGCGACAGCCAGACGGTAGCGGGCATTGGCGGGCCGGCCATCGGTATAGAACCGGTCAATCAGGTTGTTGCGCAGGACCTGACCGTTGCGGTCCACGATCGGGTCGATCTGCACATTGGCCAGGGCGGCGCCCACTGCGCTGTCATGGGACGCTGTGCCATAGACCGGCTTGAAACCGCAGGCCCCCAGCACCGCCGGCATGAGGGCCAGCAGCAGGGCGGTGGCAAGACGGGGGAAATGCTGGGCCATGGCACGCCTCGTTGAGGCTTGGTTCAAGAAATTTGCGGTTCTGTAGCCAAGAACCTGCGGGAAACAGGCCGGAAGGTTGAACCAAGCCTCAACCTTCCGGCCTATATACTCACACAACAATATTCACGATGCGGTTCGGCACCACGATGATCTTGCGCGGCTCCTTGCCATCCATGGCCCGCTGCACATTCACATCGGCCAGGGCCGCCTCCCGCGCCACCGCCTCGGCACAGTCGCGGGGCAGGGTCAGGGTGGCGCGCAGCTTGCCATTGACCTGCACGGCCACGGTCGCGCTGTCATCCACCACCAGGGCGGCATCAGAGACGGGCCAGATACGGTCGACCAGCAGGTCGCCATGGCCCAGCTCTTCCCACATCTGTTGGGCCAGATGCGGCATCACGGGCTGTACGATCTGCGCCATATATTCCAGCGCTTCACGCGCGGCCCAGGCCTCATCCGCCGGCACCTCGCCCTTGGCCGCCATCTTCGACAGGGCGTCGCCCAGCGCGTTGGTGAAGGTGCGCAGCTTGGCCACGGAACTGTTGAAGCGGTAGCCCTCGATATCCTCACCCACGGCCGCCGCCGCCTTGTGCGCGGCGCGGCGCAGGGCCGTGGCATCGGCACCGAAGCTGTTGGGGGCGGCGGCACCAGTGGTGGGCAGGGCAAAGCCCGGCTCCGTCACCAGACGCCACAGGCGGTTGATATAGCGCCAGGCGCCGTCAATACCGGCCTCGGTCCATTCCAGATCGCGGTCGGGCGGGCTGTCGGACATCATGAACAGGCGGGCGGCATCGGCGCCATAGCTGCCGATGATGCCTTCCGGGTCCACGACATTCTTCTTGGACTTCGACATCTTGATGACGGGGCCGACCGTGATGGGGGAACCATCGGCGATCTTGGTGGCCTTGGTCCCCTGGATATCCACATCCACGGGGAAGACCCACTTGCCATCGGCATCCTGGAAGGTGGCGTGCGTCACCATGCCCTGGGTGAACAGGCCGCCAAACGGCTCTGGCAGATCCAGATAGCCGCAATGCGACAGGGCGCGCGTCCAGAAGCGGGAATAGAGCAGGTGCAGGACCGCATGCTCGATACCGCCGATATAATTATCGACAGGCAGCCAGTACTTCACCAACTCCTTATCAAACGCCACCTGCTCGTTGCGCGGGTCGGCAAAGCGCAGGAAGTACCAGCTCGACTCGATAAACGTGTCGAACGTATCCGTCTCCCGCTCCGCATCCTTGCCACAGCAGGGGCACTTTACGTGCTTCCAGGTGGCATGGCGGGCCAGCGGGTTGCCAGCGGCGTCAAAGGTGACGTCGGCGGGCAGGGTGACGGGCAACTGCTCTTCCGGCACCGGCACCACGCCGCAATCGGCGCAATGGATGATGGGGATGGGGCAGCCCCAGTAACGCTGACGGGAAACACCCCAGTCGCGCAGGCGGAACATGGTCGTCCCCTGCCCCCGGCTCAAGGCTTCGATCTTGGCGACGGCGGCCTTCTTCCCCTCTTCCACGGACAGACCGTCCAAGAAGTTGGAATTGCGGATGCTGCCGGGGCCGGTATAGGCCTCATTCCCCACGGTGAAGCTGGCCGGGTCCTCACCGTCGGGCACCACCACCGGCTTCACGGGCAGGTCATACTTGCGGGCGAAGTCCAGGTCGCGCTGATCATGGGCCGGGCAGCCGAAGATGGCGCCGGTTCCATATTCCATCAGCACGAAGTTGGCGACATAGACGGGCAGGTTCCAGCCCTTCACAAAGGGATGCTCCGCTGCCACCGGCGTGCGCCAGCCCTTCTTTTCCGCCTGTTCCAGCGTGGCTTCGCTGGTGCCCATGCGGTTGCATTCGGCGATAAACTCGGCCAGGCCGGCATCGCTCTCGGCCAGCTTGCCGGCCAGCGGATGGTTGGGGCTGATCGCCACGAAGGATGCACCGAACAGCGTGTCGGGCCGGGTGGTGAACACCTCCAGATCGGCATGCCCATCGGAAAGCTGGAAGAAGAAGCGGCAGCCCGTGGACTTGCCGATCCAGTTCTCCTGCATGATGCGGACTTTTTCGGGCCAGCGGTCCAGTGTGGTGATGGCGGACAGCAGCTCGTCCGCGAAATGCGTGATCTTCAGAAACCACTGGGAGAGCTTGCGCTTTTCCACCAGCGCGCCGGTGCGCCAGCCGCGCCCGTCAATCACCTGCTCATTGGCCAGAACGGTATTGTCGACCGGGTCCCAGTTGACCCAGCTTTCCTTGCGGTAGGCGAGGCCGGCCTTCAGGAAATCCAGGAACATCTTCTGTTCGAACCGGTAATATTCCGGTCGGCAGGTGGCAATCTCACGGTCCCAGTCGATGGCCAGACCCATGGTCTTCAACTGGCCACGCATGGCCTTGATATTCTCGTAGGTCCAGGTGCCGGGATGGGTATTGCGCTCCAGCGCGGCGTTTTCCGCCGGCAGGCCGAACGCGTCCCAGCCCATCGGGTGCAGGACGTTGAAACCCTTGGACCGCTTATAGCGGGCGATCACGTCGCCGATCGTGTAGTTGCGCACATGGCCCATATGGATGCGCCCCGACGGATAGGGGAACATCTCCAGCACATAGGTCTTGGGCTTGGACGGATCGGCGGTGACGGCGAAGCTGCGGCGCTCTTCCCAGACGGACTGCCACTTGGCTTCGGTTTCGCGGACATTATAGCGGGACATGGGTCGGAACCTGTCGAACGGGTGTCGCTTCGCCGGGCGTCACCCGTGACAGGGGCCGATGCCCGGCGGCTCGGAATATCGCTCTGCGATCACTATCATAAACGCCGAAGGCCGGCGAAGGCCGGCCTTGGCATGGCTGAACCGCAAACTGCCGGAAAACGGGATCAGTTGCTGGGCGCAGCCGACTGCTGACGTAGCTGACGGGCGCGGGTCAGGATCGTGTCTTCCATCTGCGTGCCGGTTTCCGCCGTCACCGGCGCGTCGATCCAGACACCGTTCTTCAGTTCCTGGCGGAACACGGTGGCGCGCACGCCATCGGCGCGCAGGGCGGCGTCCAGGATGTACAGGTTGACCTTGAAGCGCTCGCTCGGCGTGGCCGGCGGGCTGTACCAGTCGGTCAGGATGACGCCGCCATAGGGGTCGGCCTGAACCAGCGGCATGAAGGTCACCGTATCCAGGGCGGCGCGCCACAGATAGGCATTCACCGTCACGGTGCCGGCGGGGCGGGCGGCGGCGTTCATGCCGGCAGCGCCGCCATTGTTCTGGCGCAGGATCTGGGTGTTGGGGGCCTCAGGCTCCCCGCCGAAACCCAGGCTGTCCAGCGCGCCGCAGCCGGAAAGACCCAGCGCCAGGGCGCCCAACAGGGCGGAACGACCAATCACGGACAGGGCACGCAAGGACATGGGAAGACCACCCGGATAACGCCAGCGGAAAGTTTAAGCCATCCTTAGAGCAAAAAAGCCGGCACTAGGCAAGGCCGGGCGGTTCGCCCCTTGGACGGAGTTGCTGCTTACACGGCAATCAAGGCGGGATTCAGGCGGGGAAAAATGCGGATGCGGGATAAATCGGTCAGACCGAAACCGACTTGCGTGGCCGCCCGCCCTTGCGGCCATTGGCCTGCGCTGCCGCCGTTTTCGCCGTCGACCGGGCTCGACCGCCCTGCCCACCCAGTTCCGCCGCCATCCAGTGCCGGCTGCCAAACTGACCTTGCAGCAGGCCGGGCACATAAAGATCGGCATCCAGGGCCGGCCAGTGCAGGCCAAGGCCTGTGGGACTGATCTCAATCACCGATAACGCGCTGGCATCGGCACTTGCCAAACCTTCTGCCAGGGCCGGCGGGAACACCAGATCCAGGCCGGTTTCAGGCTGATGATGATGCGGTCGGCGGTGGGGTCGTAGTGGGCGGGCCCGGACATGGCCCGCCTGACGAAGAGCCTGCATCCGCGCCTCCGCTGATGCCAGCTGTTCATCACTGATCGCCATGGATCATCCTCCATTCCGCGCAAGAGCCGAGGTCACATCAAGTCGTCATCCCGACGACAAGCCCATAGGCGCTAAGATAGGTGTTCGCCCTTTCGTATCCACCCGCTTCTACCGTCATCCCCGCGAAAGCGGGGACCCAGCGTGAGCGGCGATAGCCGCGACATGAGTCATATCGGCGCTGACCGCGCCTCACGCTGGGCCCCGGCTTGTCGCCGGGGTGACGGTAGAGAAGCGGAAAGGACGGTACCCGTCGTTTCGCCGGGTATGAGGGCATGCACAGCGTTAACTTAGCGCCTATGGGCGAAAGCCGGGATGACGGTGGATATCGCTCAAATCAGCGTCAGATAGGATGACAAAACGCTGACGAAACCCAAGCGATTTCGATGGAGGGTCGGGTGTGTCGGTAGAAACACCTACCCCAACAGCTCCGCATAAACCGCCAGTGTCGCGGCGCACATGCCGGCCTTGGTGAAGTTGGCCCGCACATGGCGCATGCCGTCCAGGCCCACGGCCTGACGCTGCAACGGGTCCAGGTCCAGGGCGGCGCGGATGGCGCCGGCCAGGGCGTCGGGATCGTTGGGGGGCACCACCAGTCCGGTTTCGCCGTTGATGACGGTTTCCTTTACCGCGCCCAGGTCGGACACGATCACCGGGCGGCCCATGGCCTGGGCCTCTGCGATCACGCGGCCAAAGGCTTCGGGTTCGATGGAGGCATTCACTACTACGTCGGACAGCATATAGGCTGCCGCCATGTCGTTGCAGTGGCCGGCGATGGTGACCTGCCCGCCCAGGTTCAGGCGGCGGATATGGTCTTCCAGTTCCTGGCGGTAATGGTCGCGGCCCTGTTCATCACCCACCAGAACGGCGCGCACATCGCTGCGCCCCAAGCGGGATATGGCCTCGATCAGCACGCCCTGCCCCTTCCAGCGGGTCAGGCGACCGGGCAGCAGCACGATGCGCTGATCCTCCGGCAGGCGCCACTGCTGGATCAACTGCGCCATGCGGGCCTGGGTCACCTTGTCGGGCGACATGATATCGACATCGACGCCACGATGGATCAGGCGCAGCCGGTCGGCACCGACGCCATACTCCGTGGCCACATGCTCATAGACGAAGCCCGACACGGCGATGATGCGGTCGGCCTTGGCCATGACGCTGTTGTACCATTTCTTCACCCGGCCCTTGAAATTATAGGGCGCGTGGAAGGTGGTGACGAAGGGAATGTCCGTGCGTTTAGCCGCCCAATAGGCGCTCCAGGCCGGCGCGCGGGAGCGGGCATGGATCAGATCGACGCCATGCTGCTTGATGATGTCCGTCAGCCTGGCCGCGTTGCGCCGCATGGTCAGCGGGTTCTTGGACTGCACCGGCAGCTGGATATGCTTGGCCCCATACCGGTCCAACTCACGCGCCATCTGTCCACCGGCGGAAACCACGATGGCCGTGCCGCCCGCGCGCTGAATAGCGGCTGCCATATCAATGCAGCCACGCTCCGCACCGCCCGTAACCAGGGTGGGGATCACCTGCAGGATGACGGGCTTGCCACCGCCGAACAGGCTGGCGGCATCAAGGCCGGGATTGTCCGGCGTCACATCGCCGTCTAGGGTGCCGGCTTGGGCGCCGGCGTCAGCTTGGGGCGGCATGGGCGGAATTTCGAACGAATGAACGGGGCAGCCATGGAAGGCGAGGTGCCGATACATAGCCTGGATCGGGCCGGAACCGCCATAGCCTATCGCCAGAGCCCGGGTGCAGGGCCGGGTATCATCTTCCTGACGGGCTTCCGGTCCGATATGGGTGGTGCCAAGGCGGTGACGCTGGAACGCTGGGCGCGCGCCAGGGGACAGGCCTTCATCCGCTTCGATTACCATGCCCATGGCGCCAGCGGCGGCAAGTGGGAGGACGGGTCCATCGGCCGCTGGCGCGATGATGCCTTGGCCGTGCTGGACCGGGTGGCACGGGGGCCGCAGATCCTGATCGGCTCCTCCATGGGCGGCTGGATCGCGCTGCTGCTGGCCTTGGCCCGGCCCGATCGGGTGGCGGGGCTGCTGGGCATTGCCCCCGCGCCCGACTTCACCGAACGCATGATCCGTCCGCGCCTGGGGCCGGCGGAGCTGGAAGCTTTGGAACGGCATGGCAGGTTCATCGCGCCATCGGCCTATGATCCCGCCGGATACCCGATCACGCGGCATCTGCTGGATGAGGCGAAGTCCCATCTTCTGCTGGGCCGGCCTATTCCCATCCACTGCCCTGTCCGCCTGCTGCATGGGCAGCGCGATCCCGACATTCCCTGGCAGACCAGCCTGGATCTGGCGGCATTGTTGGAAAGCGACGATGTGCGTATCACTCTGGTCAAGGATGGGGACCATCGCCTGTCGCGCGACGCGGACCTGTCATTGATGCTGCAACTGGCGGGCGAACTGGCCACCGCGTGACGCGGCCTGTGCCGCATGCTATAGACGCCCTTGATGGGACAGCAAACCCGAGACAGGGGTGGCCGCTCCGGCCGCTCGATGGCCCTGCTGGGCCGTACCGGCATCAACCTGCTTTCGGCCATGGTGCTGGGCGGGTTGTGGCTGCTTGTCGGCTGGCAAATCCATTCATCTTATCTCGATGCCCTGGCCGACGCCGAACGCGACACGGCCAACCTGACCCGCGCCTTCGGCCAGCATGTCAGCCGTACCGTCAGCCAGGTGCAGCAGTTGCTGCAGGAAGTGTCCGACCGGGTGGAGGCGGGATATCCCGCCGATCTGGAGGTGATGCGCCGGCGCGTGGCCGGGCTGGACCGGGTGTCGAAATTCCTGGGCATCATGGATGCGCGCGGCATCGTGGTGGACGCGACGCGGCCCGGCGCGGTCGGCCTGGACATGTCCGACAGCGATTATTTCCGGCAGGCGACGGAACCGGGATCGCCGCGCCTGGGCTTTGGCAAGCCCATCATCGGGCGCACGCCGCTGATGTCCTCCATCCCCTTCTGGGTGCGGGTGGAGGCGCCTGATGGCAGCTTGATCGCCGTCGTGGTCGGTGACGTGCTGTCGGAATATTTCGCAGGCTTTTTCAGTGCGGTCGATCTGGACCTGGGCGCCATCGCCACCCTGATGGACCTGGATGGCACTGTCTATGCGCGCGGTGCGTCGACCCCCGGCATTGTGGGACAGTCCTATCCCGACCTGCCCGATGTTGGGGCGGCGCGCGAAGGCGACGGCCATGGCATCATCCGCGCCGTCAGCCCCATCGATGGCGAGGACCGTATCGCCAGTTACGAATTGCTGCCCGGCACCCGTCTGCTGGTGTCGGTGGGCCAAGACATGGACCATGTTCTGCAGCCCTACCGTCAGTTCCGAAACCAGATCCTGCTGCTGGGCGTGTTCGGCACCATCCTGGTGCTGGCCCTGGTGGTGCTGGTCCGCCGCTATGTCGCCAAGCTGGAAGCCAGCGAGACGGCGGCCCGGCAGGCGCGGGCGGAGGCGGAGCAGGCGACCGCCGCAAAGTCACAGTTTCTGGCCGTGGCCAGTCATGAGCTGCGCACGCCCTTGAACGCCATTATCGGCTTTGCTGAGGTGATGGTGCACCGTATCCACGGGCCCATGGGCAACCCGAAATATGCCGAATATGCCGAGGATATCAGGGGTTCCGGCCTGCATCTTCTGGCCCTGATCAATGACATCCTGGATCTGTCGAAGATCGAGGCCGGCAAGATGGATCTGCGGCTGGAGATCGTGGACCTGCCGACGCTGGCGGCGGAATGCGTGCGCCTGATGCGCGGGCGGGTGGAGGCGGCGGCGCTGGACCTGCGTGTCGTCTCCACCGGGGAAAAGGCACCGTACCTGCGCGCCGACGCCATGAAAATCCGGCAAGTATTGCTGAATCTGATCAACAATGCCGTGAAATACACAGCCTCCGGCGGCACCATCACGGTCGCGGTGGAACGTGACCCGCTCTGGCCCGACGATTACATGGTGATGCGGGTGGCCGATACTGGCTGCGGGATGACGCCGACAGAGGTGGCCCTGGCCCTGGAACCGTTCCGCCAGATCAATAGCCATCTGGCCCGCACCGGTGAGGGCACGGGCCTGGGCCTGCCGGTCGCCAAGTCACTGGTGGAGTTGCATGGCGGCTCGCTGTCCATCGACAGCGAGCCCGGCCAGGGTACGGTGGTCAGCATCCGGCTGCCGATACGCCTGCACGTGTAATGCCAGCGGCATGAGTTTCTGACTCATGCCGCTGGAGGCCGGCGACTGCCGGCCCGGCGCTCGTGCGCTCGCTAAGCCAAGGCGGTGGATGCCGCCGCCCGGCGATTGAAGGAACGCCAAGCGGCATTGATCGGTCACGATCAAATGCTGCTGGTATAGCGTTCAGACGACGGCGACGACGACCTTCACCACCACCTTGCCGACCTTCACCAGAACATCGCCGACACCGATATTCTTGCCGCCGTCGGTGGTGTTCTCGATCGTGTCGCTGCCGGGATAGATGGTCAGGTTGACATTGTCGCTGACCTTGACGCCCTGCGGCAGGGGGTTCGGATAGGTGCTGCTTTCCGCGAAATAGATGATGTTGTTGTCCTTCCACAGGCTGAATTCATAGTCGGTGGAGGTAAATGTCATCCGATGTTCGTTCCACCATTCCGGACCGCTGCAATCCGGGATGTCGCAGCCCTTGCCCTTCTGGCCCGGCGTGTTGCTGGCCCCGTCCTTGGCCACCGTCATATCGTCGGCAGCACATTCCAGATTCCTGAAGGCCAGGTCTTCGCCCGTATTGTTGGTGACGATCCACAGCTTGTGATTGGACATGATCTTCCTCCCGATGACTGCAGCCTGGGATTTTATCGTCGGAATGACGACAACTAATCATAGCAATCAGCAATAGGGAGTCGAGTCGGATTCCAACCATTGAGAGAAAAATTCATATCCAAAAATGTAAAGACCCCGCCGAACATGATGTCCGGCGGGGTCGTGACTGCTTGCTTCGGGTGATGGTGCGGGTGCGGATCAGACGTCCAGGTCCACGATGACCGGGACATGGTCGCTGGGCTTCGGCTCCCATCCCCGCGCCTCGCGCAGGATGGTCTGGCCCTTCAATCCCGTCGCCAGCGGCGGGGTGACCCAGATATGGTCCAGGCGGCGGCCCTTGTTGGACAGGTTCCAGTCCGCCGCGCGGTAGGACCACCAGCTATACAGCTTCTGATCCGTCGGCACGAAATGGCGAACCGCATCGACCCAATTCAGGCTGTTCTGCAGCGCTGTCAGCTTCTCCACCTCGATCGGGGTGTGGGAGACGACGTCCAGCAGCTGCTTGTGCGACCAGACATCATGCTCCAGCGGCGCGATGTTCAGATCGCCCACCAGGATCATGGGCTGATCCGGTGACCGCTTCTCCTGGAACCAGGTCTGTATCTCGTCCAGGAACCGGAGCTTGTGGGCGAACTTGTCGTTAAGCGCAGGGTCGGGGATGTCACCGCCGGCGGGGATATAGAGATTGTGGATCTCCACCCCGTTTTCCAGCGTGGCCAGGACGTGGCGGCAATCCTCCTTGCCGCAGGAATGGCGAATGTCGCGCGACGTGAAGGGGATGCGCGACAGGATGGCGACGCCGTTATAGCTCTTCATCCCATGGATATGGATATGCTCATACCCGCGCGCCTTGAACTCCCCGCGCGGAAAGGCGTCGTCCACCACCTTGGTTTCCTGCAGGCACAGGACGTCGGGTTGCTGTTCGTCCAGAAGCTTGCCGACAATGTCGATGCGCAGGCGGACGGAGTTGATGTTCCAGGTGGCGATACGCACGGGGAGGGCCTCGGAGCGTCGGTGACGGAAGGAGACAGGATTAGGCGGGCCGGGCGTGCCTGTCCAGACCGGCGAAGGGCATGATCGGGGTTCAGCCATACCGGCCCCCGTCTTGCCGCAGGCTTCACGGGCATGATATCGATTCCATTACCGGCCCCTTCCGGTTCGGCCTGACCCGTTGCGCATGGCCGGCATCGCCCCCTGCCCCGCGGATCATGACCCCTTCCCGCCCCCGTTCCAGTTTGCCCGCCGCCCTGATCGCCATGGCGTTCCTGGCCTTCATCAGCCTCGGCCTGCCGGATGGGCTGCCCGGTGTGACATGGCCTTTCATCCGGGAAACCTTTGACCGGCCACTGGGCAATCTTGGCATTCTGCTGATCTGCGGCACCGGTGGTTACCTGTTCTCCGGTCTGGCTGGCGGCAGCATCGTGCGCCGCATGGGCCTTGGTGTCGTGCTGACGGTCAGCAGTGTCGCCATGGTGGCCAGCTTGGCCACCTATGCCCTGACCCCATCCTTCTATCTGCTGATCCCCGCCGCCATTCTGGGCGGGCTGGCCAGCGGCGCCATCGATACAGGCATCAATCTCTATGGCGCCCGCCGTTTCTCCCCCCGCGTCATGAACTGGCTGCACGGGTCCTGGGGCCTGGGTGCCACCGCCGGGCCGCTGCTGATGACGGCTTCCATCACCATGGGTGCCGGCTGGCGCTGGGGTTATGCCCTGATCGCCCTGATCCTGGCCGGTATGGCCGTGATGTTCCTGGTGACCATGCGGCGGTGGGAGGAAGGCAAGGATACCGATGGCGATGGCAAGGGCGAGGCGACGGCCATCGCCCCCTTCACCGATGCCCTGCGCCATCCGGTGATCTGGCTGAATGTCGCCCTGTTCATGGTCTATTGCGGGGTGGAGATGGCGGCGGGGCAGTGGCTGTTCACGCTGCTGACGCGCCAGCACGGGATCGATGTTGGCACTGCCGGCACCATTGCGGGCCTGTACTGGGGCGCGCTGACCTTCGGGCGGCTGGTGTTCGGGCAGGTGACGGCGCGGGTGCGTCCCTTCAATGCCTTGCGGGCCGGCCTTGCCATTGCCCTGGTGTCGGCCCTGCTGTTCGCCTGGTTCCCCACGCCCGCCGTGGGCATGGCGGCGGCCCTGGGCCTGGGCTTCGGCCTGGCCCCCACCTTCCCCACGCTGGTTTCTCTCACGCCTCTTCGTGTCGGTGATGCCATCGCCCCGCACGCGGTGGGGTTCCAGATGACGGCAGCGGGCGCCGGTGCCACCCTTATTCCGGGGGCGCTGGGCTGGCTGGCGCAGCATCTGGGGCTGGTGGTGCTGCCGGTCTGGCTGCTGCTGGGCATGGTGCTGCTGATCGGCCTGTCGGAATTCGCCGAACGGCTGGTCCGCCGCCGCGCCGCCCTGGCCCGTGCGGCCTGACCGCTTCTTGGAACCGCTCCCCAGCGGGGGCATATACGGGTTGCAGGAATGTTGGATGCGGTTTGGCGACCGCGTTCATATTATTGTGTCCATCAGCGATCCATTTTTGAAATCTTCGAACAAGCCTGAAGGAAGACCCCCGTGCCGCAGCTTCGTTCCCGCAAAAGCACCCATGGCCGCAACATGGCCGGCGCCCGTGGCCTGTGGCGCGCCACAGGCATGAAGGACGAGGATTTCGGCAAGCCCATCGTGGCCATCGCCAATTCCTTCACGCAGTTCGTGCCCGGCCATGTGCATCTGAAGGATCTGGGCCAGCTGGTGGCGCGCGAAGTGGAGTCGGTTGGCGGCGTTGCCAAGGAATTCAACACCATCGCGGTGGATGACGGCATCGCCATGGGCCATGACGGGATGCTCTATTCCCTGCCCTCGCGTGAGGTGATTGCCGACGCGGTGGAGTATATGGTCAATGCTCATTGCGCCGACGCCCTGGTCTGCATCTCCAATTGCGACAAGATCACGCCGGGCATGCTGATGGCGGCATTGCGCCTGAACATCCCCACCATTTTCGTGTCGGGTGGCCCGATGGAGGCCGGCAAGGCGCAGGTGAAGGGCAAGGAAATTGCCATCGACCTGATCGACGCCATGGTCGCCGCCGCCGATGACAAGTACAGTGACGAAGAAGTGCAGGTCATTGAGCGGTCGGCCTGCCCGACCTGCGGTTCCTGCTCCGGCATGTTCACGGCCAATTCCATGAACTGCCTGACGGAGGCGCTGGGCCTGTCGCTGCCCGGCAACGGCACCACCCTGGCCACCCATGCCGACCGCCGCCGCCTGTTCGAAGAAGCGGGCCGCCGCATTGTCGGTCTGGCCAAGCGCTATTACGAGCAGGATGATGAAGGCGTGCTGCCGCGCTCCATCGCCACGTTCCAGGCGTTTGAGAATGCCATCGCGCTGGACATCGCCATGGGCGGGTCTACCAACACCGTGCTGCACCTGCTGGCCGCCGCGCATGAGGGCGAGGTGAATTTCACCATGGCGGATATCGACCGCCTGTCGCGCCGCGTCCCCAATATCTGCAAGGTGGCCCCCGCCGTCGCTGATGTGCATATCGAGGATGTGCATCGGGCCGGCGGCATCATGTCGATACTGGGCGAGCTGGCGCGTGGCGGCCTGCTGCATACCGACGTGAAGCGCATTGACGCCGACAGTCTGGCCGAGGCGCTGGCCCGCTGGGACGTGGCACAGACCAATAATCCCGAGGTTGCGCATTTCTATAAGGCCGCCCCCGGCGGCGTGCGCACCACGGTGGCCTTCAGCCAGGCCAGCCGTTATCAGGAACTGGACCTGGACCGCGCCAAGGGCGTGATCCGCTCGACCGAGAACGCCTTCTCCAAGGATGGCGGTCTGGCGGTGCTGTTCGGCAATCTGGCGGAGGAAGGCTGCATCGTGAAGACGGCGGGCGTGGATGCCTCCGCCCTGGTCTTCGCCGGTCCGGCCCGCGTGTTCGAAAGCCAGGATGCCGCCGTCAGCGCCGTTCTGGGTAACCGCATCCAGGCCGGCGATGTGGTGCTGATCCGCTATGAAGGGCCGAAGGGTGGGCCGGGCATGCAGGAAATGCTGTACCCGACCAGCTATCTGAAGTCGAAGGGTCTGGGCAAGGTGTGCGCCCTGATCACCGATGGCCGCTTCTCCGGCGGCACCTCGGGCCTGTCCATCGGCCATGCCAGCCCGGAAGCCGCCGAAGGCGGCACCATCGGTCTGGTGGAGGAAGGCGACCGGATCGAGATCGACATTCCCAACCGCCGCATCCATCTGGCCGTGTCGGATGAGGAGCTGGCCCGTCGCCGCGCGGCCGAAGAGGCCAAGGGCGTCAATGCCTGGCAGCCGACAGAACCGCGCGAACGCGTCGTTTCCCAGGCGCTGAAGGCCTATGCCGCCCTGACCACGTCCGCTGCCAAGGGTGCCGTGCGTGACGTCGGGCAGCTGACGCGGCGGAAGTGAGGAGGGGGCCGTAGGTCGGGGTGTTCGTATC
>NZ_JBMDKE010000069.1:0-17482 GCF_057809555.1 Niveispirillum sp. FG156 | reverse complement strand
CGCTCAGGCTGCCCGTATTGTTGATCGCGGAAAGGCTGCCGCCCACATAATTGTTATGGAACGATATCAGAAGGCTGTTTTCCGACGTTGCTGCGTCGGCGATAAGCCCCTGGATATCGTTGAGCCCCGCGATAACGGCGCCGTTGTAGTTGGAGCCCACACCGCCAGTGACAAGAGCTTCACCTTGTCCCGGCAAGTAATTGTCCCCAGCAGACAAATTCGCTAAGATTCCACCACCACTTATGATGGCAGCACCACTGACCCTCAAACTCCTCCCGTTCAGATTCAACTCACCCGCAGTCTGCTCAAAGCCGCCAGTGATACTGACCGTGTTCATAAGGCTCAGCATGGCACCGCTGTTGGTAACAACACCCGATCCGACATTGATCCTGTCACCCAGGGCAAGGCGACCTGAGGCCAGCACGACATTGCTGAGCGTGTTAATGATGGTACCACCAGTCATGGTGCCGAAATCTTGGCCGCCGACGAGGGTCAAATCCCGCGACGAAATATTGACGATATTGCCCTTGAGGGTCCCGGAATTGACAAGAGATCCAAGATTGCCCGTTGCAGCGATATAAACCGCCGTCGCCGCGCTAACATTGCTGGTATTGGCAAGCGAACCCAAGGTACCGCCGATATAATGGTTGCCATAGGTCAGAAGCAGATTGTTGCCGGCCAGCGTGCTGCCGGTGATCAGGCCGCTGAGGCCGGTCACCGTCACCACGCCGCTGACGGCCGAGGCCGACCCTGCCGACACCAGCGTGGTTTCCAGACCCGGTGCATAATTGCCCGTGGCCGACAGGCTGGCGGCGATGGTGCCGCCGGTGATGCTGACGGCCTGGCTGACTGCAAGCTTGCTGCCCGCGTTCAGGATCAGCTGGCCACCGGTCTGGGTATAGTTGCCATCGACATTGACGATGGTGGAGAGGGTGATATTGGCGCCCAGGTTGCTGACCGTCAGGGCGCTGGCCGCGATGCTCTTGGCGACGATATTATCATGCAGCAGCAGATCGCCCGAGGCGAAGACCAGATTGCTGCTGGCACCGAATGTGCCCAGCGTGGTGCCGTTAAAGCCGATCAGCGTGCCGATGGTGCCGCCGCTGCCGCCGATGATGGTATCGATCCGACCACCATTCTTGTTGATGTCGCCTTTGATAATACCGGAGTTGATGATGGTGCCGAAGGTGCCGGCCACGGCATTGCTGCCACCGGACAGGGTGCCGCTGTTATTGATCAGCGTGATGACGCCATTATTCTGAATGGCGTTGCCGGAACCCGAAATGACACCGCTGTTGGTCAGCGTGCCGACGGTGCCGGTATTCAGGATGGCCCAACTGTTATTGGTGATGGTACCGCTGTTCGTCAGTTGGCCGATGCTGCCCTGGTTCCACAGGGCCGTGAAATTATTGTCGGTGATAAGGCCGGAATTCAACAGCGTGCCGATGGTGCCCCGGTTGTTGACACCGAACTGCACACCACCCAGCGTACCGCTGTTGGTCAGCGTGCCGATCTGGCCTGTCGTGGCCACATAAAGGCCCGTGCTGGCGCTGGTGATGGTCGCGCTGTTGTTCAGGGTGGTCAGCGTGCCGCCGACATAATCATTGGTCACGGTCAGCAGCAGCTTGTTGGCGACCGTGCTGGTGCCTTTATACAGGCCCGTGATGTTGTTGATCGACACGGTGGCGCCGGTCAGGTTCAGGCTGGACCCGCTGACCAGCGTATAGGCACCCGCCAGGTAATTGCCCGTGCTGGCAAAGGTGGACAATACCGTGCCGCCGGTGATGCTGGCTGCCCCGCTGACGATCAAGCCGCCCTGCGTCGGATCGACAACCAGGGTGCCGCTGGTCTGCCGGAAGCCGCCGGTAACATTGACAATGCTGTTCATGCGCAGCGATGCGCCGATATTGGACACCGAATGGCCGGTGACATTGATATTGTCGTTCAGCAGCAGGTTGCCGCTGGCAAACACCACATCGGCCGATGTGTTGACGATGCTGCCCTGGTTGGTCACCGTGGTGCCGGTCAGGGTGCCGATGGTGGCGCCCGTGCCGCCGCTGATGGTCAGGTTGCGGGCCGATGAATTCGTGATCTTGCCGGCGATGGTGCCGCTATTGGTCACAGGCCCCAGCGTGGAACTGGACGAAACAAATATGGCGGTGGGACCGCTGATGGTGCCACTATTTTCGATGGCGCCAACAGTACCGTTAGTGATGGAAATGCCGACCTGCGGGCTGGTGATCTGCCCGCTGTTGCTGATGGTGCCCAGGGTGCCCTGGCTGTAAATGCCGCCGGTGGCCCCGTTGATCAGCCCGCTATTGGTGATCCGGCCAAGCGACGAGGCATTCACGTTCAGGCCAATGCCGCTGCTGGAACTGCTGATGATGGTGCCGGTATTGACGATGGCGGCAACGGTACCGGAATTGGCAATACCGCCAGCCGCCCCAGCCCCACCCACCGCCACGATGCGGCCGGAATTGGTGATGGTACCGGCTTGGCCGCCGGAAACGAGGAAGATGCCGCGCGTGTTGCCCGACAGGGTCCCCGTGTTCGTAAGCGTCCCCACAGACCCCGTGGCGGCAATGTAGACAGCAGTCTTGACGCCGCTGATTGTGCCCGCATTGCCAACACTGCTCAGCGTGCCGCCAACATAGTCGTTGCCAACCTGCATAACCAGGTTGTTGCCGACGGTCGTGCCGGAAACGACCAGACCCGTGATGCTGCCGCTGGTGAGGCTGACACCGGTATAGTTGGAGGCGGCCCCGGCCGAAACCAGCGTGCTGCCCGCCGAACCATAGAGATATGTTCCGGTGCTGGACAGGTTGCCGGCCGAAATGATGCCGCCGGTGATGCTGGCCGCACCAGTGATCACTAGGCCGCCGCTGCCGGTCAGGCCCAGCGTGCCGCCGGACTGGATGTAATCGCCCGTGACATTGATGATGCTGGTCAGGGTGACATTGGCACCGATGTTGCTGACCGTATGGCCCGTGGCGACGATGCTGTCATTCAGCAGCAGGTTGCCCGACGCCAGGACGACATTGCCCAGCGTACTGCTGATGGTGCCCTGCCCCGTCGTGCCCGTCAGGGTGCCGACCGTGCCGCCTGTCCCACCGGCGATGGTCAGGTTGTTGGAGGACAGGTTGACGATATTGCCTGACAGCGTGCCGCTGTTCACCAGCCGGCCCAGATTGCCGGTCGCCGCGATATAAAGAGCGGTGGCGGCATTGACACTGCCCGTATGGGTCAGCGTGCCCAGCGTGCCACCAACATAATGGTTGCTCAGCATCAGCAGCAGATTGTTGCCGACGACCGTGTTGCCGACGCTGCCGATACCGGTCAGGGAATTGGCGATGATGCTGACGCCGGTATAGCTGGAGGTCGCCCCTGCCGCCACCAGCGTCGTGCCGCCGTTGCCGACCAGATAATTGCCCGTGGACACCAGACTGGTGGCGATGGTGCCACCGGTGATGCTGGCCCCGCCGCTGACCACGATACCGCTGCCGGACGCAGACAGATCAAGCGTACCGGCACTTTGCGCGTAATTGCCGGTGATGGAGACGATGCTGTTGAAGGTGATGGATGCACCGCTGTTGGTGACCGTCCGCCCGGTGGCGATGATACGGTCATTCAGCAGCAGGTTGCCGGACGCGAAGAACAGGTTGCTCAGCGTGTTGCTGATGGTGCCCATGCCGGACTGGCCGGTCAGGGTGCCGATGGTGCCGGATGCGCCACCGGTGATGGTCAGGTTGGCAGAGCCCTGATTGTCGATCTTGCCTGCGACCAGACCACTATTGTTGAAGCCACCGATGCTGCCGCTGATGTAAAGCGCGGTGCTGGAATTGATGGTGCCGCCATTCTGGTTGACCAGCGTGCCCAGGGTGCCGGTCACGTTCAGGGCGCTGGTGGCATTGCCGATCAAGCCGCTGTTGGTCAGCGCTGCCATCTGACCGCCCACCTGCACGGCGGTCTGTGCCGCCGTGATCGTGCCGCTGTTGGTCAGCGAGGTCAGGGTGCTGCTGCCGTCCAGATAGATGCCCTGCGGACCGCCATTGATGGTACCGCTGTTGGCCAGCACGCCCATGGTGCCATAATTGGCAAAGCCGGCGGAGCCGGAGGTGATGTAGCCGGCATTGGTCAGCGTGCCGAAATAGGTGTCGTTCTGCAGGCCCGCGGCCGTACCGCCCTGGATGGTGCCGCCGATGCTGTTCAGCATGGACAGGATGGTCGACTGGTTGCCGAAGCCCTTGCCGGCCCCGGAGATCAGGCCGCTATTGATCACCGTGGTGATGGTGGAATTGTTGGAGACGCCGGCCCCGCTGGTGTCGTTCGACGTCAGCGTACCGCTGTTGGACAGCGTGCCCAGCGTGCCGGTGGAGGCGACATAGACACCATAGAGCACGTTGGTAAGCGTGGCGGTATTGCCCACCGACGTCTGGCTGTTGCCGACATAGTAATTGCCGACCTGCATCACCAGGTTGGTGCCGCTGGTCGTGCCGGAAACGGCAAGACCGGTGATGCCACCGCTGCTGGTCAGGCTGACGCCGGTATAGTTGGACCCAGCCCCGCCGGATACCAGCGTGCTGCCCGTCGCGCCATACATGTAGGAGGCGGTGGAAGAAAGACCCGCAGCGCCGGCCAGGATGGTGCCGCCGGTGATGCTGGCGGCCTAGCTGACCACCAACTGGCCGCTATTGCCAAGATTCAGACTGCCACCGGTCTGGGTATAGTTGCCATCGACATTGACGATGGTCGAGAGGGTGATATTGGCACCCAGGTTGCTGACCGTCAGGGCGCTGGCAGCGATGCTCTTGGCGACGATATTGTCATGCAGCAACAGGTCGCCTGAGGCGAAGACCAGGTTGCTGCTGGCACCGAATGTGCCCAGCGTGGTGCCGTTAAAGCCGATCAGCGTGCCGACGGTGCCGCCGCTGCCGCCGATAATGGTGTCGATCCGACCACCATTCTTGTTGATGTCGCCTTTGATAATACCGGAGTTGATGATGGTGCCGAAGGTGCCGGCCACGGCATTGCTGCCACCGGACAGGGTGCCGCTGTTATTGATCAGCGTGATGACGCCATTATTCTGAATGGCGTTGCCGGAACCCGAAATGACACCGCTGTTGGTCAGCGTGCCGACGGTGCCGGTATTCAGGATGGCCCAACTGTTATTGGTGATGGTACCGCTGTTCGTCAGTTGGCCGATGCTGCCCTGGTTCCACAGGGCCGTGAAATTATTGTCGGTGATAAGGCCGGAATTCAACAGCGTGCCGATGGTGCCCCGGTTGTTGACACCGAACTGCACGCCCCCCAGCGTACCGCTGTTGGTCAGCGTGCCGATCTGGCCCGTCGTGGCCACATAAAGGCCCGTGCTGGCGCTGGTGATGGTCGCGCTGTTGTTCAGGGTGGTCAGCGTGCCGCCGACATAATCATTGGTCACGTTCAGCAGCAGCTTGTTGCCAACCGTGCTGCTGTTTTTATACAGGCCCGTGATGTTGTTGATCGACACGGTGGCGCCGGTCAGGTTCAGGCTGGACCCGCTGACCAGCGTATAGGCACCCGCCAGGTAATTGCCCGTGCTGGCAAAGGTGGACAATACCGTGCCGCCGGTGATGCTGGCTGCCCCGCTGACGATCAAGCCGCCCTGCGTCGGATCGACAACCAGGGTGCCGCTGGTCTGCCGGAAGCCGCCGGTAACATTGACAATGCTGTTCAGGCGCAGCGATGCGCCGATATTGGACACCGAATGGCCGGTGACATTGATATTGTCGTTCAGCAGCAGGTTACCGCCGGCAAACACAACATTGGCCAATGTGTTGACGATGCTGCCCTGGTTGGTCACCGTGGTGCCGGTCAGGGTGCCGATGGTGGCGCCCGTGCCGCCGCTGATGGTCAGGTCGCGGGCCGATGAATTCAAGATCGTGCCGGCGATGATGCCGCCGTTGGTCACCGGCCCCAGCGTGGAGGTGGACGAGACAAATATGGCGACGGGACCGCTGATGGTGCCACTATTTTCGATGGCACTGACAGTGCCGTTAGTAATGGAAATGCCGACCTGCGGGCTGGTGATCTGCCCGCTGTTGCTGATGGTGCCGATGGTGCCCTGGCTGTAAATGCCCCCGGTGGCCCCGTTGATCAGCCCGCTATTGGTGATCCGGCCAAGCGACGAGGCATTCACGTTCAGGCCAATGCCGCTGCTGGAACTGCTGATGATGGTGCCGGTATTGACGATGGCGGCAACGGTACCGGAATTGGCAATACCGCCAGCCGCCCCAGCCCCACCCACCGCCACGATACGGCCGGAATTGGTGATGGTGCCGGCTTGGCCGCCGGAAACGAGGAAGATGCCGCGCGTGTTGCCCGACAGGGTCCCCGTGTTCGTAAGCGTCCCCACAGACCCCGTGGCGGCAATGTAGATAGCGGTCTTGACGCCGCTGATGGTGCCAGCATTGCCAACACTGGTCAGCGTGCCGCCAACATAGTCGTTGCGAGCGGTGGTGATTATATTATTGCCGCTGACGCTGGTCAGGGCCGACTGACCGGTGACCGTATTGGTGACCAGGCTGAGCCCGGTATAGTCGGACCCTGCACCGGCGGCGATGATGGTGTAATCGCCAGCAATGTAGTTACCCGTCGCGGCAAAGGCGGCCCGGACCGTACCACCGGTCAGGCTGGCGGGCCGGTTGACCACCAGCCGACCGGCGCTTGGGTCGATCTGGATCGTGCCCGCACTCTGCATCAGCGTGCCGGTGATGCTGAGCGCGTTGGTCACGCTCAGCGACGCGCCGGCATTGGTGACGGTGTTGGTGCCGACATTGATAAAGTCGTTCACATAGAGATTACCGGCGCTGAACACCAGACCGGCATTGGCGCTGGTGATCGTGCCGACGCTGCCCAAGGTGCCGGTGAAGGTACCGATGGTGGTGAGGGTGCCGCCGGAAATGGTGGGCGTGATGGTGCCGGTATTCAGCACATTGCCGATGATCTGACCGGAATTGGAAATCGAATTGATGCCACCGACAGCGGTGATGGTCACCGCATGGATCGTACCCTGGATGGTGCCGGTATTGGTGTTGATCAGGGTGCCGATGGTCCCCTGGCTGTAGATGGCGCGGTCGCTATAGATCAGGCCGGAATTGGTAAGGGTACGAAGCTGGGCTTCATTGTCCCATGCGAAGGACGCAGCGGTCAGCGTGCCGGTGTTGGTGAAGGCACCCATGGTGCCCTGGTTGACCAACCGACCGCTGATCAGGCCGCTGTTGGACAAGCTGCCCAGCGAGCCGGTACTCCCATTCCAGAACGCATAGGTATTGGCGCTGATCGTGCCGTTGTTGATGACGGCGGCCACGCTGCCGGCCTGGATGAATACCGCGCGTCCGTTGGCCGCCGTATTGGTGATTTGGCCATTGTTCAGCAGGGTTCCCAACTGCGACCCGACCGTACCCGTGATCGTCACCCCATAGGCGTTGGCGGTGTTGATGGTGCCACTGTTGGTGACGGTAAAGTTGCTGTTGGGATTCAGCGTCCCGCTCCACACCGTGCCGGTGGTGATCGAACTGCTGATGGTGATGTCTGCGGCGTGTGACGGCAGAACGACAATCAGGTGCGCGGCAAGGATGGCCGGCGAGGCACCCGCCATCAGGATCTGGCGGAGTTTCTTCTGGCTGATCGTTCCCTGCACCTGACGCCCCAATCTTTCCCGATGGCGAATTCCGCCCAGTATGGATTGGCAACATACGCTGTTCGTCGCAGATTAGGGTATCGCAAAACGTCAGGTTGAGAATATACGAAATTATCTTACGGGATAACGATAGATATTCACCGGCTGCTGGGTTTAAAATTCCCACGATCATGAAAATACGTTTCTTTGTGATTTATCGCGCACGCGCAGGCAGGCAGCGTCGTAGATTTTTTTATTTCCCTTCAGGCTCCCCGGGGGCGATGATGTTTTTTGCCACGTCAAGGTCAATTACTTTGGTGGCATGAGGGCGGCGCTGATGTTCCGCCGAAATCTCAAATTTTCAGCTTCTTGAACAGAGCTTCCGGGATAAGCCGAATGATCAGCATGATCAGGCGCCACACGGGACGCAGGTAGACCACGTCCAAGCCACGGGTCTGCGCCCGCCAGATCGCCTCCGCCACCTCGGCTGGCTGGGCCGTCAAGGCAGGTGGGAGGGTCAGGCCCTGGGTCATGCGGGTGTCGATGAAACCCGGTTTGATGGTTATGACCCTGACGCCATGACGGCTCAACCGGTTGCGCAGACCGGACAGGAGGGCTGTGAAACCCGCCTTTGCCGATCCGTAAAGATAGTTGGAGGCGCGGCCACGGTCGCCTGCCACCGAACTGATCCCGATCATGCAGCCACTGCCTCTTGCCTGCATGCGATTGGCGATCTCTCCCAACAGGCAGGCGGGACCAAGATAGTTGGTGCGCATGATCAGGTCAGCCTGAACCCATGATTTCTCGGCTTCCGGCTGACGGCCCAGCAAACCAACCACACAGATCACGGTGCCGGGCAAACCGCCAAGAGCATCAAGAAAGGCCCCATGCCCCGCTAAATCCAGAATGTCGAGTTCCACCGGACGGACCGGAACGCCGAAGCGCAGCGTCAGGTCTTGAGTATCCGCACTCAATCGCTCCACCCGCCGTGCCGCCAGGATCAGTGGATGACCCTCCCGGCCATAGACACGGGCCAACGCCCGGCCGACATCCGACAAGGCGCCGATGATCAGGACCGGCTCCCGCGCCGCCATCGGGCCCGTCCGCGCCAACAGTTGATCGGTCATAAGGCGAGCCTTTCGGAAAGCAGCGATCGGTAACGACGGTCGGGATCGGCGGCGCGACATATCTCGGCAAACCGGTTCAGATCAGGATAGGAGGCAGACATCATCTCCGGGCCCATCCGGGCATCCTTGGCCAGGTACAGCCGACCACCGCAACCGGTGACGACAGAATCCATCTTTCGCATCAGGGAAAAGGCCGCTTCGGTCGCCGGGAAATCCACCGCCAAGGTATATCCCGCCATCGGAAATGACAGCAGCCCCCCTTGCCCCGGCGCGCGCCCCGATCCGAACTGCTTCAGCACAGCCAGGAACGATCCGCTGCCGGCAGCCGCGATCAAGTCCAGCAATCGCAAAAGCGCCTCCCGCCCCCCTGCCATCGGCACCACGCACTGGTACTGCACAAATCCGCGCCGACCATATAAACGGTTCCAGTCGCCGATGGCGTCCAACGGATAAAAGAAGTGCTGGTAGTCGATAAGCGCGCTTCCCGGTCGGCCATGGCGGTAATAAAGCGCATTGAAGGCCTGCACCGTGCGTCCATTCAGAACCCAGCCGGGGAAGTCGACGGGTACCCGCAGCCTGGGGGGCTCCGCGATCAGGCGGAGGGCGCGCGTGCCGGTCGGCACCGCAGCCAAGGCCGCATGTTCTCCGCTATACATCAGGGCCCGGCCACGCCCGCCGCCTTTGGCCAGGCAATCGATCCAGGCGACCGAATAGGGGGCCGACCGCGCGGCCTCGAACGCGGCCAGGGTTTCATCAAGGTCACGGCATCGAACCGTCTCCTGCAACATCCAGGGCGTTTCGATCCGGCGCAGGGACAGGGTGACCTTCAGGATGGTGCCGGTCAGACCCATGCCCCCCATGGTGGCGCGGAACAGATCGACATTCTGGGTGCGCGAACAGGTCCGGACCGCACCATCCCCGCACAAAAGCTCGAACTGCCGGACATGCTCCCCAAAACAGCCGTCAACATGGTGGTTCTTGCCATGCACATCAGCGGCCAGCATACCGCCAAGCGTCACAAACCGGGTTCCCGGTGTCACAGGCGGAAACCAGCCGCGAGGAACGAACAGGGCCAACAGGTCGGATAACAGCAGCCCCGCCTCCGCCGTCAGCAGACCATCGGCAGGATCAAAAGCCAGCAAACGGTCAAGCCGCAGGGTGGACAGGGTCGCTGCGGAATTCAGGGAAGCATCACCATATGACCGGCCATTGCCACGCGCGATCAGCGAGGATGTGCTGCGCCCATCATTGACGGCATCGTCACGGGTCCCCGGCCGCAAAAGATGACAAAGCGCAGCCGGCGACCGGCCCCAGCCGGAAAGGCGGACCGGGGGGCCGACCTGGCTCACAGGCTGAACCCGACGATCAGCGCCATGGCCAGTCCACAGGTCAGGCTCTTGCCATCGGTGACCGCAAAGACAACAGGATCTTCGTGCATGTCGCCCCGATGGGTGGTGAGCAACAGATGCCCCACCCAATAGATCATCACCAGGCAAGCAGCCCAAAGGCGTTCAGGATGGGCATAGAGCTTTGAGCCCTCGATGCTGCTGACATAGAGGGCCAGTACCAGGACGCTGACAAATCCGGAACCCGCCGCCATGCTCGCGATAACCCCCAGATCATCCGACCGGTAACCACGGCCGCTGACGCCAACCGAACCGGCCCGCTTAAGCACAGCCAATTCTGTCGCCCGCTTGATCAATGCCAGAAAGAAGAACAAGAACATGGCGAAAGCCGCGAACCAGTGTGACAGCGGAACCGAGGCAGCGACCGACCCCGCGATCATACGGATGCCATACAGGCAGCAAAGCGCCATGACATCCAGCATGGCCAGCCGCTTCAAGACAAAGGAATATGTAAAGGTCAGGGCATAATAACCGACCAGAACCATCAAGAAATCCACCGACACCGCAAAGCCGAGCCCCAACGACAACGACAACAGCAATGGCGCCAGCAATAGCCCATGTGACAGGGGAATGGTGCCCGCCGCGAAGGGACGGAGCCGCTTACTGTTCGAAAGCCGGTCACTGCGCAGGTCCAGCATGTCATTCAGCAGATACACACTGGAAGCGCAGAAAGAAAAGGCGGCGAAGCTCAGCAAAAGAGTCCACAGGGTCGAGGCAGAAAAGAGATGGCCAGCCAACGCCGGCAGGAAAATCAGAATATTCTTGATCCATTGATGGACCCTCGCCGCTCGGACATATGCGGCCAGGGTGTTGGTCCGTTCCGATAGCACGGTATGGCTGGGATAGCGCTGCTCGACGAGGCGCCGAAGCTGCCGGCTGGGGTCCACAACATACACTCGTCGCGCATGGTCCCATACCTGCAAATCATCCACATGGTTGCCGATATAGTCGAAGCCATTGGTTCCGAACTGCTGAACAAGCAGATCAGCCTTGGCCTTGCCGGAGAGATTGACATCCTGGGTGGATGCGAACAGACCATCGAACAGCCCCAGATGGGCTTGAACATCACGCGCGATCCGCTCGTTTGCCGCTGTTGCCAGGAAGACCTTTTCCCCTCGACACCGCGCCTCCCGTATCATTGCCAATACCGCCTGATTATAGGGATAGATAGTTGGATCAGGTAATGCTATATCGGCCAACCATGACTTGAATACAGCCTTTCCCTTGAGAAGGGCACGAACAAAAATAAATAGTCGCAGAGGTGCCTTTCGCAAAATCGTCAGCGCATTCTCAATCAAACTATCTGTTCGTATTAATGTTCCATCAAGATCTACAATTAATGGCAATAAACCTCCTTCAAATTCCCCATCAGCAGCAGAATTAGCAAATAACTTTTTCATTTTATTTACCTTTATTTCCCACTAAATTATACTATAATTTCTTTCCATGATTACCATGCCTGATTTGAAATAAAATCGCACCAGTATTGTTGGAGGCAGAAGGATAGGTCGATGGCCGTGACCAGTCACTTTCGCTGCAGTCGGGGACAAGACCGTGCGCGCGGTGATGGGGCCGCTGTAGAGAATGCCATCACTTCCCCATGGTCCAACGGCCAGACCGAAGGCCAGATAACGAAGCTCAAACTCGTCAAGCGCCAGATGTATAACTCGACCTGCTCCCGGCCCACATCATCGGTGCCGGGTCGAAAGTCACATCACCAAAACTGCGTCAGAGCCGAAAATTGCCCCCCGGGATTTGTGTTTGACGGTCGTGCAGGCAAGGTAGTCCATAGGAGGGGCCCGCGCAGCGCGGCGTGCCCCCCCAGGCTGACGCGGCGTCGCGCGCAGGAGGAACCCTGCGGACCGTAAGCGGTTTGAGCGTAACACGGGTAACGACCGTTGCGCTGATCAGCACAATGATCTCATGCGCTGTCGATGTTCGAATATCTGATGCCGTCGCTGGTGATGCGGGCTCCCGCCGGCAGCCTGCTGGAAAGACCAACGGACTGATCGTCGCGCAGCAGCAGGCCTATGGATGGACGCTGGGCATCCCGTGGAGCGTCTTGGAATCCGCCCAGAACGCCCGAGTTCTGGAATTCACCTATCAATATTCCAATTTCGGGATGCCCGGCCTCGGCTTGAAGCGAGGAATGTATAAAATCTATCACTGCCAGAGGTCGTGATAAAAATAAGAAACCGAGCAAGTTTTCGAAAAATACTCAAATCCGCATCCAACGAGCATTATCCGCCCTTTGGATGACAATGACCAATGGTCGCCGTGATAGATTAATCCTGACGCCGGCAATGGGCTTGCGATTATTTCAAGGCGATCTGGCCATGGCCTCCCCTGATACGCAGCCGTCCGGGATATCCCCGCGCGGGCCGACCGATCATACGCCGATCAATGTCACAGGCTTCTTCCGCGATGCCCCGGTATTCGACCTGCTGGCCGCCACCACTATTCCCGACCTGATCCGTGCGCGGGTGCCGGACAATCATTTGCGCCTGTGGGTGGCTGGATGCGGCACAGGGGAGGAAACCTACTCGCTGGCCATGCTGCTGATGGAACAGATGGCGACGTTGGGCTCAACCTTGAAGGTGCAGATTTTCGCCTCCGACATCGATGCCGATGCCGTGGCGACAGCGCGCGAGGGACTGTATCCGGCCGGCATCGCCGGCGCGGTGTCCCCCCAGCGGCTGGCCCGGTTCTTTACCCTCGAGGATGGCGGATACCGGGTCAGGCCGGAACTGCGGGCGCTGGTGGTGTTCACGGTTCAGAATGTGCTGGCCGACCCGCCATTCTTCCGGCTGGACTTCATCTCCTGCCGCAACCTGCTGAACCGCCTGCTGCCCGAAGCACAGGCCCGTGTGCTGACCCTGTTCCATTTCGCGCTGCGCGACGGGGGGTATCTGCTGCTGGGCGGGGCGGAGATGGTGGCCCCAGTGGGGGCCGAACGGTTCGAGCTGGTGTCGGAGACTGCTCGGCTGTACCGGCATGTCGGCCGCAACCGACCTGCCGATTTCAGCTTCCGACCGAGTGCAGGCGATGGGGTGCGGACTCAACCCGGCCTGTTGCGGCAGGCGACCTTGGCCGATCTCTGCCAACGGCTGGTCACCCGCGACTATGCCCCGGCGGCGGTACTGATCAACCAGCGGCATGACTGCCTCTACTCCCTGGGACCGACCGAGCGCTATCTGCGGGTGCCGCCGGGCCACCCCACCTATGATCTGCTGTCGATGGTGCTGCCGGGCCTGTCGACCAAGCTGCACGCCGCCATCCAGCAGGCCCACCGTGAACAGGCGAAGGTCATCGTCGCCGGCGGCGGATCGGGCGGGGATGGCGACAGGCCTCCCTTCAGTATCGGCGTACAGCCGGTGCGCCATGAGGGCGAGGAGTTGATGCTGGTCTGCTTCATCGACCCGCTTCCCTTTGACCGGCCAGCCGATGCGCCGGGCCAGCGACCGGTGGACAGCGGCATACAGACGCTGGAACGCGAGTTGGACCGGACGCGGGCGGAACTGAAAGCGGCTGTGCACAGCCTGGGAATGGCCGGGGAGGATCACAAGGCCATCACCCGGGAAGCGCTGGTGATCAACGAGGAATACCAGTCGGCCAATAAGGAGCTGCTGACCTCCAAGCGGGAATTGCAGTCGCTGAACGGGGAACTGACGGCGCTGAACAGCCAGTTGCATGAAACGCTGGACCGCCAACGCACCACCTTCAACGATTTGCAGAACGTGCTGTACAGCACGGATGTGGCGACGATCTTTCTGGACCCCGCCCTGGCCATCCGGTTCTTCACCCCGGCGACGCGGTCGCTGTTCAGCATCCTGCCTGGCGATGTCGGGCGGCCGCTGGCCGATCTCGACTCCCTGGCTGCCGACGGCGCCCTGCTGGCCGACGCGCAGACGGTGCTGCGGTCGCGGGTGCCCATGGAACGGGAGATCGAGGCGCGGACGGGGGCCTGGTATCTGCGGCGCGTGCTGCCCTATCGGACCCAGGATGATCAAGTGGAAGGCGTGGTCATCACCTTCGCCGACATCACCGAACGCCGGCATGTCGGCGATGCGCTGGCCGCGGCCAAGCGCGCGGCCGATCTGGCCAACCAGGGCAAGTCGCGCTTCCTGGCGGCGGCCAGCCATGATCTGCGCCAGCCTTTGCAGACGCTGACCCTGCTGCAGGGTGTGCTGTCCAACATGGTGAAGGGGACCCGGGAACGGGAATTGCTGGACCGGTGCGGCGAAACGCTGGGGGCCATGTCCGGCATGCTCAACGCCCTGCTGGACATCAATCAGATCGAGGCCGGCGTCGTCACCACCGACATCACCCGCTTTTCCATTCATGACCTGCTGGCCCGGATGCGCGATGAGTTCAGCTACCACGCCCAGGCGCGCAGCCTGGCCCTGCGCGTGGTGACCAGCAATGCCGTGATTTTCAGCGACCGGCGGCTGCTGGAGCAGATGATCCGCAACCTGCTGTCCAACGCCCTGAAATATACGCGCAAGGGCAAGGTGCTGATCGGGTGCCGTCACAAGGCAGGCGGGATCAGGATCGAAATCTGGGATACCGGCATCGGAATTCCGGAAACCGAGCAGCAGGTGATCTTCGAGGAACACCACCAGATCGCGGAGGTGGGCGCGCAGTCCCGCAACGAGTTGGGCTTGGGCCTGGGCCTGTCGATCGTGCGCCGTCTGGGTAGTCTGCTGGGCCATCCCGTCCGCGTGCGGTCACAGCCCGGGAAGGGATCTGTGTTCACCGTGGATATCCTGCCCCATCCAGGCACCATGGCGCCGCTGCCATTGCCGGCAAAGACCGACACGAACACCGCAAAGATCGTCACCGGCGCCGTCCTGGTGGTGGAGGATGATCCCGAGGTCCGCGATCTGCTGGAGATGCTGCTGCGCGATGCCGGGCACAAGGTGGTGTCGGCGGCCGACGGGCCGTCGGCCCTGCATCTGATGGCGACCGGCACCTTCCGGCCCGACGTGATCCTGGTCGATTTCAATCTGCCCGGCGGCATGAACGGCCTGGACCTGCTGGCCGCCCTGCGCCGAACCCTGCGCCGGCCAGTGCCGGGGCTGCTGCTGACCGCCGACATCACGACCGACACGTTGCGCGCCATCGCCCTGCGCAATGAGGTGCAGTTGCACAAGCCGGTGAACCCGGCCACTCTGCTGCGCGCTATCGGGCGCCTGCTGTCGGCACCGCCGCTGGTCGCCCACATGCCGCCGGATGCTGCCCAGGCCGCCGCAGGCATCGCCACCATCCATGTCATCGATGACGATGCCCTGTTGCGCGACAGCATCCGCCAGGCCCTTGCCGGGGATGGGCGCCGGGTGGTGGATCATGCCAACGCCGAGGAGTTCCTGACCCGGTTCCAGTCCGGCACCGATACGTGCCTGCTGGTCGACGCCTATCTGCCGGGGATGAGTGGCCTGGACCTGCTGCGCCGTTTGCGGCAGTCCGGAGACACCGTGCCGGTGATCATCATCACCGGCAGCAGCGATGTGCCCATGGCGGTGCAGGCCATGCAGGAAGGGGCCGCCGATTTCATTGAGAAGCCGGTCAGCCGCACCGACCTGTTGGCCAGTGTCGACCGGGCGCTGGAGCAGGCCCGCGACGGCGGCAAGTTGCTGGCATGGCGCAAGGATGCTGCCTATCATGTCGCCGGGCTGACGGCGCGGCAGCGGCAGATCATGACCATGGTCCTGGCCGGCCATCCCAGCAAGAATATCGCCGCCGACCTCAACATCAGCCAGCGCACCGTGGAGAATCACCGCGCCGCCATCATGCGCAAGACCGGGGCACGGTCCCTACCGGCCCTGGCCCGCCTGGCCCTGGCGGCGGACTGGAACGGAACCGGGGATGATGAAAATCAACAGCAGGAGAAATGAAACAATCATCAAAATACTGAAAAACTCACCCCCGTGCCGTAAGTATTTTCCGAGGCTTCCGCAAACCCCATCATATTAACTATTATCCATTTGAAAGAATTCGGAGTCCTCTTGAACTTCGAATGCAGGAGTATCCATCATGCTTAAGATCACCATGTTGCGGGCATTGCCGTTCAGCCTGCTGTTGCTCGCCGGATGTGCCGCCACCCCCCATCATGCCACCACCGGCACCGCGCCCGAAAATAATGTGAGCGTGACCTCGCCGGGATATGTCGCGCTGAAGGCGGGCGACTACGGCACCTCCACCCGGTTGCTGGAGGCATCCAACATCAAGTGGCCGAACAGCCCCTATGACGAACTGAACCTCGGTGCCTCCTATCAGGCCCAGGGACGGATGGATCTGGCGGAGCCGTTCCTGCGCCGGGCCATGACCCATGGCCACGGGCTGATGCCGACCGAATCCACCCAGGCCTGGGCCAAAGGCATGACGGTGGAGCAGGCGGCCTGCCAGAACCTCGCCATCGGACTGGCGCCGGCCACCATCGAAGGCACGGCGACGCCATGCCAGACCACGCTGGTCGTGGCGGTGATCGCGGCACCGGGACCGGTGGCAGCCGTCTATCAGCAGACCTCGTACAATACCTATTTCGACTTCGACAAGGCGACGCTGACCATGGATGGCGAGGCCATCCTGCGCGAGGCCGCCAAGGAAATCCGCTCCGATCCGGCCCGGCGCGTCGCCCTGGTCGGCAAAGCGTCCAGCGCCGGCACCGACTATTACAACATGGCCCTGTCGCAGCAGCGTGTGGAGACGGTGCGCAACGCCCTGATTGCTGCCGGAGTGCCATCGTCGCGGATCGACGTGCGGTGGGTCGGGGAGCGCGAATTGCCGGTACCGCAGCGTGACGGCGTGCGCGAACCGCTGAACCGCGTGGTGGAAGGCACGGTCAAGTAACCGACCAACCCGACGATCCATGGCTGTGGCCGGTTGCGATCCTGCGGCCGGCCACAGCCATGCGGCCCAGACAGAAAGCCCCGATCATGCCGATTGAGAACACCGACCTGGAACGACGCGTCCTGGCGCATGAGCGCATTCTCCAGGTGCTAATCGCCCATATGGCGGAAACCGAGCCGAAGTTCCTGGAACGTCTGTGGGAGAAATTCCCCGAAAGCCACGATCTCGGCGCCAATGAACACGACTTCACCGGGACCCACGAATATGCCCGGTTTTTCATCCGCAAGGTGGCGACCATGGGAACGGACAGCATTTGATGCTGCCGCTCCCGTGATCGCGCCGGGGGTCTTGCTTATACCCTTCCCGGTGATCGTAACCGATCACCGGGCCTCAATCGCCGGCGCCCACATCCGTGGGCTTGGCTACGCGCCACGTGGCGCGCG
>NZ_JBMDKE010000068.1:0-17653 GCF_057809555.1 Niveispirillum sp. FG156 | reverse complement strand
CGATCTCGTCAAACGGGTTCATCGACATCTTCACATTCGCAAGCTCGACACCGCTTCCGTCGGGCTTAACGCGGATCTTGACGTTGTAGTCAACGACACGCTTAACGGCGACTAGGACTTTCATTGGCGATCCCCTCGCATGATAGCCGGCGGTGGATTTTCCCCGCCTGTTCACCCTGGCATTCAGCCATTTTTTACCTGGGCATAAGATTGGGCAATCAATGCCTGCCGTCCAGCCCGACAATCGGGCTCGGACCTTAGAATTGCTGCGCTGCACATGTCAATAGTGTGCGTCCGGTAACGCTGAAACGAAATTTCGTTACCAGTCACACGCCGTTGACCAGCCAATCATCTTCCCTTTACGTAATGGGAAGATACCAGCCGCACGGCGGATTTCAAGGGGGTTTTGCGCAGGTTCAGGGCATTCAGCCCGGCGTTTGCCCACGCGTCAGGCCCGGCACCCACAACACGTCGGCGGCCCCCTTGTCATTGACCCAACGGCCAAGAACAAACAGATGATCCGACAGGCGGTTGATATATTTCAGGGCCGGCGCGCCGACATTCTCGGTCAGGGCCAGTTCTGTCATTTCCCGCTCCGCCCGCCGCGCCACGGTGCGGGCCTGGTGCAGGCAGGCGGCGGCGGGGCGTCCGCCGGGCAGGATGAAGCTGTTGAGCGGGGCCAGCTCCGCATTCATGCGGTCGATCTCCGCCTCCAGCCGGTCGACCTGGATATCCACGATGCGCAGCGGCGGATAGGGTGGGTTCTCCATCTCCGGCGTGCAGAGATCGGCACCCAGATCGAACAGGTCATTCTGGATACGGCCCAGCATGGCATCGGCCTCCGCCAGGATCGGATCATCCTTGGCCACACCCGTATGCAGGCGCGCCAGACCCAGGATGGCATTCGCCTCGTCCACGGTGCCATAGGCGGCGACGCGCAGCGCATGTTTGGCCACGCGGGAACCATCGCCCAGCGACGTCTGTCCCTTGTCGCCGCCACGGGTATAGATGCGGGTCAGGCGGACCATGGCGCTACCTGCTGTCTTGGATAGGGTCAGGAGGCCATGAAGGCCAGGGCAAACAGCACGACAGCCGCCACCTGCAGCCGGATGCGCCACCACATCAGCTTGTTGCCGTATTTGGCGTTGAATTCGCCGCCGCGCGCCATGGCGAACAGCCCGATCACCAGCACAGCCAGCGTGGCGATCATGGCCAGGACCATGAGGAAGATCATGAAGCCGCTCATGCCCCACCATATAGCGCGGGATGGTCCCGCCGCCCAGGGGCAATACGGAACTTCTATCATTGTTCCCTCAAACGCCGGGCGGGCGCGTCCGCGCCCTTGGCTTACGGCACCACGCGGTGCCGGGCTGGCGGTCGCCAGCCTATTCTCTACCGAGGGCCAAGCCCTCGGTAGATTGGTGTCGCGCGTCTGTTTCTGATATGAGACGCCACGGCACCGCAGCCGGAAGAGCATATGTCCCGATCCTCACCCCGCCAGGCCGGCATCCCCTTCATCATGATCACCGTCCTTCTGGACGTGTTGACCTTCAGCCTGACAATCCCGGTCTTTCCATCGCTGATCCGTCAGTTCGCGGTCAGCGAGGCGTCGGCGGCCTGGTGGATGGGGGCGATGATCGCCGCCTTTTCCATCATGCAGTTCTTGTTCGCGCCTGTGCTGGGTGCGCTGTCGGACCGGTTCGGGCGGCGCAAGGTGATCCTGGCCTCCATCGCGGGCATGGCAATTGATCAGCTGTTCATGGCGTTTGCGCCCGGTCTGGTCTGGCTGCTGGTGGGACGGATGGTGGCGGGTCTGACGGCGGCCAATGTGACGGCGGCCAATGCCTATATCGCCGATATCAGCGGGCCGCAGGACCGGGCCAAGAATTTCGGCATGATGGGGGCGGCCTTTGGCGTCGGCTTCATCACAGGCCCGGCCTTGGGCGGCATATTGGCGGAGGTCAACCTGCATCTGCCCTTCATGGTGGCGGCCGGTCTGGCGGGTCTGAACTTCCTTTACGGATTGCTGGTCCTGCCCGAGTCGCTGGCCCCTGCCAACCGCCGTGCCTTCAGCTTGGCCCGCGCCAATCCCGTCGGATCGCTGCGGGCGCTGGCCATGCATCCCGCCGTTCTGGGCCTGGCCGCCAGCCGCACCTGCATGGTGCTGGCCATGGGCGTGATGCAGATGGTCTGGGTGCTGTACACGACCAAGCGTTTCGGGTGGAGCGAGCTGGATAACGGCCTGTCGCTGGCCGCCGTGGGCCTGACCACGGTGCTGGTGCAGGGCGTGCTGATCGACCGGATCGTGAAGAAGCTGGGGGAGCCGCGCACGGCCCTGCTGGGCATCAGCCTGGAATCCACCGCCTATGTCGGTTATGGCGCGGCCAGCAGCGCCACGGCCTTCGCCGCCTTCATCCCCGTTCATGCGATGAGCGGGATCAGTTCGCCGGCGATCCAGAGCATCGTGTCGCGCAGCGTGGGGGCCGATGAACAGGGCTCGGTGCAAGGCGCCTTTGCCAGCATGCAGAGCCTGACCTTCATCCTGGCCCCATTGATCGGGGCCGAATTGTTCGAACATTTCACGGCGGAGGGGGCCACGATCCCCATCCCCGGCATGCCCTTCTATTTCGGGGCCGCCATGCTGGCCCTGTCCGGGCTGGTCGCTGCCTGGGCCATGCGGCGGGTGCCGCCCCCCAAACACGCTGACCCGGTGACGGAGGCCGCCTGATGGTTGATCCTGCCCTGGCACAAGGCTTCCTGCGCCATATCCGGGCCTGTAACCGCCACGACCTGTCGGGCTTCCGGCCCTTCTCCATCGCCGGTGTCACGGTGGGACAGGTGCGGGTTGGTTTCATGGAGCGGCTGCTGGCCCTGGGGCCACCCTTCATCCCCGATGCGGGCGGGATTGCCCTGCATCCCGGCCTGACCGATGCGCCGTCGCGCACGCGGGCGGTGGCTGCCGCCCTGGAACGGCTGGTTGCAGAGGGAAGCATCCCGAAACTGCGCCGGGAAATGTACACAGTCTCCGGCGGCTGGGGCCATCCCGCCCTGATGGAGCTGGACCGCGCCGCCATCCCGTTCTTCGGGGTCACAGCCTATGGCCTGCACGTCAACGGCTTCGTGCGCAAGCCGGATGGCATCCACCTGTGGGTGGGCAAGCGCGCCATGGACCGGGGCGTCGCGCCGGGCCAGTACGATAATCTGGTGGCAGGCGGACAGCCGGCGGGGTTGAGCCTGCCCGACAATCTGGTCAAGGAAGCTTGGGAAGAGGCGGGGCTTTCGGCGGAACAGGCGCTGCGCGCGGTCCCGGTGGGGGCCATCACCTATCTGATGGAACAGGACAAGGGGCTGAAGCCTGATGTGCTGTTTCTTTATGACCTGGAACTGCCGCCCGACTTTGTTCCCCGCAATACCGATGGCGAGGTGGAACGGTTTGAGCTGTGGCCCATCGCCCGCGTGGCGCACAGCGTGCGCGACAGCGACGACTGGAAATTCAACGTCAACCTGACGGTGATCGATTTCCTGATCCGCCATGGCTGGCTGACGCCCGACCATCCCGAGTATCTGGAATTGTGCCGGGGGTTAAGGCGGTGACCTGCCGGTCACCGCCCTTTTGCATGTTCCCTCAGGCGCCGGGCGCCGCCATCCGGCGGCTTGGCTTGCGCGCCCATCGGGGGGCGCGGGCGCTCAACGCGCCAACCAACCGGCACAGGTGCCGGTTGGTATCTGCACCTCGTCCCTTTACAGCCCCTTGGACGCCACCAGCTCGGCCAGATTGACCTCCGAACGGGCGCCGTAATGGGTGATGATCTCCCCGGCGCAGATGGCGCCCAACCGGGCACAGTCGGACGGGCTGCGGCCCTGGGTATAGCCGTAGAGGAAACCGGCGGCGAACAGATCACCCGCCCCCGTGGTGTCCACAACCTGGGACACTTTCTCGGCGGGAACCGAATAGGTCTCCCCACCCACCAGGACGGTCGCCCCCTGCTCACCCCGCGTCAGGACGGCCACTTCCACATGGCGACGTGCCTCGGCGGCGGCACTGTCGAAATCGCCACCGAACAGGGCGACAATCTCGCTCTCATTCGCGAACAGGATGTCGACATGGTTCTTCACCAGATCGCGGAAACTGTCCAGGTGACGGTTCACGCAGAACGGGTCGGACAGCGACAGGGCCACCTTCTGCCCCGCCTCATGCGCCAGGGCCGCCGCCTTCAGGAAGGCCTGCTTGGCCGCCGGCGGGTCCCACAGATAGCCCTCCATGTAAACGACCTTCGAGGACTTGATCACCGCCGGATCGATATCGTCAGGCGTCAGGTCCAGGCAGGCACCCAGGAAGGTGTTCATGGTGCGGTGCCCGTCGGGCGTCACCAGGATCAGGCAGGAACCGGTGGGCTTGCCATCGGTCAGGTCGGGCGTATCGAACACCACGCCGGCGGCGCGGATGTCATGGCGGTAGACCTTGCCCAGCTGGTCATGGGCGACCTTGCCCACGAACACGCCCTTACCGCCCAGCGACGCCAGGGCCGCCATGGTGTTGCCGGCGGACCCGCCCGACATTTCCAGACCCGGACCCATCTTGGCGTACAGCGCATCGGCCTCTTCGGCGCTGATCAGGCGCATGGCGTTCTTCACCAGGCCATTGGCGGTCAGAAACTCTTCGTCGGCCTTGGCGATCACGTCCACGATCGCGTTACCCAGACCCACCACATCATAAACAGCCGCCACGAATGGCCTCCACAAAACGATCAGAATTGGCGCGGAGTATAGGCAGACCGCGTCTTGCGGCAAGTGCCCATGCATCCCCATATGGACATTACTGACGGTCATCCCGTATGGCCGCCTTACGGCGGCGACCGCCGCCGCGCCGCACGTGCGGCGAAAGCCAAGGGTGCGGATGCACCCGCCCGGCGCTTGAGGGAAGGGAGTGAGACATGATCCGGGAATTGTCGCGCGCCGTGGGGCAATTGCCCGACCCCGCCTTTACCCGCGTCCTGATCTTCGCCGCCCTTGGCACGATTGCGCTGTTTACCGCCCTGTTGACGGGGTTTGGCTGGCTGCTGACCCACACATCCCTGTTCGATATCGGCTGGGTGGAAACGGGTATCGACCTGCTGGGCGGGGTGGCGGGGCTGGTGCTGGCCTGGCTGATGTTTCCTGCCGTCATGGTCGCTGTTTCCGCCACCATGCTGGACAGCATTATCGATGCCGTGGAACGGCGCCATTACCCGCATCTGCCGCCGCCGCGCCGCATTCCTGTCTGGCGCTCGGTGCTGGAGGGGCTGAAATTCCTGGGCCTGGTGATGCTGGTCAACCTGCTGGCCCTGCCCTTCTATTTCGTGCCCGTGGTTAATCTGTTCGTCTGGTTCCTGGTGAATGGTTACCTGATCGGACGGGAATATTTCGCGCTGGTGGCCGTCCGCCGGCTTAACCCGATGGGGGTGAAATTCCTGTCACAAGAGCGGCGGATGGGACTTTTTGCGGCGGGCGTCATTATCGCCTTTCTTTCGTCGCTTCCACTCGTCAATCTGCTGGTGCCCGTGCTGGCGGCGGCGTTCATGGCCCATCTTGTCGAAGGGATGCGGCGTGATCTTCCGGTCGCAGCATCTGTGTGAACCCCGCCTTTAGCCGATGAGATACAGGGGGCAAGACGACATGTTCCGACGCCAGAGACCGCCCGTGGCCCCGGCCACGCCCACCCCGCCCGAACCGCCGGTGCCGCCCGCGCCGCCGACCGATGCGGGTGGGAGCGCTGCCGGATTCCGCCCGGCAGAGCCGGCGGCGGCCACTCCTTCCGCCATTGTTGAACCCAGCACCGATAACGGTTCCGAAACCAGCCCGAGGACGACGATGAACACGCCTTTCTCCACCCCGCCCGGCGGCCCGCTTTCTTCTGCCGCCCCGTCGCTGAAGACGGAGATCCCGCGCCGCGTCGTCGATATTCCCAACAGCCCGCCCAAGCGTGTCGCCCCCACCGGCGTGGAAGGCAACAGCCCCGCCACGGCGGAGATGCGCAAGCTGATCGTGGGCCGCGATATCAGCCTGTCGGGTGAGATCGCCGCCTGCGACGTGCTGGTCGTCGAAGGGACGGTGGAGGCCAAGCTGCGCGACGGCCATGTCGTGGAGATCACCGATACCGGCCTGTTCAAGGGTTCGGTGGAGATTGACGAGGCCGATATCGGTGGCCGTTTCGAAGGCGACATTACCGTGCGCGGTACCCTGAAGGTCCGCACCACGGGCCGCATCACGGGCAATATCCGCTACGGCACGCTGGAAGTGGAAAATGGCGGGCAGCTGTCGGGCACGATCCAGGTGCTGGGCGTCGATGCCGCAGTACCCGCGCCCAAGGCCGCCGCCCCGGCCCCGCAGCCGGCCCCGGTACAGGTCGCCGCCGCTCCGGTGGCCGACACCGAGGATGAGGAGGCGGTGGGCTGATATCCTCCCCTCCCACCTTGTTGATGAGAACCCCGCCGGTGCCGCCGGCGGGGTTTTTCATGTGGCAGGGACAATTCAGGGACTTGGCGGGGGACGCCGCCATGTTGTTCGCTGAAAGGGTTGTCGCCTGCCGGAGCGTGCCCGCATGACCCAGCCCTTCCTGTTCACCCAAGCCAGCGCCATGGCCGCCATCGCGGGCCGGACCGGTATTCAGCGGTTCGACTATATGATCCGCCATGGCAGCATGAAGGCCGGGCTCTATGCCCCGCAGAACCGGGACGAGCAGGGACCGCATAAGCAGGATGAGCTGTACGTCGTCGTGACCGGTACGGGCACCTTCGAAAAGGCCGGGCAGACCCAGGCCTTTGGCCCCGGCGACCTGATCTTTGTGGAGGCAGGGGTGGAGCACCGGTTCACCGGCTTCAGCGATGATTTCACCTGCTGGGCCATTTTCTGGGGACCCGATGGTGGGGAGGGTTGAGGCCCTTCACATGCCTGCCTTGCCCGGATCGCTGATCAAGGGGCTTGCATCCGCGCCCGCTTTTGTCCATAAAGCCGCCCACCGCGACGGTCACCCAGACGCCGCGTACAAGTTTCGGGGCCATAGCTCAGCTGGGAGAGCGCTACAATGGCATTGTAGAGGTCAGCGGTTCGATCCCGCTTGGCTCCACCAAATTCAAAGGCCCTGCCGGCAACGGCGGGGCCTTTCTCGTTTCGGCCCCAATCCCCTTGCGCCCGCCCTTCCGGAAAGGGAAACTGCCCCGCGATCATAAGGACAAGCGGGGGGTATCTTGGCACGCAGGCGCAATGGACGGCGGTCGGGGTTCGGGATTGGCCGGGTGCTGGGCTATGGGGTGGCGGGGATCGGCGGGGTGCTGGTGCTGGCCGCCGGGGCCTTTGCGGTCAATCTGGCCGTCTCCAAGCCCACGCTGGAGGGGTCGCTGCCGCTGAAGGGGCTGACGGCGCCCGTTGCCATTACCCGTGATGCCGGCGGCGTGCCGACGCTGGAGGGGGCAAGCCGGGCCGATCTGGCCCGCGCGCTGGGCTTTCTGCATGCCCAGGAACGCTATTTCCAGATGGACCTGATCCGCCGGTCGGCGTCGGGGGAGTTGTCGGGCCTGCTGGGCCCCATCGGGCCGGTGCTGGAGATCGACCGGGCGCGGCGCATCCACCGTCTGCGCCACCGGGCCGAACAGGTGGTGACCAACCTGCCCGCCGATCAGAAGGCGATGATCGCCGCCTATACCGACGGGGTGAACCAGGGTCTGGCCAGCCTGACGGGCCGTCCCTTTGAATATAGCCTGCTGTTCGCATCCCCCCGGCCCTGGGCGGCGGAGGATACGATCCTGGCCGCCTATGCCATGTATCTGGATTTGCAGGATGAGGATGCGCTGACCGACCGTATCCGCGCCCAAACCCTGCAAAGGCTGGGGCCGGAAATGATGGATTTCCTCTATCCGCACGGCACCCCGCTCGATGCGGCCATCGACGGTTCCGTCATGCCGGAACCGGCCCTGCCCAGCGCCGTGCCCATGCAAGGCCGCAAGGCCGCCATGGTCGATCCCGATCCCGGCCCCACCATCGGCAGCAATGCCTGGGGCGTAAGTGGGGCGCTGACGGCGAATGGCGCGGCGCTGGTGGCGGACGACATGCATCTGGGCATCGCCGTTCCCGGCACCTGGTACCGCGCGCGGCTACGCATCACCGCCGGACCTGAGGCCATGGACGCGACCGGCGTCACCCTACCGGGCACGCCGGCCCTGGTGGCCGGCAGCAATGGCAAGGTCGCCTGGGGCTATACCAATTCTTACATCGATACCGCCGATGCCGTGATCCTGGACCCCGTGCCCGGTACACCGGGCCGATATCAGACTCCCGACGGGCCCAAGGACCTGATCCGCACCACGGAGAAGATTTGCCCGGCCTGGGGCGACTGCCAGGATCTGGTGGTGGAGGAAAGCATCTGGGGTCCGGTGGTGGAAACCCAGGCCGACGGGACGAAGATCGCCGTCCGCTGGACCGCGCATGAGGCCGACGGCATCAACCTGACGGGCCTGCTGGGCCTGGAACGGGCCGACAGCGTGGATGGCGCCATCGCCATCGCCCATGCCGCGCGCCAGCCGCAGCAGAACCTTGTCGTGGGCGATACCGCCGGCAATATTGCCTGGACCATCATCGGCGCCGTGCCGGCCCGGTTCGGCATGGATGGCAGCCTTCCCGCCAGCTGGGCCGATGGCACGCGCGGCTGGAACGGCATGCTGCCGCCCGATCAGGTGCCGACCATCCGCAATCCCGACCATCACCGCATCTGGACCGCCAATGCCCGCATCGTGGGCGGGGAGGATTACGCCCGGCTGGGCGATGGCGGTTATGACATGGGCGGACGTCAGGGGCAGATCCGTGACGGTCTGTTCGCACGTGACCGCTTCACCCCCGCCGACATGCTGTCCATCCAGCTGGATGATCGCGCCCTGGTCATGGGTTTCTGGCAGGAACAGATGCTGGCGGCGCTGAATGCCCGACAGGGCGATGCAAGGCTGGCGGCCCTGACGGGGCCGGTGCGCGATTGGGGCGCGCGGGCGGCGGTGGATAGCGCCGGTTACCGGCTGGTCCGTGCCTTCCGCCTGGCCTTCTTGCAAAAGCTCTACAGCGCCTATCTGGGGCTCGACGGCACGCCGCCGCGCAACCGCACCACCGCCCAGCAGGAAGGCCCCCTGCGCCGCCTGCTGACCGAACGGCCTGAAGCCCTGGTGCCGCCAGGATACAAGGATTGGGAGGCGCTGATCGATGCCGCCCTGACCGAGGTGGCCGATCAGGTTGACAAGGCGGGCGGTGCCGCCGCCTTCACCTGGGGTGCCCGCAATGTGGCGGAGGTGCGCCACCCCCTGACCCGCATCCTGCCGCCCGTCGGCTGGCTGACCGATCCGCCCGAACAGGGACTGCCCGGCGACAGCATGATGCCGCGCGTGCAGGGGCCGGGCTTTGGCGCCAGCCAACGCTTCGCCGTGTCGCCGGGGCGCGAGGGCGAAGGCTATTTCCACATGCCGGGCAGCCAGAGCGGCCACCCGCTGTCGCCCTACTATCTGACCGGTCATCAGGACTGGGCCGAGGGCAAGCCGACCCCGTTCCTGCCGGGTGCCGCACGCTGGACCCTGACCCTGCAGCCGGGCGCCTGATGGAAAGTTCACTTTCCATGTAAAGCATACTTGACAGGTCGGTTTCCCTCCGTCATATGGAAAGCACGCTTTACATATGACGGAGGAAATTATGACCAACGCACGACGCTATGTGTTTGAATTGCTGGCCAGCATCACGGCCTATGCCATCGTTCTGATCGGGGTGAACAAGGCGGCGCAATGGGGCTGGGTGCCGGACGCATTGTCGGTTCCCGTCGCCCTGCTGCCCATGCTGCCGGGGGTGGCAACGGTCTGGGTGATCATGCGCCATATCCGCCGCCTGGATGAGATGCAGCGCCGCATGCAGTTCGAGGGGCTGGCCTTCGGCTTTGCCATGACGGCGCTGATCACCTTCTCCTACGGCTTCCTGGAAGGTCAGGGCTGGCCGAAACTGTCGATGTTCACGGTGCTGCCGCTGATGCATGTGCTGTGGGTTCTGGGCTATGTCCTGGCCTGCCGCCGCTATCGCTGAAGGGGGCCGGACATGAAGAACCGATTGAAGGATCTGCGCGCCGAACGCGGCTGGTCCCAGGGTGATCTGGCGGACAAGCTGGCCGTGTCACGCCAGACGGTGAACGCCCTGGAAAATGGCCGTTACGACCCCAGCCTGCCCCTGGCCTTCGCCATAGCCCGCCTGTTTGAACAGCCTATTGAGGCGATCTTCCAGGAGGATTGATACCAAATCCCGAACACACAAAAGCCCCGGCGGTTGGTCCGCCGGGGCCTTCGTGCGTTCGGGGCGTCGGGGTGGGGCGCATTTTCCCAACGCCCTGCCCGCCTTTACGGGGTCGTGGTCGCCTTGGCATCAGCGCTGGCCTTGGCATCGGCCTGCACGGCGGCCTTCACCGCCGGTTCCGGCGTCACGGCGGGGGCCGGCTGGCCTTGCGTGGGCTTGGTCTCCGGCTTTGCCTCGGTCTTGGCGATGGCCGCGTCCTTGGCCGCATCCGCCTTGCCGGCCAGGGCGACAGGGGTGGCCGTAGTCTGGGCCGCGCCGGTCTGTGCGGCACTGGTGACGCCGTCCTTGGCCTGGGTGGCCGTACCCGCCACGCTGTCCTTCACGGCGCTGCCGGTGGCGGCGGCCTGGCTGGCGGTGCTGGTCACGGTGCCGGTGGCGGCATCCTTGGCGCTACCCACCTCCGTCGCGGCCTTGCCCGTGGTGGCGGTGCCGGTTTCCTTGGCCTTGGCGGCGGCGCGTTCGGCGCGGGTCGTGGCGGTCTGGCGCAGATGGCTGCCGGTGCCGCGGACGCTGTCCAGCGTGGAGGCGCCATTCAGGCCGCCCTGGACCCCGGCGGTGCCGCCCAGCGTGGCACCGGCCACGCCGCCCACGGTTCCGCCCAGACCGGCGGCGCCATTGCCGCCACCCACCAACTGTGCCTGCGCGGCGCCGGTCAGCAGGGCCACGGTCAGACCGGTCATCAGCATCACCTTGCTACGCATTCTATCCTCCGCGTTTCATTCCGTTGGGGGCTGTCGCCGTCGGCTCCATCGTCCCCCGACATCTTCATGAAACCGCGCCCGCATGGCGGATGCTGGACCGACAAGGGGCGGAGTACGGGAATTTCCAGGACTTTTCCGCGTCATGTCGGGCGCGGTCCCGCCATAATCCGGCAGGTCCCGCCACGATCCGGCCACGAACCCCCTGCCCTTGGAATAAATTGATATTGATTCTCACCCGCATTCTGAATATGGATATTGCGAGTGGTTCGCAATTGCAGTTGGGAGTGTGGGATTGTGTCTTGCCGGAATATGACGGCCTTGCCCCTGGTTCTGTTGGCCCTGGCCGCGCCTGCGGGCGCGCAGGATATGCAGGTGGCCGATGCCGCCGACATGCAGGTCAGTGAGATCACGGTGATCGCCACCCGCACGCCCAAGGAAACGGTGGAGGCTCCGGCCACCGTCAGCGTCATCGGCGCCGAGAAGGTGAAGGACCGGCTGGTCACCGACATCAAGGACCTGATCCGCCACGAACCCGGCGTCTCCGTCCGCTCCTCCCCCACCCGCTTCACCGCCGCCGGCGCCAATACGGGCCGCGATGGCAATAGCGGGTTCAACATCCGGGGGCTGGAGGGCAACCGCGTCCTGATCCAGACCGATGGCATCCGCGCGCCCGACGCCTTTGCCTTTGGCGGGCAATCGGTGGGGCGCGGCGATTATGTCGATCTGGACCTGCTGAAATCGGTGGAGATCCTGCGCGGCCCCGCCTCGGCCCTGTACGGCTCCGACGGGCTTGCCGGCGCTGTCAGCTTCGTTACCAAGGACCCCGTCGATTTCATCCAGGGCGACAAATCCTATGGCGGAGAGGTGAAGGCCGGTTACAGCGAGGCGGATCGCGGCTGGGGCAAGGGCATGGTCCTGGCCGGCAAGACGGGCGACTGGTCGGCCATGCTGGCCTATAACCGCCGCGACACCAAGGAGACGGAGAACAAGGCCGCGATCAGGACCGCCAACAGCACCCGCACCGCCGCCAATCCGCAGGACATCGCCGATAACTCGGCCCTGGCCAAGCTGGTCTGGCAGCCGACATCCGAACATACGCTGCGCCTGACCTATGAGCTGTTCGACCATGACATGGAGGCCGATGTCCTGACCGCCATCGCGGTGCCGCCCCTGGCATCGACCAGCGTCATCGGTCTGAAGGCCCATGATACCGTGCGCCGTGACCGGGTCAGCCTGGATCATCGCTATGCCCCCGCCGATGGCGGCGTCATCGACAGCCTGCATTGGACGCTGTACCGCCAGGACAGCGACACGCGCCAATATTCCGCCGAAGACCGCAATACCGCCGCCGACCGCCTGCGCATCAATACGTTCGACAACAAGGTCACGGGCCTGAATGTCGATGCCAGCACGAAGATCAAGGGCGATGGCATCGACCATCTGCTGGTCTATGGCGGTGATTTCTCCCTGACCAGACAGCTGGGCACGCGCGACGGCACCGTGCCCCCGGCGGGGGAGACCTATCCCACCCGCGCCTTCCCCAGCACCGACCACACGCTGGCCGGCCTGTTCATCCAGGATGAGGTGACGTTGCTGGACGGGTCGCTGTCGCTCTATCCCGCCATCCGCTATGATTATTACAAGATCGATCCCAAGACCGATCCGCTGTTCGTGGGCACGGCCACGGGGCAGAGCGATGATCATTTCTCGCCCAAGCTTGCGGCCCTCTACTGGCTGAACGACCATGCCGGCCTGTTCGCGAACTATGCCGAGGGGTTCAAGGCCCCGGCCCCGGCCCAGGTGAATAACGGCTTCGCCAACCCTTTGCAGAATTACCGCTCCATCTCCAACCCCGATCTGAAGCCGGAAAGCAGCCGCACCGTCGAACTGGGCCTGCGTCTGCGCGGGGATGACTGGCAGGCGGCCCTGACCGGGTTCAAGGGCTGGTACGATGATTTCATCGAACAGGTGCTGGTGTCGGGCAATTTCACGGCGGCCAGCCCCGCCACCTACCAATATGTGAACCTGAACAAGGTGACCATCCGGGGGCTGGAGGCCAAGGCCAACTGGGATATCGGCCAGGGTTTCGGCCTGATCGGCGGTGCCGCCTATACCAAGGGTGACCAGGAAACCGCGGGGGTGAAACGCCCGCTGGACAGTATCGACCCCGTGAAAGTGACGCTGGGCGTCAGCTGGGAAGAACCAACCGAGGGTCGGTTCGGCGGCGATATCAGCGCCATCTATTCCGCGAAGAAATCCACGGGCCGCATCGGCACCGCCTGCACCGGCGGCTGTTTCGCGCCCGGCGATTTCATCGTGCTGGACGCCACCGCCCGCTGGCGCGTGACCGATTTCGCGACCTTGCGCGCCGGCCTGTTCAACATCACCGACCGGAAATACTGGTGGTGGAGCGATGTGCGCGGCCTGTCCGCCACCTCCGCCATCCGCGACAGCTATACCCAGCCCGGCCGCAATCTCAGCGCCTCGCTCACCGTCAGCTTCTAAGGAACCCCCGATGACTATCTCCCTGAAAGCCGGTCTGACGGCCCTGGCCCTGCTGGCCGCCCTGCCCGCCACCGCCCAGGTGGAGTGTGGCAAGCCCGACTGCACCGCCTTCAATGCCGACCGCGCCGCCATCCTGGCCATGGCCGGCACCTATCGCGTGAAGTTCGACTTCAAGGAGACGGTGGCCATCGCCCCCGGTTATGAGCCGATCGAGCCCAAGCGCAGCGGCGGGTTTGAGGCGGTGCGCGTGATCGAGGATACGGGCCGCACCATCCGCCTGCAGCATCTGCTGGTGGTCAAGGACGAGGAGGACAAACCCTTTGTCATCAAGCACTGGCGCCAGGACTGGACCTATGAGCCGGAAACCGTCCTGACCTATGAAGGCCCCGACCAGTGGAAGCTGACGCCCGTGCCTGCCACCCAGCGCACCGACGCCTGGGCCCAGACCGTCTGGCAGACCGATGACAGCCCGCGCTATGGCGGGGTTGGACAGTGGAAGCATGACCGCGGTGAGCACCGCTGGATCAGCGGGGAGACAGGCCGCCCCCTGGCGCGGCGCGACGCCGTGCGCAAGCCCGTCTATGACCGTTACTATGGCACCAACCGCCATGCCCTGACGCATCAGGGCTGGGTGCATGAACAGGACAATGCCAAGGTCGGGCTGCGCGATGGCAAGCTGACCACCATCGTGCATGAGGTGGTGCTGAACAGCTACGTCCCCTCCACCGAATTCGATATCCAGGCGGCGGACGATTACATGGCCAAGACCGCCACCTTCTGGGCCGCCGTGCGCAAAGCCTGGGACGATACCGCCGCCCAGAAGGGGGGAATCCATCTGGTGCAGGAGGCGGAAAACGGCTCCAGCACGGGTAAGCAGCTCATGGAACTCGCCGGGAAGGTGGCGAAGGGAGAGGTGGGAACGGCGGATGCCGTGTCCCAGGCCCGCCACCTGATCACCGGCGCCACAGGACCGGCCACCGCCATGGCCGGCGCGTCGCGGGGGTGACGCGCATCCGGGGTCCGGCGGTATTCTGCGCTGGACCCCGGATGGAATGCGAAAGGGACGGACCAGCTTGGGTTGGTCCGTCCCTTTTCGTGTTTGATGCGTAGACGTAGCGCGGATTAGCGAAGCGTAATCCGCGGAAATCCGGTGCCAACCCGCGGATTACGGCTGGCGCCTAATCCGCTCTACAGCGCCAGCGCCGCTTCCTTCGCCGCGATCTGGGCGGCATATTCGGCAGCAAGCAGCTTGCTTTGTTCCAGTTGCCCCGCACGCTGGGCGGCACTGGGCCGCTGGCTTTCGCTTTTCAGCTGGCCACAGGCGGCCAGGATGTCGTCGCCACGCGGGCGGCGGATGGGGCTGGCATAACCGGCTGCGTTCACATAATCGCTGAATTTCTCGATCTGGTCCCAGTCGCTGCGCTCAAACGGCGAGCCGGGCCAGGGATTGAAGGGGATCAGGTTGATCTTGGACGGGATGTCCCGGATCAGGCGCACCAGCTCGCGGGCATCCGCCATGCTGTCATTCACGCCCTTCAGCATGACATATTCCCAGGTGCAACGCCGGGCATTGTTCAGGCCCGGATAATTGCGCACCGCATCCATCAATTCCTTGATCGGGTATTTGCGGTTGATGGGCACGATCCGGTCGCGCAGCTCATCATTCACGGCATGCAGGCTGACGGCCAGGTTCACGCCCAGCTCCTCGCCCGCTTTCTTCATCATGGGGACCACACCGCTGGTCGACAGCGTGATGCGGCGCTTGGAGATGGAGATGCCTTCCCCATCCATGATGATCTTCAACGCCTTGGCGACGTTATCGTAGTTATAAAGCGGCTCGCCCATGCCCATCATGACGATGTTGGACAGCATACGGCCATCGGGCGGGCTGGGCCATTCTTCCAGATGGTCGCGGGCCAGCATCACCTGCCCCACAATCTCATCCGCCGTCAGGTTGCGCACCAGACGCTGCGTGCCCGTGTGGCAGAAGCGGCAGGTCAGCGTGCAGCCCACCTGGGAGGAGACACACAGCGTGCCGCGATCTTCCTCCGGGATGTGGACGGCCTCCACCTCCTGCCCGTCATGGAACCGGCACAGCCATTTGCGCGTGCCATCGACGGATTTCAGGTCCTTCACGGGCATCGGACGGTCGACCACGAAATGCTCGACCATCTTCTCGCGCGCCGGCTTGGCCAGCGTGGACATCAGCGCGAAATCGGTGACGCCGCGATGATAGATCCAGTGCCAGACCTGGCGCGCCCGGAACTTCTCGAATCCGGCGTCGACCAGCGTGCTTTCCAGCTCTTCGCGGGAAAGGCCGACAAGGTTGATCCGACCGTCGGTGCGGGCCGCCGGCGCGAAATTGCTGCTGTGATTTTCGATGCCCATGATCGGCTGTAGATGACGCAAGCCGGCCCCGCTGGCAAGGGGGCTTGCCGCCGGGGGTGGCTTGCAGGGGACGCAAGCAGGCCCATAACCCGACCAAACCCCGACGAATGGCCTATGCCCTTTTTGTAAGAACACACACCCTTTGTTTTTAGGCACCTGTAAATAAATTCCACTTAGAAACAATATCGCCGATGTCGTTACCCTATGCGCAGGGTCAGCTGGACAAAGGTGAAAATCGCTCCATCTTCGGCCATGCTATGGCCATGAGCTGTTTCCAGGTTCCATTTCAGGTTTCCATACAAATGTTCCCCCGCCAAATCATTCCGGCATCACTTGCCGCGATCCTTCTGCTGGCTGCACCGCTTTTGGTCGCAGCCTCCGCGGTGCCGGCCAGTGGCCGCACCCTGGCCGTCCTGCTGCCCCCGTGGCAGGGGACGGACGCGCAGTTGGCCCGTTTGGCGGATACCGGCGTGACCTTGCGGGATGGCGGGCCACTGGCCGGCCTGGGGCCACAGGTCTGGCTGGTGCAGGTGCCGGACCCGGAAAGTGCGGCGCGCCTGTCGCGCCTGCCGGCCCTGCTGCTGTCGGGCGCGCTGGTCAATTGCGGCACCTGAAAACAACAATCACGTAACAGGGAGTTCACCACCCGATGTCCCCCATCGACCGTATCCGTTCCGCCGCCTTGATCCTGTTCGTGGTCTTTCTCTGGGTGTGTGTGCCCCTGACGCTGGTCACCCTGATCCGAGGCGAGGTGAGCTGGCTGATGCCGCTGGTCCTGTCGGCCCTGATCGCCGGCATCGGCACGGGCGCCTATGTCACGCGCATGGCGCGGCCCGCCGTCGATTACCTGATCGCGGTGCTGGCCATCGGGCAGGTATCGGTGGTCGTCGCGGCATCGGCGGGACCGTGGCAGATTGATGCGCATTTCCTCTATTTCGCGGTCCTGGCCATGCTGACCGCCTTCTGCAACTGGCGCGTCATTCTGGTCGCGGCGGGGGTGACGGCGGTGCATCACCTGACGCTGTCCTTCCTGCTGCCGTCGCTGGTCTTCCCCGACGGTCAGGGCAGCCTGCTGCGCGTCATCGTGCATGCCATCGTGGTGGTGGTTGAAACGGGCGTGCTGCTCTGGCTGTCCTGGAACCTGGAGAAATCCTTCCTCTATTCCGAAGCCGCCCGCGCCAAGGCCGAAGAGGCCGTGGTTGAAACCGAACGGCTGCGCGAACAGCAGATGCAGGCCGCCGAGACGCAGCGGGCCGAACGCGTGGCCCTGCGCAAGGGGCTGGCCGACCGTTTCGTCGTCGATGTCGAAAGCATGACCCGCCGCCTGGACGCCGCCGTGCGCGGCCTGCGGGAAGAGGCGGACCTGCTGGGCCGTTCCGTGGCCAGCACCGGTGAGATGACGGGCGAGGCGCGGGCCGAAGCGGACGAGGCCACGGGCCACGCTACCGCCGTCGCGGCGGCGGTGGAGGAAATGGCCGCCAGCATCGCGGAGGTGGCCCGCACCGCCAGCGGCGCCGCCACCCAGGCGCGCGGCACCGCGCATGAGGTGGGGCGCGTGCGGGAAAGGGTGGCCGAACTGTCGGATACCGCCGCCCGCATCGGCAGCGTGGTGCAGCTGATCGCTGATATTGCCGGACAGACCAACCTGCTGGCGCTCAACGCCACCATCGAGGCGGCACGCGCCGGAGAGGCCGGCAAGGGCTTTGCCGTCG
>NZ_JBMDKE010000067.1:0-19297 GCF_057809555.1 Niveispirillum sp. FG156 | reverse complement strand
CCGCCCCCCCCCCCCCCCCCCCCCCCCCCCACCTGCGGGTCGGACGCGGCGCCCCCTCTCAGAGGCCCGACGGGACCGAGCCTGTCGCGCGCGATGACACCTTCGCTGATCAGGCCGGCATTGGCGCTGGTGCCGATCAGCAGGTGCGACCCGCTGGCCGACAGCGCCGTGACGGCATCATTACCGATGGCCGCCCCGCCACTGGTTCCGTCCAGATACTGTACCCGGCCCAGGCCCGCGAAGATTGACACGCCATCGCCGGTGCCTACGGCCAGAGTGCCATTGGCGTCGTTGACGGCAAGTGCCGTAACGCTGTTGGACGTGCCGCCGATGGTAGCGGGCGTCCCGCCGATGATCAGCGCCCGCTCGTCATTGTATATCTGGCGGATTTGGGCGGGTGACGGCGCATAGGCGCCGGAACGCAGCATGGTAAGTTGGACGGACGTATTTTGTGCGAAGCCGTCCAGTCCGTGACCGATGCGCGTAACCGCAGACGGGTTATCCACGTTGCGTGAAACAACGGCTTGAGAAGCTGCAAGAGAGCCGTCTACCCACAACTCCAGCTGATTGCCACGTCGAACAGCCGTTACCATGCACCACCGATTGTCAGGGACGCCGCCGACGGTCTGGACAGATGAACTGCCCGTGGCATCACGGATCGTAAGGTTCAACGTCGCACTACTATAGACGCGCAGTGAAACGTTGCCGCTCGTATACGCCCCACCGCTATAGGTGCCTTGATCAAAAATGTTCGCGTACCATGTTCCAGTAATCTCGGAGTTAATCCACACAGAGAAGCAAAAATCCCCAGTGCCAAAGTTGAGGTCAGGATTGTAAGGCTGCTCAAGGTAATTCGAGGCGCTAAATGCTGATATCGCCGCCAGCCCACAGGGCAGTGCTGTCCGTTGCGGGGTGCCGTTGACGATTAGACCCTTGCCCTTGCAACTGCGGTCGGGAAGGGCGAGGCGGCAGGATAGGCTGTCGAAATATACCGTCTGACCAGCCGCAGGGGTGCCCGCAGCGTACAGTAAGACACGACTGGTCGTGGCTGTAGCTGTGAACTGCAAACTCAAGGGGGCATTGACCGTTCCGCTGTAGGTCGTCGTTACGTTTGACTGACCAGCGCTCGCTGCGGCCAGCGCTACGTCGATTGTCGATGTACCCCGACGGGCAATACACCGCACAAAATAAGTCTGACCGATCACGGTCGGGAAATCCTGATAAACGCCAGGACCAACCACTCCTGTTGATGTGATCTCAAGTTCTCCAGAGATTACAGTGGTAGTGCTGTTATTGTTCGTCCACCCAGCCGTGCCGCTGGAAAAATCCCCATTCGTGACCAACTCACCCGAGCCGGTGACATTCCCCGTCGTGGTATCGCACAGCCACGCACCCCGGATATCACCGGGCTGCCAGCCCGTGGCATAGTTCAGGGCCATATAGGATACCATCCCGTTGGCGGGGTTGGATAAATCCTCAGAGAACAAGGTCAGCCTGTCGTCGCAAGCTACCGCCCAGCCGCCAGGCACTCCCTGGATGGATCGCAGGTTGTTGCCAGCACTTCCCATGATAGAGGGGATGCTGGCCCGACCGAATACCGCCCGACGCCATGCCACACGGTCGATATCGGCGTACGGTATTGGCCCCACATCCATCTGCGAAGACGTCCCGAAGGCGTACTGAATGGCCAGTTGCCCGCCCGCCGTCAGTTGCGCCACTCCGAAGTTCGCCGCAGTGATGTCGCAAACTACTCCCCAGGGATGGATTACAGATACCCCGGCGCTGGTCGCCACGGCTACCGTCGGGATTGGTAGTCCAGCGCTGTCCAGCGGCGCGCCGGGCAGGACGCGGGCATGCGCATGCTGGGCGATCGTTGACACCAGGAGCGCTGATGCCGCTGTCGTCGTGATCTGTGTCACACCTGCCGCGTTCCGGGCGGCGATATTGGCATTCCGGCGGCTGTATGTGCCCGCGTCGCGGACGGTGATCACGTCCCCCGAGAAGTTGAGCGTCATCAGGCCGAAGCCCGAACTGCCGCCGATAGTAAGGTACACGCGACCGTTCAGGCAGGTCACTGACGTCGGGGCGTGTGTTGTGCCGTTCATCGGCACGGCGGTGCCGCTACCGTTGAACAGCATCCACATGCGCGGTGCGCCGCCAGCATCCAGATCATGCGCGTCATAAATTGTCAGAGATGTCGTGCGCGCGACGATCAGCGCCACCTTCGGAAACCGCCGCGTCGCCCCGCGTGTGGCCGTATTCAGCGACTCCCAGTACCAGGACCCGGCAGACCGTTCCGTCCACGCCCCGCCGTCGCTGTCCAGGCGCGTATCATAGACATGGACCGCCACCACATCGGTTGCCGTAAGCAGCGATTTGGTCAGCGCCGCGTAGGCCAGCCCCGTGGCGGTGCCGGTCCCCGCTGACCCCACCAGCGCTTGCGCCGTGGCCAGGGCCGTTTGGATGGCGGCGCGGTCGGTCCCGGTTTGTGCCCGGTCCGCGGCTGCGGCACCGGCGCTGCCCACGGCTGCGTCACGGGCCGTTTCCGCGCCCGTGCGCGCCAATTGGGCGGCGGCCCTGTCGCCGGCAACAACGGACCTGTCTGCGCTCACGGCCTGGCGGTCCGCCGCCGTTGCGCCGGCACTGACGGTTGCCGTGGCCTCGGCCGTCTGTGCTGCGTCACGGGCGGCCTGCGCCGCGATAACCGCGTCCGCACCCGTCACGGCAGTCGCTGTCTGCACCGACAGCAGGCCGACCGCACGGTTGAAGACCAGCGGCAGGCCGGTATCGCCCGGTGCCAGCAGCGGTGCCCCTGTGGTGGGGTCGAAGTCGCGGTGGATGGCGTAGTCGCCCGCCAACGCATCCCCACCCGGCCAGCCCTGCTCCAGTAGCAGCTCCGTGTCCGACAGCACCGTGGCCACGAACGCCGCCGGCCCTGAGGCGCCCGACAGCAGCATATCCCCGGTCTTGACGTTCGACAGGAACCGCGTCCCGACGCCCGTCACCGCCGGGTCGCCGAACGTCAGATGGATAGTGCCTTCCCGGTACTGGGCCATGTCGGATCACTCACTGTCGGAGGGATAAGGGAGAGCGGCCTTGATGGCAGCGAAGTCGGCAAGCATCTGGTCGCGTTTGGCGGGCCGGTCGACAGCGGCCTCGGCATGGGCTTCCATCTGCTTTTCAAGCGGCCAGGCTGCCAGGTAGCGGCGTTGGCGCTCGGCAGAGATGTCGTCGCGGCTCTTAGTAAGGCGGATTTTCACGACGCGATGATCTCCTGTACGAAATCGCGATAGGGGAACTGGCGGATTTCCACACGATAGGTTCCGGGATAATCGGCATCCAGTTCGAGGGTTCCGCCGGTAACGCTGTACTCCTCGCCATTCACTATGACGGTACAGGGATCGGGTAGGCCGGACAGGGTGGCCGTATCGGTGCCGTCAACCAGGATGGATGTCTTGTCAAAGGCGGTCAGCGACGGGCGGGGGGTGACAGTGCCGACCAGGACATAGTCGGTGGACAGGGTTGGTGGCGTATCAACAGCCATCACCGACCAACCGGGTTCCTGATACAGGTCCGCCTCTTCCGGACTGATATCCATGACTTGCCTGATAAGGCCCGTCTCTATGTGGTATTTGATGAAGGATGCCATGGCGTTATCTCAGCGATACGAGGGCGATGAGACCGACATCGCGCGTAAGCCGCTCTACCGATTTTGCGGCAATGTCGGCGTCGAAAGCAGGGCTCGGATACGGTTGGGTGCTGACGCCGGAACTGCACCAGCATTGCCAGCCATAGGTACCGTTGGCTGTGAGTTCGAATGATCTCATGAAGGCGCCCTGGGCGTCGCCCTTGAACCCGGAATAGTTACCGGAGTTCGAGGACCACGATGTATTCAGGCCATGGCCGCGTACCTGCAGGAGCGTGTTGATTTCCGGACCGTCACCATTGCCGTAAGCCATCAGCACCACCCGCGCCCTGTCTCCGGGTTTCATGCCGGCAATCACGACGTTGATCTCGGCGAATGTGGTGGCAACACAGGACCGGACGAAGGTGGCGCTTTCCGGTCGGATGACACGGGCATCGACGCTGCCGGTGCCGAAACCGCTGCTGCCGAAGATCTGGTTTCCGGCGACGTCCCAGGCCTCGAAGCCGGCATCCGAACCGTCAGCCGAAACATACATCTGCGCCCGGCGTTTGCCGCCGGCATAGGCGAAGATGGTCTTCTGGCCGGTTCGGCTGCCCGCCTGATTGGGCAGGTAGTCATCGTAGGTTCGCAAATATAGACCGGGGTCACCATCCGATACGACGCCCAGACGCATCTCACGGGCGTCAATCATGTCTGTCGTGACATGGTTACTGACGACATGGCCAACAGTGATCGTGTGACCTTGTTGGGTAATGTCGCGGAAATGGTCGGTCAGGGGCACGAGTGATTGCGGTCGGAATGTGACCAAGGTGATCGAATTTGCAGGTGCATTCTCACTGATATTACGGGTCGATGTTATGCTGTTGGCCCCAATCGCCCAATACAGCCGATAGCGCTGGCCGGGGATTGTGTCGCTTATGCCGCCGGACGATATTGTACGAGTAGCAATACTGCCATCCGTATCGTTGTAGCTGATCGTGCCACCGGTCCAGGACAGGCTTGTGCCGTTCGGTGTGAAAACGATCCCCGTCATAGTTCGAATTTGACCGAGGACCCTAAGGCGGTCAGTATCGATGGACCCGGTGGTGATCCTGCCACCATTGATGGTGGTGGTCTGCCCGCTATTGATGCGGGCGGCGGGGTCGCTGGCGCCTAAGCTGGCATTGGTGCGGATGGCGCTTAGGGCCGTGCCGCCGACCGTGATCGTATCGGACAGGATGGTGCCGGCCTCAATCTGGCCTGCCGATATCTTCCCTGCATAGGCGACATTGACGCCCAGGCTGCCGGCGGTGATGGTGCCGAGATTGGCGCTGACGGCGGCCAGATCGGAGACCGAGATACGGTCGGCGGTGACGGCGCCGGCCTGGATATGGTTTGCCCGGATGGCGTTGGCAGTGATGTGATTGGCCAGGATAGCGCCGGCAGCGATCTTGTCGGCATTGATCGCCCCCGCCGCGATCTCCCGCGCATTGACGGCACCGACGGCGATTTTGCCAGCGGTGATGGCGTCGGCGGCAATCTGGTGGGCCGCCAGCTGCCCCGCCACGTCGCCGGCGGCCACGGCGGCGGTCCAGGAACCGGCCACCAGCCGGTAGAGCTTGCCATCGCCGGTCAGCATGACGGTGCGCGGGCCGGTATAGCCGACAGGCGTCGGCAGAGTATTCACCATCCCCACCGGTTCGAGCCCTTGCGCAAACTTCGCGAAGTTCAGCTGGGCATCGGCGATATCATCGGCGGTGGCGCGGGGGATGGCCACGGCCAGTCCGGCATTGTCGCCATGGCTCCAGGCGCCGGCATTGCCGGTGCGGTCCACGGGCCGCAGCCAGTAATACCAGGTGCTGCCCGGTGCCAACCCCTGATCGGCAAAGACCGATCCGCGCACCGACCCAATGCGCAGGGCCTGGGCCCGGTCATTGGCGGCGGCGCGGAACACCTCCACCATGTCGAGATCGAGGTCAGGTGGGTTGGTCCAACGCAGGATGACAGAGCGCAGGCCGACATCGGCCAGCACGTCAACGAGCGGACCCGGCGGCACCGTATCGACGGCGGAAATAAGCGTGACGGTGTCGCCATATTCACTGGCATTGCTCGACCGATCGCGCCCGCGCAGCCGAACGCTATAGGGCGTGCCCGCCTCCACCCGCCAGACATGGCTGGGAGAACCTGTGGCCGGCAGGCCCAGGCTGAAATCCGTCCACTCGCCATCCTCACCGCGCCGGATCTGCCCCTCATAGACCAGGAAATCCGCCTCAAGATTGCGGTCCCAGGTCGCGGTCAGGGTGACGACCTGCTCCAGGCCGCTGGTAAAGCCCACGGCGCTGGACAAGGTCAGGCCCGTGGGCACGGCGGGCGGCACCTTGTCGACGGTGATGTCGGCCAGATTGACCATCACCTCGTCCGACAGGTTCAGCCCCGCCACATCCAGCCCGTCGCGCGGCTGGAACATATCCACCGCCGCCGCCCGAATGTACCAGTTGCCCAGCACCAGATTGCGCTGCACCAGATGCGGCGACGGCCCGCGATAGGTGGGCGCCACGCTGGCGGGATCGAAGCCCGGCTGATCGGAAATCCAGATAGCATAGCCATCCAGGTCCAGATCGGCAACCGGCGTCACCTCCACCGACAGCAGACCCACGCCCGCCGCCGCCGCCACCCCCACCTTGGGCGGGGCGTCATTGGTGACGCTCAGGGCCTGCATGCCCACCGCCGGCCCGACCTTGGCCAGGATCGACACCTCGAACCGCAAAGCCCGACTGGCCGACACCAGACCCACCGCCCGGCTGTCAGCCAGATTGTCGTCATACCGGTAGGTGTAACCGGTCTCCAACACCGGCCCCACCTCCCGCAGCACCCGGCCCGAGGCCGTCAGGATGCGGATGCCGTAACCCTGCATATGGGGGGAGGCGGTCGGCACGGCGGAAGCGGTAAAGGCAGCGGAACCGCCAGCTACCGCTGGGAATATCCCCGACCAGTTGATCTGTACATCCCGCCCTTCCCAGGTCGTGTCCGTCCCCTGCTGCGACAGCTCCAGCCGCGCCACCCGCGCTCCCTCAAGGCCCGTCGGGACGGTCACAGACTGAATCGGGGTCCAGGCGTTGTCATCCAAGAGCGACGTGGCAGGCGCCGCCTGCAGGCGTGCCTGAACATTGTAGGTCCGGCCCACCTTCACAGATGGCAGGCTCAGGGCAGTGGCGCCATCGCTCACCGTATCGCTGAACCAAGCGCCACCTTCCTCCTGCCAACGAACCGCAACCGCGTCATCAACAGCGACAGGCACCCAGGACACCGTAACCGATGGATCGGGTTTCGGCACGATTGTCAGTCGCAGCGGCGTTACTGCGGGTACTATCAATGGCACCGGCAAATCGGGAGGTACCTGTGTGTCCAGCAGCCATTTCCGAACCTGCCCCAACTTGGTGTGCAGGGCAATCGGCCCGCCATCGCGTTCTACAATGCCCGACGGATAGCCTTCTTCCGGAACCCCAGGGATCGTTACATTACTAATAGCTGTAAATGCCTGGAACTGGCCAACCAGCACCATCCATTCTTCAAAGCATGCCACGGTTCCTAAACCCGTATAGCTCGTACTATTTTGGACCGAGAGGATATAAGAGCTCAGGAACTGGCGGACACCGGTCGTTGCCGTCCGCACCTGGGCATGAAGGCCCAACAATATCTCACCATATGTACCCGTGGGCGCGCGGCGGGGCGGCGTGATGCTGCCAGATCTATTGGCGACAGCAACGAGCTTGTCATAGAGATCATATACTTCCTGATGGATAGGTAAGCTGGCTCGGAAGTCCGGGAGCGAGGAACGGATGATCCAATCATACCAACCGCGTCGCAACGCCTCCCTCAGGACCGGATCAGCGTCAGCCGGCGTGGCAAACTCAGTTTTCCTCAATACCCTTTCGATGAAGTCGATAGTAACAGTTCCATTCCATGATGCGTCTACAGTCTCAATGTCTCCATCAACAAAACTGCGGATTTCATTCTCGAACAGATAAAAGCGTAAAGAGGTGCGACCAGCTAGTGGCACCGCCTTGATGTTCATCTGCTCAAGCACGCCATTCAGGACAGGAACCGCCTGATTCATAAGCAGTTCGACCTTCATCGTCAGTTGTTCCGCCGGCCCCTTGAAGCCGTGGCGTTCCTTGCGTGGAGGACCAGCGACGTAAAGACCATTCACAGTCAATAGGTCGACATACCCATAAGGGCCGGAGTTGCTGCCAATTCCGATGGCATTGAAAACAACGGTCGTGATGACCATGGCAGCAGCGGCCACTACAGGGCCGCCGGCGTTGCTGGCCAGCACAATGGCAGATGCAACATTACCGGCCAGTCGTGCCGTCGGATTGCGAATCTCCATGGCATTCAGGAATTGGTTTCCGATAAGATCAGCCGGAACCGATATCAGGGCTCCATGGAATGCGCTCGACAAGGATACAGCGTCGTCGGCCAAGCTCAGACCCATCTGGCCGACGACATAAGAGCTGGCAGTGCGGGACACAATTCCTGTTACCGCCTGCCCTGCCAATCCGTCCAGACCGACAATATCCGTGATCCGCGACATGATCATGGTGGCCACCAGCGAGGTGAGGCCGGCTGCCATGCCATTGCCCAGGCGTGTTGCGAAATCCTCCGGCAGGGCGGCAGGGGGGATGTTCAGCCGCGTCAATATCTCCGTGGAGACCGTGTCCGTTGCCTGTGCCACAGCGTTATTGATCAGCAACGCCACCAGCGGGTTATCAACCCTGAACGCGCGGCTAGCAAGCGAACTGGCCAGGGCAACCAGCCCGGCACGAACCATATTGCCGTCTTGGTAAGGCGTGACAACGACCACCCCATCCGAATCCGAAGGCGGAAACGGAGCATCATCCGCAGGCGACTGCTTAAGGTAGACGATGTCCAATATGTCAGGCGACGGCAGGTCGAGTGTACTGGATCCAGGCGACTGACGAAATAACTCCGAATTCATGAAAAGTGTGAAGTTGTCTTTTCCTTCAAGTTTATAGGTCTTATTGAGATAAGACACATAATATACCCGATATCGAGCAACCGTGACGCCACCACTTGAGTCGATGTAAGGCCTTTCATCAATATCCTCCCTGACGGAAAGAACATTAGATGTATAACTAGAAGATACAGGAATAATTAAACCTGATTCATCGGTATATGGCAAAGTGACATGGGCTGTTTTATTTGGATCAACCACGCCACCAATAACAAAATTAGGCTCTCCAAACACTTGGCGTGCGGCCTTCTCCAGGTTTCTGGCCGCATCAGAAAGTGATTTTCTTAATTCAGCCTCCTCTGCCGTCGATAGGCTTCCTTCACTCTTCAATTTTTCAATGTAGGCTTTCATTGCTCGAAATGGGAAGAAGTTATCAATATTCGCCTCCAGGTCACTGGAAGGAGGCTTCTTGTCTCCAGTTTGTCTAATTGTTACATCATGCTTTTTGAAATACTCCATGAATGAATTAGATGTTTCCGGCGTGTATTTAGCTAGAACATCCTTCAACTCAGCGATGCTGGCTGGAGTCCCTCCCTCTCCGGAGAATGGTGAAAATTTTGCCGCCTCCTGGAACCGACGATTCTGAAGGCCGGCCGTAGAACTGTGATCTTCCTTGCCATGTAAGACTGGAATCTTGTTCGAACCAATGAGTATCTCAGCGAAAGCGCCCCAATTGTCTCCATTTGCTAAGGCGGTAACGAGGTTGGGGCCAATTAATTCACCTGGGTTGTTGTATCCAAATTGGATAAGAGCCACAACTTTATTGTCCGTGAGACGACCGTAAAGTGTCTCAAGTGTAGTCAATGCCGGAATTTTTGTTTGGCCTTGTTGTCCTTTTATACCATCAAAAATAGATTTAATTTCCGCATCTACAGCCTTAATGGCGGCATCTACTTTCGGAGTGAGAACGGCAGCCATCCCTTCAGGGGACATTTCCTGCCCAATCCTAGTGCCATTCTCACTGATAAGCTTCGACAGTTCCTTCTGCCGCGGAGAATTATCTAGGACTGGAATCCCATTATCTGTGATAGTTCTACCATTCGCGTCTTTCTTGTTTGGTCGGACGTTGGATAAGGAAAGCATGCTTTGGAATTTAGAATAATCTTCATTCGACCATGGCGTAAGACCGGCAAGGGAAAATATATTATCAATATCTGCTTTTGGAAGTATGGTCAGGTTTTTCTGACTGTCAGCGGAGGCAAGTGCGAAACCGATGCCTATAGTTGGAATGCCATAGCTATCAAGATAGATTTTTTTCTCCCTACCTTCCGAATCTCCCAAATCTTTATATATTGCACCTCTATTGTTGCTACCAACGGGGGCTTTATCCGCAATTGTCATGATTGTGTACTCCTTTTTATATGTTTACTTTTTAATTTCACACACCGGTCGATCACGTTCACTGCTCAAGTCCAGTAATATTGCAGACCTCTCCTGATAACGAGCAAATACAGACAATATATAATTCTTTTTTCGATAGCCGATAACCAAATTGTCAGCGACAAGTCCTAGGTCATCGGAATGATCCGCCATCATAAATGGTGTTTGTCCGTAGTGATAGCTTACCGATTCGCGTTTGCATAATTTATTGTAAAATAAATACATACTTGACAATCTCCGCTCTGTCCAGCTTTTTACTTTGAGCATTTGATTGCTAAGTACTTCCGGTGTGTCAGGCGCAGGAGAAGAGAATGGTCCATATGTACCGATCTCGTATATAAAGGACTTTTTAGCACCGGATATGTCATAGACCTTTATGCCATACCGGACCCGATACTGATCACCGGATGCCCGGGTTCCCTCCATGTACTCGAAGTCGAAGCCTGGGCACATCTCTTCCAGGGGAGAGTTCTTGACATCTGATACGAAGTTCGTTTGCAGAATCGGCTCGACAACTTCGATATTCGACTCGGTGCGCAAATCTTCCCAAAATCCCTCACAGAACTGAAAGGCCTCTCCTTCGGTCATGTTGTCTAGGGGCTGTTCAGATCGGACCTGCATCGGCCGACCGAACACAAACCGCCTAAACCCTTCCAACTTCCGCCATTCCGGCACGAAGGTGAATTGCAGGGGCGGTAGGGTGGAGAGATCGACCGTATTGAAATCGATAGTTGGGTCCTTCAGGCGCGGGTCCCGTTCCTCTGCCACGACCGCACCGACCAAGGTCAGGAGTATCGTCGAGGTAAGCAAGGCGGCCTTGATACCCCTCAGTGCAACCATACCAGGACCAACCAACTGCCGCCCCCACGCATATGACAGCCATGAACATATAGACAGTTTATGTCAATTTCCACCCTCATAGGTGGTTACTTATGAATGCAGTGCCTTTCAGAACCCCAGAGAGGGCAGCACTAACAGGGTGCGGAAAAAGGCTTTCGCGTCGCGAGGGCGGGGGATTTTCGGCAAGATTAGGAAAGGCAGAAGCAAGATACTGGTGGTATCTTGCGAGGACTTGACGCGAGATTGCCGAAAATAACCCAACCGCAGTAGCGAAATGGTTTTTCCGCACCCTGCTAACTTTGAGCAACTCCGTCACGTCGCCCATCCGACACGGGCGCCGCCTCCCTGTGCCGCTTGACGATCCCCGCCACCCTATTCTTGGCTCGGCCCCTATTCTCTGCCGATCAGCCGATAGCGACCCCCGCCGCCGCCATCGAACATCTGCTGCTTACCGCCCTGTTGCCGACAACTATCTCTGCGCGGAACCGGCGCAACTCGACACGGATGCATCAGTCTCAAGAGCGCGCCTGGTTCCCGATCTTGATAAGGGCGGCTTGCAGATTGGCGGTATAGGTCGCGGCATCGCAAATGACGGAGGCCAGCACCTTTTCGCTCAACCCCCGGCGCAACCTTTTGACCCGCGCCGGGTCGGCGGCCAGCGCGCAGGCCAGTTCCACATAGGCGTCGTCGCTGCGGGTGATCAGTTCTTCCAGCCCCACGGCGGTCAGGAAGCTGGATGACAGGCGCTGGCACATGGCGGTGCCCTGCAGGGTCAGCACCGGCACGCCCATCCACAGCGCCTGACAGGTCGTGGTCCCGCCATTGAAGGGCATGGTATCCAGCACGATGTCGATGCTGTCATAGGCGCCAAGCGCCACCTCGAACGGTTCCGGCGGTTCGAAGCGGATGCGACCGGGGTCGGCGCCATGGGCTTCCAGCCGTTGACGGAACCGTTCCACGGCGGCCGGGTCGGCAAAACTGCCGGCCTTCAGCAGCAGATCGGCCTGCGGACAGCGGGCCAGGATGCGGGCCCACAGCGCCAGACAGCGATCACTCAATTTCGACGCCGTGTTCAGCGACCCGAAGGTGATGGACCCAGGAGACCGGGGCCGGGGCCGGCGCACGATCACCTGTCGCGGCGGCTGGAACACCCAGAGGCAGGGATTGGGCCGAAGCACCCGCTCACTGAAAAACGGCTCCAGTTCCGGCGGCGTCACGATGGCGTCGCTGATGATATAGTCCATCTCCGTCAGGCCCGTGGAATGCGGATAGCCGATATAGCTCACCTGGGCCGGGGCCATGCGCTGTGCGAAGAACAGCAGGCCGTTATCGCCAGTATGGCCCGCCAGATCGACCAGGATATCGAAACGGTCCGCCAGCAGGCCTTTTCGTATCTGGTCAGCCGAACGATTATCGACATCGCGCCAGGTGCGCGCCAGGGCGCGGAACCGGGCCGTTGTTTCGTCGGCATCCTGGGCGCGGGAATAGATGGTGGTGTGGAACCGGTCACGGTCCAAGTTCGCCAGAACCGGTTCAAAGAACTGTGCCACCGGATGGATGGATTGCAGGTCGGGTGAGTAGAAACCGATGCGCAAGGGCGCGCCTTCACGCCGGATGGCCGGGGCACGCAATGCATCATCGGCGGGTTCTGGCAGTTTCGCCGCCATCTCCCTGTGCAGGTCCGCCAGCGCGTCGACCGACAGCGCATCGCTGTAAAGGCTGGTGAACAGCAGGTTGGAGATGGCGGCAAGCCCGCTCTTGCCCGCGTCGATCACCTGCCGGCCAAGCGCCAGCGCCTCCTCATTGTCATGCAGCTTTGACAGCGCACTGGCCAACAGAAGCCGCGCCTGGCCATTCTCCGGGTCATTTTCCATAACCTGCCGGCAGAGTGCGGCAGCCTCCGTGCACTGATGAAGGCGGATCAGGACAGCGGCCAGGGTTAGGGCAATGACGCTGTCAGCCGGGTTGCCACCCTGCCGCCGGCGCAGAATATCAAGGGCCTCGGCATGTTCATGGCGGCGGACCAGCAGATCGACCAGCGCGGTCACCGCCTTCTCGTCTTGCTTGCCGCCCAGCAATCCCCGGTACAGCGTTTCGGCCTCCGCCTGCCGGTGCGAGCGTGCCAGGAGGTCGGCCAGCAGGCGTTGTGGCCGCGCCAATGCCGGCTGATCGGCCATGGCCCAGCGGAACAGGGGTTCCGCCAGTTCCGGCGCCCCGTCATGGTTCAGGGCGACGCCCAGGTCGCAGCGGATCACCACATCATGCGGTGCGGCGCGCAATGCCTCCCGCAGGCTGGTGACGGCCTGGGGCCATTTCTCCTGAAAGCTCAGGATCAGGCCGCGCTTGTGCAGGGCCTGCACCATGTCCGGACGCATGTCCAACGCCGCGTTCAGGGCATCCAGGGCGGCGTCGCGGTTGCCCGCGTCATCCTCGGCATTGGCCAGATTGAATAGGATTTCCGGCGTGACGTCCGGCAATGCGGCGGCCCGGCGATAGAGATCCAGCGCCTCTTCCTTGCGGCCCTGTCGCCGCAGGATCTGGCCCAGATTGGCGATGGCCCCGGAATGGTCCGGCTGCACCGACAGCAGGCGGCGATACGCGTCGCGGGCTTCGTCGATACGCCCCGTCATGTGCAATTCGGTGACAATCTGATCGAAGCAGGCAGGCTGCACGCCGGTATTCCCGTTCATGTCCAAGGTGTCAGGCGATGGAGATGTGATGGTGGATTTCCTCATTACGCAGCCCCAGCGCCGCCGGTCGGGCGCATCCGGGCAGCGCCACCACATCGTAAAGTTCTTCCACGACGCCGCTGATCGTCAGCCACTGCACGATCTGGCCCGTGGTGATATCCACGATCACCAGGCCGCAACGGTCGCTGGTCCCCCGGCTGGACAGTGCCTCGCCCAGCGGCAGGTCATTGAAGGTCCGGTTCTTGCGGGCCTGGGACAGGCCGACGATGGCATAATCCCCCCACAGGGCCAGTCCCCGCCCATATCCCGGACAAAAGCAGACGGGATTGAACCGGCCCGTCCACAGGTCGATTGTGCCCAATTCCCCCGTGCCACTGTTTAGCAGCCAGAGCTGCCCCCGGTGCAGGCGGGGGGAATGCGGCATGGACAGGCCGTTGGCGATGGTTTCATGGGTGGCGACATCGATGACGACGCCCCCGCCCCGGCGCCCCTGCCGCCAGCCATCACCCGTATCACTGACGCCAACCGCCGTCACAAAGGCGGGCTGTCCCTCCTTCATGGCAAGGCCGTTCAGGTGGCAGCGATCCTCCGGTACCAGGCCCGTGATAAAGGGGGGGCGCCAAACCGGCGCAAAACTATGCGTCTCGCTTGGTACGGCCAGACAGTTGAACAGGGTATTGACGAAGATCGGCTTTCCGTTCGCATCGATACCGATATCATGGCTGTCCACATCGCCGGTGACATGGCAGAGGCGGGGCACGAACAGCCGGTCATGGCCGTCATGGCTCTGCCCCGGCAACAGCGCATTTTCGAAGCGCCAAAGCTGGTAGAGCGAGCCCATCCACAGGGTCTGCCCGTTCGACCACAGCCCCATGCACCGGGCGAAGGTACGCTCGAACACCGATAGCCGACCGTCGGGGCGATGGCCGATAAAGAACAGCTTGCCCGCCTGATAGGTGGAAAAAGCCAGGGAAATGCCCTGCTCTGCCAGCCAGGCAGGAAGATGCGACGAGTATTTGATCTCGAACGTCTCACGACCGTCGGTCAACGAAATCTCCGACAACAATTCATGAACCCCGGCCTGATGGCCGCAGGGACGCGACCGACCGAGCATAGGTGGCGTGGCATTCTATGGTCTTTCCAGACCCCGGTGAAAGCGGCGGCGACCATGGCGCGGATAAAGCGGGGGAAAGGAGGCCGGCTTTCCTCACATTGCCCCCGTGAACCAGGCCGCGGAGACATCCGTCTGGCCGATGATGGTGATGGTCCCGTGCCCCCCCAGATCGAAGATGGTGTTGCCATTGACGACTTTGGCGGTGGCCAGCAGCGCGGCAAGGTCCAGTGCCTTGTCATAGAGTGCCAGTTGATCGACGCCAGCCGTGAAATCGGCGATGACCGTGCCGCCCGACTGGGCGCCAAAGGCAAAGACGTCGCGTCCGTCCCCGCCCCACAGCATGTCGGAACCACCGTCAGCAAACAGGGTGTCGTTGCCGGCACCACCGTTCAGCGTGTCGTTACCGGCACCGCCGGACAGGGTGTCGTTGCCATCCTCGCCGAAGATGATGTCATTGCCATCCTCGCCAAAGCCCAGGTCATCACCATTACCTAGACCCAACAGATCATCGCCGGCCCCACCCAGGACAGTGTCGGCGCCATCGCCGGCGGCGACACTGTCATTGCCGGTCCCGGCCATGATCAGGTCGTTGCCCCCCTCCCCGAACAGGACGTCGTCGCCGGTCCCGCCATCCAGCGTGTCGGTCCCACTGCCGCCGGCCAGCGTGTCGTTACCATCCTCGCCGAACAGGATATCGTTGCCATCGCCGCCGAAGCCCCGATCATCGCCGGTGCCGCCGCCAACCACATCATCACCGGTGCCACCCAGCACCCAGTCATTGCCATCGCCACCATGGACAACATCATTGCCGGCATCCCCGAACAATGTGTCCTGGCCCAGCGTTGAAGCCACGGTGTCGTCGCCGTCGCCGCCATGTAGCTCGTCATCGCCTTCGCCCAGGATCATGACCTGGCTGAAGGCATCGCCATAGACCGTCTGTTGGCCGGCCCCCCCCACGATGGTGGCGCTGCCGATGATGGCGGCGAACTGCACGTCGTTCAGATCGATGGTGGTGTGGCCACTGACACCTGTGGTGTTCAAGACCAGGACGACCGGCAATGTTGTTCCCAGGTCGGTGCCCGTAACCTGCACAACGACGTCATCCTGGCCCTGGCTGCTGAAGTCAATGCTGCGGACGACCAGTTGACTGTCCGTGGGCAAGGTCGACAGGTAGCTGGTGGTGCCAGCGCCCAGCCCTTCCTGCGCGCTGGAGCCTGCGTCCGTGCGCTGGTTGATCTCCCGGATCATGTCGGTCAGCGACTGGGACGCATCGGTGCGACGGTCGGTGCCGGAAATGGCGGCGGAAATGTTGGCGGGCAGGGAAACGGTCAGGGTGTTGATAACCTCCACCTGACCCGTCACCGGATTGGTGCGCTGCTCCTGCACCACCGGGACATCGGCCAGCGCGGCATTGCCCGTGCTGTTATCGTCCACCCGGTCGGGCGGCGGTGCCTTGATGGTGGTGGTGCCGCCCGTGCCGCCGGCATTCTGCGTATAGGTCACATCGGTGCCATCAACCGTCTGCGCCGTTTTGGGCGGAACCGGGATGACGACGGCGTCGCCGGCGCGGGTCAGGGTGACTGTCCGGGCAACGCCGCTATTGCCGTAACTGTCGGTCAGCACGACCGTCAGGGTCAAGGTGGAACCCGCAAGGCTGTCCAGGTTCAGGCTGGAAAGACTTTGGCTGGTGCCGGTCATGCTGCCATTGCCGGACAGGCTGCCGCCACCACTGCCGGTGAAGGTCCAGGTGTAGGTGGCGCCGGCCTCGTCCGCGCTGATATCGAAGCCGAAAAGCAATCCGCCGTCGCCCCGGGCCTGGGTGATGTTCAAATCACTGATCAGGGGCGGCCTGGCATCGATGGTGACCGACTGCGTGCCGGCGGCGGAGATATTACCGGCCATATCGGTGGCGGTGGCGGTGATGGCATTGCTGCCATTGGTGTTGACCGCCAGGGTGCCGCTGACCGGGGTGGCCGTGCCCAGATCCACGCTCCAGGTCCCGCCGGTGGCAATGGTGCGGTAGGTGGCACCGCCGATGCTGACGGTCACGGTACTGCCGGCCTCTGCCGTGCCGCTGATCACGGGTGTCGTGTCATTGGCGGTGGCGATGGCGGTGATGACGGGGGCAGCCGGCGCGGTGGCATCGATGGTGACGGACTGCGTGCCGGCAGCGGAGATATTGCCCAGGGCGTCGGTGGCGGTGGCGGTGATGGCATTGCTGCCATTGGTGTTGACCGACAGGGTGCCGCTGACCGGGGTGGCCGCGCCCAGATCGATGCTCCAACTGCCGCCGCTGGCAACGGTACGGTAGGTGGCACCGCCGATGCTGACGGTCACGGTGCTGCCCGCCTCCGCCGTGCCGCTGATCGCGGGTGTCGTGTCTTTGGTAGCGGCGATGCTGCTGATCACCGGGGCGGACGGGGCGGTGGTGTCGATGGTCACCGACTGCGTGCCGGCGCTGGAGATATTGCCCAGTGCATCAGTGGCGGTAGCGGTGATGGCGTTGCTGCCATTGGCATTGACCGCCAGCGTGCCGCTGAACGGGGTGGCCGTACCCAGATCGATACTCCAACTGCCGCCGGTGGCAATGGTGCGGTAGGTGGCGCCACCGATGCTGACGGTCACGGTGTTGCCGGCCTCCGCCGTGCCGCTGATCACGGGTGTCGTGTCATTGGTGGCGGCGATGCTGCTGATCACCGGGGCAGCAGGCGCGGCGGCATCAATGGTAACGGACTGCGTGCCGGCACTGGAGACATTGCCGACGGCATCGGCAGCGGTGGCGGTGATGGTGTTGCTGCCATTGGTGTTGACGGCCAGGGTGCCGCTGAACGGGGTGGCCGTGCCCAGATCGACGCTCCAACTGCCGCCGGTGGCAACGGTGCTGTAGGTGGCGCCACCGATGCTCACGTTTACGGTGCTGCCGGCCTCTGCCGTACCGTTGATCACGGGTGTCGTGTCGTTGGTGGCGGGGATGCTATTGATCACCGGGGCGGACGGGGCGACGGTGTCGATGGTGACCGACTGTGTGCCGGGAGCGGAGACATTGCCGGCCATGTCGGTGGCGGTAGCGGTGATGGCGTTGCCGCCATTGGTGTTGACCGCCAGCGTGCCGCTGGCCGGGGTGGCCGTGCCCAGATCGATGCTCCAACTGCCGCCGGTGGCAACGGTGCGGTAGGTGGCGCCGCCGATGCTGACACTAACGGTGCTGCCAGCCTCTGCCGTGCCGCTGATCACAGGTCTCGTATCGTTGGTATCGGCAATTCTGCTGATCACCGGGGCGGATGGCGCGGTGGTGTCGATGGTCACCGACTGCGTACCGGCATTTGAAACATTGCCGGCTGTGTCGGTGGCCGTGGCAGAGATGGCATTGCTGCCATTGGCGTTGACCGACAGGGTGCCGCTGACGGGGGTTGCCGTGCCCAGATCGATGCTCCAACTGCCGCCGGTGGCAACGGTGCGGTACGTGGCGCCGCCGACGGTGATGCTGACGGTACTGCCGGCCTCTGCCGTGCCGCTGATCACGGGGGTCGTGTCATTGGTGGCGGCAATGCTGCTGATGACCGGGGCGGACGGCGCGGTGGTGTCGATGGTGACGCTGAGGGCGGTTGAACTTACGGAGCTATTGCTGCCCACCGTCGCCGTGGCCGTCAGATCATGGTCACCATCGTTCAGCGTGCTGGTGGGCGTGATGCTCCACGCACCATCATTGCCCGCCGTACCGGTGCCAAGCAGGGTGCTGCCCTTGTAAAGTTTGACCGTCGCCCCGGCGGTCGCCATGCCCTGGATGGTGGGTGTGGCGTCGTTGGTGATGGCATCGCTGGTGGAGCCGCTGTTGGATGCATCGGCCAGGGCGAGGTTCGACGGGGCGGCAAGATCAGCGATAGTGATCGAGATGCTGCTGTCGGTCGGTGTCGCGGCTCTGACGCCATAGATGACATAGCTGGCGCCGGCATTGGTCCGGCCACTCGGGTCTGCGCGGATGGCCCCGACGATCAGATCGTCGACACCGTCGCCATTGATGTCCCCCGCGGCGGACACGGAAATACCGGCATTGTCACTGGCGCTGGCGCCGGCGATGCGGAACCCGTCGCTGCTGGCCAGAGCGGCCAGATCGATATTACTATAGCCTGCTGACTTGCCATAGATGACATAGGCGGCACCGGCATTGGTACGGCCGGTCGGGTCGGCAAAGTTGGCCCCGATGATCAGATCGTCAATGCCGTCGCCATTGACATCACCTGCCGAGGACACGGAAATACCAGCCTGGTCGCCACCGCTGGCGCCGCCGATTCTGAACCCGTTACTGCTGGCCAAAGCGGCCAGGTCAATACCGCTATAGCCGCTGGACTTGCCATACACGACATAGGCTGCACCGGCAAAGGCCCGATCGCCCGGATCGGCAGATAGGACCCCGACGATCAGATCGTCGATACCGTCGCCATTGACATCCCCCGCCGAGGACACGGAAATGCCAGCATAGTTGCCGTCACTGCCGCCGGCGATTGTGAACCCGTCGCTGCTGGCCAGAGTGGCCAGATCGATGCCGCTATAACCGCTGGACCGGCCATAGACGACATAGGCAGCACCGGCATCGCTCCGGTTATTTGGGTCGG
>NZ_JBMDKE010000066.1:0-19647 GCF_057809555.1 Niveispirillum sp. FG156 | reverse complement strand
TCAAATTATCTTACAAATGCAGGGTACAAACAAACCTAATCTCATCACGCTCTAGAGCGTGAGCCCGGTCAACGGAAACACGCTCTAGCGCCGCTCCGGAAACGAAAAGGGCCGCCCGTCACATCGGACGGGCGGCCCTTTCGAGCAGATGTTTGGCGACCCCAGCAGGATTCGAACCTGCGACCGCTCGCTTAGAAGGCGAGTGCTCTATCCAGCTGAGCTATGGGGCCGGATAGGGTTCGGGATCAGAACCGACCGATGCGTGGACGATCGGTGCGGAAATTATCCGCGTAATTCTTGGGGATCACCCGGCGTTCCTGCCATTCGGCGACATCGGCGTCCCAGCCCTTCTTGGCGACGAAGGCCAATGCTGCCTCCTTGGTCGGGAACTTGACGCGCACCTGGTTCAACGTGTCGCCGGAGCTGGTCCAGCCCATCATGGGTTCCGGACGGCGCGGGGTGGCCAGTTCATATTCCAACACCCAGTCACCGACCTTGCCGCGGCCGGACTGCATGGTGGTCTTGGACGGCTGGTAAATCCGGACCTTCATGGCGAACCCTGTGACTGATGGTTGAACCGTAAGGGAAATGGTCGGAGCGAGAGGATTCGAACCTCCGGCCTGCTGGACCCAAACCAGCCGCGCTACCAGGCTGCGCCACGCTCCGCCAATTCAGCGGTGGGAATACACCACCGAAAGCATGGGGGCAAGCATCCGAACACACGCGAAGTGCGCATGGCCCCAATCTTTATGCGGGATCAGGCCGGCTGACGCCGCAGAAGGGCCCCCAATGAGGCCGGCGCCATGACCAGAAGATTGCCCAGAACGGCCAGAAGCAGGCCGGCAATGCCGGCGGGCGTCCAATGGTAATCCTCGAACATCGTCGAAATGACCAGGGCGACGACCGGCGTCATGATGGCGACATAGCCCGACCGGCCCGGCCCGATACGGCCCAACAGCGTGAAATAGCACAGGAAAGCCGCGATGGAGCCGAACAGCGCCAGATAGGCTAGCGACAGGAAATAGGGGGTCGACGGCACGATGGCGAAGCTGGCGCCCTGCACCAGGGCCACGACCACCATGATGCCGGCACCGACCAGCATGGACCAAGCCGTGGTGCCGATCAGCGGCATTTCCGCCTTGCGCGTCTTGGAGACAACCATGTTACCCAGCGACGCGGAGTAGTTCGAGACCATCATGAGGCCGAATCCGATCAAGGCCCCACCGGTCAGCATTCCGCCATCCAGTTCCGGCGTGAATAGCAGCAAGACACCCACCACCCCCATGATGCCGCCGGCCAGGACGGCGGGCCGCATAGGCTGCCCCAGGAACAGCCGGGCATTGACAACATTCATCAAGGACAGAACCGACCCCGCCACGGCCACCAGACCCGATGGCAACAGAGCGGTGGCCTTGTAGACCATGAAATAGTTCAAGGAGAAGTTCAGCAGCCCTGCCCCCAGAATCAGGCCCCAGCCGCCCCGCTTCGGCAGAATCGGCTGCCGGCGCAGCGCCAGCCAGCCCAGCAGCGCGCTGCCCGCCAACAGGAACCGGTACGCCACCGACACGGCCGGATGCACCGCCCCCAACTGGAACGTGATGGCGTACCAGGTCGAGCCCCAGATCAGGACCGAACAGAAAAACAGGGTGAGATTGACGGGCATGAAGGCACCGGTGGCGGGTATCCAAGCCCCAGCCTATAGACCCGCCACACGGTGCGTCCAATCCGATTGTTGTGGGGGTGACAAGTCCAATGGACGCTGCCACCCCCGGCACCTCAGCGGAGCATCACCTTGTTATTGTCGGCGCGTGCTTCCACGGCCCCGCCATCCAACAGGACATCCACCGACACCGCCCCCGCCGGGGCCTTCAAGGTGACCTTCGCCACCTTGGGCTTCAGGTCCAGCGGTGCCGCGATGGACGGCAGCGGTGCCTCCGCCAGGACGGAGCCATCGGCGGCCAACATCCTGACACGGCCCGTGGGGGTAGGCACCGAACCGATATTATGGACGGTCACATCCACCCTGCCCTTTACCCGCACCACATCACGCGCCGCGATGGCAAGGTCCGGACGCTGGGTCAGATCCTGTTCAGGCCCTGACAGGACGAAGTCGAACACGCTGGTCCGGCCCGACGCCAGGGTGACCGAAACCGCCTGACCTTCGCCAAAGGCGATCTTGCGGCTGGCGCTGCTATCCGCCTTGTCATCGCCGTCGGCATCAATGCCTTCGGCCAGCGCCCAGTCGCCGGTGGCGACATCGGCACCGATGATCCGGGCGATAACCGGCTTGTCGGACAGGTTATGGGCCAGGACACGGAATCCGGTTCGGGTCGGCTCCTTCACCAGGATGGCAACCTTCTCGGCCCCATCCTTGTCATCGAAATCCCATTCGATGCGGTTGCCGCGCACGATGGCATTGCGATAGAGCGCGACACCGCCCAGACGCTGACGCTGCAATTCCTGGGTCGGCAGCTCGACACGGTCGGTCCACCAGTGATCGGCGGTCATCATCTCCATACGCAGCGTCGCGAACTGCCGCTGATTGTCATACTGCTTGACCAGCCAGCCCTTGTCCTCCGTCGCGACCCAGGCCGTATGGTAGGTATAGGGGCTGGCATAGCGGTCGGCCTTCGCCTGTTCCAGAATAGCGGCCCGCAGGTCGGTGCGTTTCAGGTCGATGGCCAGATCGCTGCTGACAATACCGGCCAGCGCCGACAGCCCGCCCCTGCGCAGCACCTGTTCGATAGGCCGAAGATATTTGGCATCACCCGTCCAGCGATACGCCGCCCACATCAACAGATTGGTCTGTTCCGGCCCGGCATTGCCCCGCGTGGCGCCATCGGGCCAGTTGATCTCCGACGGGAAGGTCCAGCTACCGTCCGCCGCCTGCTTGCCATGGGCCAGATAGCCATCGGCCAGTTCCAGCAGCAGTTTCTTGGTGGCCGGATCGCCATTGATCTCCACCAGCCGGATGCCGGGATGGAAGATCAGGTACGAATAAGGCTTCGACCACTGCCAGGGCGCTTCCTTGACGATGTGCCCGGCCCCGAAATAGTTGGAGACCAGCAGGCGGTTGCCCTTGGGATTGACCGCCGTCAGGTCGGGGAAGTTGGCCGCCGTCTCCATCAGCCGTTCCACGGCCTGCGGATCGCCGGGGGTCAGCAGCGACATCTGCGACTGTGCGTTGATCCCTTCCTCATAGACATGCAGTTCATCGGTGACGATGGTGCCCAGACCGTTGGTCAGCATGCCATTGGCATGAACAGCCTCAATCATGTCGGACAGGGACTTGGTCAGCTTCTCCCGGTCCACGCCCATCAGGGCCAGGCCCGGCCATTGATTGGTCAGGTCGGTATCATCCGACAGGCCCCCGCCGAATTCCCCTTCAACCTGCCGGTGGTCAATCCACCAGTTCACGAAGGACCGGACCTGCGCCAGATAGCGGGTCTGGCCCCAGGCCCAGGCGGGCACACCCGGCGGCGGTGCCTCCAGATCAACGGGCGGCAGCGGCTGCTGCGGGTTCCATTCCGACCAGTAGCCATTGCCGACCTTATTGTCGGGATCAATGCGCAGAAGGTCGGTTACATCCTCATAAAAGCGTTGGAACAGGCCCAGGTTCCGGCTGCTTTGCCGTTCCTCCACCAGGAAGCCGTAATTGTCCTGGATCTGGCGTTCACGGTCGGACGCATGCTCGGCCTTGGCCTCCGCCTTGGTCTTGAACACCAGCCGCAGCGAAGCCCCATCCAGCTTCGCCATCGAAAAGTCTGGCGCAGATGAGGCGATGGTCAGGTATAGCGGCTTGTCGGACGGCAGGATGCGGTCGCGCGTATCCAGCCACAGGGTCCGCGCCTCCCCCGGCTTGATCGCGACATTAACATCCATCAGGTCGCGTTCGGGCGTCAGCGGGTCCTTGACCCGGATGTTCAGGGCGACCAGTCCGCCCTTGTGGGTCGGCTTCACGTCCAGAGCCGGGATCACCAGTTCGATCCCGTCCAGCCCGCCAATATTCTCAAACCCTTCCGTGCTGGCACGGTACAGCGGCAGACCCGGCTCCTGCCGGCGGAAATCCATGGGAATGGCGATATGGGCCACGGGCCGGCCCTTGGTTGCCGGCGGCGTCACGCGCTTGCGGGTCGGCACGCCGCCATCGGGAATGGCGACGATCACGTCACGTTCCCCCTCCGGATAGCGGCCTTCAATGAAACGACGCAGCGGCAGGATGGCTGTGAAATCCGGCTCCGCCGCCAGACGCAGGTTGAAATGGAAATCACCCAGCCCGGCGGGCGCCGCGCCAGGGCCGACATGATAGGCACCGATCTCCTGGATCGGGGTTTCCTGCGCCTCGTTCACAAAGCGCAGGGCACCGCCTGCCGCCTCCTGCTTCAGTCGGGTGGTGCTGCGTTCGGTCCCCGCCCGGCGTTTGGCAAGCAGGTCGCCATCCGTGGTGATCTGGCCGTTTCCTTCCGGAACCTTGCCCCCCTTTACCCAGCCCAGCTTGCCATAGGCAGCGCCCTGGATTTCGACCTGATTGAACGGTTCATCGGGCAGGAACCAGGTCCCGGACTTGCCACCCATGGAATAGACATTCCAGTCCGGCAGGGTGAAATAATCGTGGCGTCCGGCCAGACGGGAACGGTTATAGACGCCGGGCCAGGTGGTTTCCCGGATACCGTCATTGCCCTTCCACATACGCAGCGCGATATCGCGCTGTTCGGTGAATTCCACCTTGCGGATGCGTGTGCTGGCATCGGCCAGATAGGGCGGCGGATCGTCAGGACGGTCAAAGCCGTTGCGATGCGCCCACGCGGACCAGCCATCCGGCGCCGCCGGCAATGACACCGGTTCCCCGCCCTGGGCCAGGGTCTTGATGGATGTCGCATCCAGGGCGCGGTCATGGATGCGGATATCGTCGATATCGCCGCCACGCAGGAAATTATACCGGCTTTGCACCTGGATCGGGCTGATGATGCGGCTGTGTGGCCCGAACTGATCCAGGCTGGCATCCAGGGAGGCCGGCTGATCCTTGCGGGCCACCAGGGCGCCGTTCACGTAAAGCTGCACCCCCGTCGCTTCATCCCAGGCAAACGCAATATGGGTCCAGGCGTCGGGCGCCGGGGTCGCGGGCATTTCCCAGGAAACCCGCACGCGAGCCAGATTCGTATCGGTCACGAATCCGTCGAACCCCTTGCCGTTCCAGTCCAGGCGCAGGAAGGCCATGTCCCAGCTGCTGTGATTGGCAAAGGACACGCGGAACAGCGGAAACGGATTGCTGCCAACGGGATAGCGGGACCGCCAGAAAAAGCTGAGCGTCCCACGCTGCGCCCTGATATTGCCGGGGGCTGCCCAGGCCAGGACCTGATCATCGGCGGCCTGGAGATAGGCACCGGACGCGCCGCCCTGCGGCACCACAGCCACCTTGTCGGCAAAGGTGGGGCGCGCGTCGCCCACGGCACGGTCGGCCACCAGCCCCTTGTCACCCGTGACCCGGAACAGCAGCCCATCGGGTGCATCCGCCCCCGCCACAGGCAAGGCCCCCGTCAACAGGGCAAGCAGCGCCACCCCTGTCCGCAACCGTTTCGCATGCGCCATTTTCGGTGTCCTTCCCTGGCCATGGCGGCGGTTCATCCGCCTGCCCTGTATTATCGCCGGTCGTTGGTTCGCATCTGTGCCACAGGAACAAAGTTTGTTTCGTTTCCTGTTTCCACCGCTTGCGTTCCGTTTCAAACCATGCATAGTTTCTTATGACACCGGTGACAATTGGCAAGCAAAATCGCCCGTCACTGATGCAAAAAGGGGATAAACGGTGCGACAAAGCATCGAGGTCCCGAACAGGAGGAGGAATCCCATGTCCCGTATCCATCGTGGCCTTCGCCGCGCAATTCCTTATGGCGTCTCGGCTTTCGCCCTGTCCATGGCCGTTTCCGCCACGAATGCACAGGCCCAGCAGGCCCCGGCCCAGACCGACAGCGGTGCGGTCCTGGAAGAGATCGTGGTTACCGGTTTCCGCGCCAGCCTTGCCAACTCGCTGAACATCAAGCGTAACGAGGCCGGTGTCGTCGATGCGATCAGTGCCGAGGATATTGCGGACTTCCCCGATACCAATCTGGCCGAGTCCATTCAGCGTATCCCCGGCGTTTCCATCGACCGCGACGCGGGCGAAGGCCGTTCGCTGACCGTTCGCGGCCTCTCCTCTGAATTCACCCGCACCCGTATCAACGGGATCGAGGCGCAGGCCACCACCGGCGCCACCGACAGCTCCGGCGGCACCAACCGTGGCCGTGGCTTCGATTTCAATGTCTTCGCATCCGAACTGTTCAACAACATCACGGTGCGCAAGACCGCGTCCGCCGAGGTCGAGGAAGGCTCGCTGGGCGCCACCGTCGATCTGAAAACCTCGCGCCCCTTCGATTTCAACGGCTTCACCGCCGCCGCGTCGGCCCAGGCCGGCTATAATGACCTGTCGGAGAAGGTGGACCCGCGCGGTGCCGTCCTGCTGTCCAACACCTGGCTGGACGATCAGGTGGGCGCGCTGCTGTCGGTCGCCTATTCGGAACGGGACCTGCTGGAAGAAGGGTTCAGTTCGGTGCGCTGGGGCCCCGCCAATGGCGATAACGGCTTCCAGAATCCGGCGGCCCTGCCCGGCGGCGCCTCTTCTGCCGGCGGCGTCTTCCACCCGCGCATCCCGCGCTATGGCCGTCTGGTCCATAATCAGGAACGCACCGGTGCCACCCTGTCCTTGCAGGCCAAGCCGAACGAGGGCAACACCACCGTCAGCTTCGACGTGCTCTATTCCAAGCTGGACAGCACGCGTCAGGAAAACTTCCTGGAAGCCTGGTCGCTGAGCCGCAACGCGTCTCAGGGCGGCAAGCCGGAAGTGGACATTGTCCAGGCTGTGGTCGATCCCCAGACCGGTGAAATGGTCTATGCCAAGCTGGACGACATGGACATCCGGTCCGAACAGCGCTTCGACGTGCTGAAGACTGAGTTCACGCAATACACACTGAACGTGGATCACGAGTTCAGCGAGACGGTACGCGGCAGCGTGACGGGTGGCCGGGCCAAGTCAAAGTTCGATAATCCGGTCCAGACCACGGTCCTGATGGACCGGCAGAATACCGATGGCTACAGCTGGGATTTCCGCGAGAATTCGAACCTGCCGCTGATCGATTACGGGTTTGACGTCACCAACCCGTCCAGTTGGACGTTCACCGGCCCGACCGGCGCCAATCCCCGGTCGGAAATCCGCATGAACCCGACCTTCCAGACCAACACCTATGACACGGCACAGGGTGATCTGGCCTGGGACATCAATGACACGTTCAGCGCCAAAGGCGGTGTCAACTGGAAGCGGTTCAAGTCCGACGCCCAGGCCTTCGCCCGCCCCTCGGCCACCAGCAATGTCGCCCCCGCCCTGCCCGCTGGCACCACGCTGGCCAGCGTGACCAAGCTGCTGACCGGCTTCGGCAAGGGTCTGAACCTGCCCACCGGCACGCCGACCAGCTGGCTGGTCCCCGATCTGGCCGCGTTTGAGAAGCTGTTCAACATCAACTGCAATTGCGATACGGGCGTTGCGGGCGGTGATTTCCGCAGCCAGGGCCTGGAAAACAGCGCTACCCTGGCCAACTGGCGCAATGTGAAGGAAGAGTCGCTGGGCTTCTGGGCGCAGGTCGACTGGAATACCGAACTGGGCGATATGCCGTTCCGCGGTAATATCGGCGTGCGTCAGGTGAAGACCGATGTCACGGCCACCGGCTATTCCTTCATCAGCAACGCCACCCGCCCCGTGACCGGCAAGAACAGCTACAAGGACACTCTGCCCTCCATCAACCTGTCGCTGGAGCCGGTGGAAGACGTGATCCTGCGCGCCGCCGCCGCCAAGGTGCTGTCACGGCCGCCGGTCTCAAACCTGACGCCGGTCTTCACCCTGTCGGCCCTGAACGCCCCGAACCCCAGCGCGTCCCTGGGCAATGTCACGCTGGAACCCTACCGTGCCGATACGGCGGACCTGTCGCTTGAATGGTACTTCGCGCCGGAATCGCTGATCTCCGTCGCCTGGTTCTACAAGGACATCTCCACCTTCGTGCAGACCACGCAGCAGACGCTGACCTATGCGCAGCTGACTTCCATGAATGCCGAAGCATTCCCGGCTGGTGGTGGCCGCGATCCCAACCTGACCTACGTGTTCAGCACGCCGACCAACACGCCGGGCGGTCCGCTGAAGGGCTTTGAGGTCAGCTTCCAAGCCCCGTTCAGCTTCCTGCCGGAAGGGTTCAATAATCTGGGCGTGCAGGCCAACTACACGCATGTATCGTCGAAGATCGACTATTGCTCGACCTCGGCCTGCAATGCCTATGTCACGGCGGATCTGGTCAACCTGTCGCCTGACGCCTGGAACGGCACGCTCTATTACGATGACGGGGAGAAGTTCAACGCCCGCATCTCCGTCGCCTACCGTTCCGGCTACTATCAGCAGGTGCCGGCAGCCAATGCCGGTACGCGCGGCATCGTGGCCATCGGCAAGTCCGCGACGACCACGTTCGATGCCTCGGCCTCCTATAACGTGACCGAGAATTTCTCCGTCTCGTTTGAGGCGCTGAACCTCACAGATGAAGCCAACCGCCAGTATCATGGCGAGCTGGATGGCGTCCGCAACTCCACCTATGTGTACCACCATACGGGTCGTCAGTTCTATCTGGGTGCCCGCTACAAGCTGTAAGATGGGTCTTTGACGGGGGCCGGGATGCGTGATCCGCGTCCCGGCCCCTTTTTGTTTGCACCTTGGGAAATGCGACCATCATGACCATGATCCTGTCCCGCCGCGCCCTGTTCTCCTCCCTGGCCGCCCTGCCACTGGCCAGTTGTGCTGCGCGGGTAACCGGCAGGCCGGGCGTGACGGAACAGGTGTTCGGACAGATGCCGGATAGGTCGCCGGTGACGCTCTACACCCTGTCCAACGGCAAGGGCGCCAGCCTGCGGGTCATGACCTATGGTGCCGCCGTCACCAACCTGATCATGCCGGACAAGGCGGGGAATTTCGCCGACATCGTCCTTGGCCTGGATGATTTCGAAAGCTACCGCACCAAGTCCCGCAATTTCGGCACGCTGGTTGGCCGCTATGCCGGGCGCATCGGCAACGGCCGCTTTCCGCTGGATGGGCGGGAGGTGGTGCTGGACACGGGCGGGTCCAAACATTCCTCCCATGGCGGGCCGGTGGGCTTTGCCAGGCGCAACTGGCAGGGCCAGATCCTGAACGGTGCCGCCGTGCGCATGACCCTGCTGTCGGCGGATGGGGATCAGGGGTTCCCCGGCGAACTGGGCATCAGCGTCACCTACAGCCTGACCGCCGACTACCGCTTCTGCCTGGATATCGCGGCGCTGACCACTCGCCCCACGGTCCTGAACCCCACCCATCACGGCTATTTCAACCTGTCCGGCGTGCCGGGTTCCCTGGTCCATGACCACCTGCTGACCCTGGAGGCCGATGGCTTCACCGCCTTCGGTCCCGACAAGATGGTGACCGGGGAGATCAGGCCCGTCGACGGCACGGCGCTGGATTTCCGCGCGCCCAAACCTATTGGTCGCGACATCGCCTCACCTGAAGAACAGATGCGTATCGGTGGCGGCTATGATCACTGCTTCGTGATCCGTGGCCCCCATGGTGGCAGCATGCGCAAGGCCGCCCGCCTGTCCCATCCCGGCAGCGGCCGGACAATGGAACTCTGGACCACCGAACCCGGTTTACAGCTTTTCACCGCCAACGGCGTGGACATGGTGGGCCGTGGCGGCGCCATCTACAAACCCCATTGCGGCGTCTGCCTGGAACCCCAGCATTTCCAGAACAGCCCCAACCAACCGGGCTTCCCCGGCACGATCCTGCGACCGGGGCAGCACTTCCGGACGCGCAGTGAGTATCGGTTCGGGGTAGCGTGAGGTTGCGCCCATTTTGGGCGCATGATATCCTCCGAACATGAGGATCATTGCTCGCAGCACCTTGCGCGCCTTCGTGGACAATCTGGCGGGTCACAAGGACCAGCCGGCGGTAAAGGCCGCGTTGGATGCATGGTTCGCGGAAGCACAGAAGGCGCGCTGGTCCAATAGTGCGGACATCAGGCGGTCTTATGCCACGGCAAGCATCGTGTCTTCTGACCGGGTAGTCTTCAATATCAAGGGCAATGCGTACCGGCTTGTCGTGGCGGTGGATTATGACAAGGGCATCGTCTGGATCAAATGGCTGGGAAGCCACCGTGACTATGACCGCATCGACGTGACGGAGATTGGATATGATGGCTGAGTTGAAGCCCATCCGCACCGAAGCAGATTATGACGCGGCCCTGGAGCAGGTCGAACAGCTCTGGGGTGCCGCCAGCGGCACGCCCGATGGGGACAGGCTGGATATTCTGGCGACGCTGATTGATGCCTATGAGGCGGAGCATCATCCGATGGACCCGCCCGACCCGGTGGAGGCCATAAAGTTCCGCATGGAACAGATGGGACTGACGCGCAAGGATCTGGAACCAATGATCGGTACCCGGACACGGGTGGCGGAAATCCTGAACCGGCGGCGCAGCCTGTCCATCGGCATGATCCGCCGTCTTCATGAAAGGTTGGGTATTCCCGCAGAAATCCTGATCCGACCCTTGGCCTGATCAGGCCGCCACCGCCACCACATCCGCCGCCAGAAACGCCGTCCATAAGGCCGGCAGCGGCTTCAATGCAGCGACAGCACGCTTGCGCAGGGCGTCAGCGGCGGCGGACTGTTCAATCTTATCCAGCAAACCCGCCGCGTTCATGTCATCCGCCACCTGCTTCATTGGCGTACGCAGGGCATCGACGGCGCGCTGCAACGGGTCCACCCGTTCGGCGGGCCACACGGCGCGGCAGAAATCCAGATCATAGCGCAGCTTGCGCAGGCGCTTATGGGCCTTGATGGCGGTCGCGACATCCCCCGGCAGACCGACAGCGCGCAGGGCATCCAGACGCAGCCGCAGCATGTCGCCGGCGATTTCCGACAGGGTGGTGCCGAACGGGCAGCCATGGGGTTGGCGTGCCCAGTCGCCGGCCTCCAGCCAGGCCGCGAATTCCAGCTGCCAGCCCGTCCATTCCGGGGAAGATAGCAGGCGCATGGCCTTGTCCAATGCCTTGGCCCGGGCCGCTGATACCGGCCCGACGGCGCCCTTGCGGGCCTCCTGCGGCAGTTCGGTCAGGGCCATGGCCAGCTTCTGCCAGTCGCGCGCCCTTTCCAGCCGGCGACCCAGCACCTTCAACTGATCGCGCAGCGCATCGCCCTGGTCGGTATGGATCAGGTCGGCGAACAGGCCATAGGCCGTGATCAGCCGCCGTACCGCCGACGCCATTTCGCGCAGGGCCGCCGGATCGCCCATGGCTTCGGTAAAGGCCGGCTGATTGTCCAGAAGATGGGCCAGACCGTTGCGCCCGATATGGCGGAACGCCTCCATCACGGTGGTGATGGGCGTGATACCCAGGGGCCGCACGGCATGCGCGCGCGGCTGTGCGCCCGTCAGCAGGGCCAGCCCCAGATCGGCCTTGCTGCGGGTCGACAGGCGAAGCGGCACGCGGGCATGGATGTCGGCGGCCAGCCGGAACAGGTCCGCCACCTCCCCCTGTTTCAGCTCCAGTTCCACCTCGCTGATCGTGTGGCGGGCCGACGGCTGTCCATCCGGAGACATGACCTGGGCCTGCCCCAGATCCAGTGCCAGTTCCACCCGCCCCTCATCACCCGCACGCAGCAGCAGGATGGTGCGCTGCACATCGGTGGTGAACAGGGGGGAAAGGCTGTCCAGCGCATCGGCGGGGATCAGTTCCGACAGGTCCCCCTGACGCAGCAGGCCGGTATCCAGCCCGTCGCCGGCCACATCCCAGCGCCATTCGCGGCGGACGGCAATGCCAGCGCCATCGCCCGCCTCGCCCGACGACATGGTCTTGACCGACTGTTCGCGCTTCATCCCCTGCCGGCGCAGGCGCAGGGCCAGACCACGCTTGGCCAGCGCCAGACCGGGCGTGTCGTAATAGGCCGTATGCTGACGCGCCGGCTCTGCCTGCATCACCAGCCGTTCGCGGATCAGCGACAGGGAAGCGATGCGGGGCAGATCCGCCGGATCGGCCAGCAGTTTGATTTCCACCTCCCGCTCCGGGCGGGGAATGCGGGGGGCCTTGGGCTTGGCGTTCAAGGGGGCTCGCGCGTCGGTTCCGTCGGGAAATGATCCCTTCACATACCGCAGTGCGGCATGGGACGGAAGGGGCAATGACCCACGGTTACCGTTCTTCCAGATCGCGCGGTCGGGTGAAACCCGACAGAGTGCAGCTTCCCCAGCTCAGATCCCGCCAGTTCATCCCGTCCGGAACGGTAATTTCTACAAAGGAACATGTAGGCAGCTTGGTCGCCAGCGACTGGCGAAGCCCCGCCTCCCCCCGACCGCACAGATCACGGGCCAGAAGCTGGAAGTCCGGATTATGGCCGACGAACAGGGCCGTGCCTGTCTGTTCGGGCAAGGCCTTCACCCGGTCCAGCAGCAATTCCTCCCCGCACAGATAGATGGACCGGTCAAAGCTGGTTGGCGGCAGGCTGGTGCCCCAGGATGCCGCCACAATCTCCAGCGTGGCGCGGGCGCGCGTGGCGGTGGAACAGACGACAAGGTCGGGGCGTGGCGGCCCGCCCTTGCGCACGGTCCAATAATTCGCCATCGTCGCGGCGGCGCGGTGGCCCCGCGCGCTCAACGGCCGGTCATGGTCGGCCAGCCGTGGATCATCCCAGTCCGATTTGGCGTGCCGCAGCAGATAGAGTGTCTTCATGACCACCAATGGCAAGGATAGCGGAACCGGAACAGCAGGGCAGCGTCGCCGCCCGCGCGGGACCCGTGTACCCAAAACCGTCACAGAAGCAACATATACTGCTCCGGCCCCACAGGACCAGAAGGACGAGATCGCTGTGACCGCCGCCCCCGATACGCTGCCGAACGCCACGCAACCTGACACCCTGCTGGCCGACACGCTGGTCGCCAACGCGCTGATCCCGTCCAAGAGCGGCATCGACGCCGACAGCCCGGAACGGTTCATCAACCGCGAACTGTCCTGGCTGGCCTTCAATCAGCGTGTTCTGGAGGAGGCATACAATAATCAGCATCCGCTGCTGGAACGGCTGCGGTTCCTGTCCATTTCGGCCAGCAACCTGGATGAATTCTATACGGTCCGCGTCGCCGGCCTGAAGGCACAGGTGGCGGCCAAGGTCACGACTCCGTCCGACGATAACCTGACCCCGGCGCAGCAGCTGGCCGCCATCAACTACCGGGTGACGGAGGTGATGCGCGACCAGCAGGTGTGCTGGCTGATGCTGCGCAAGCTGCTGCGCACCAGCGGTATCGCGGTTGTCGATCCCGATGAATTGACCGCGTCGGAGCATGACTGGCTGGAAGCCCGTTTCATTGACGAGATTTTCCCCGTCCTGACGCCCATCGCGGTCGATCCGGCCCACCCGTTCCCCTTCCTGCCGTCCAGCGGTTTCGCCCTCGCCCTGCAATTGTTCGACCCGCAAAAGGGCGCCAATCTGGACGCGCTGGTCATGCTGCCGACGCAGCTGGAGCGGTTTATCCGCCTGCCCGGCAATGAGACACGCTATGTCCTGCTGGAACAGGTGGTCTTGACCTTCATTTCCCGCCTGTTCCCGCCCTTCGTCCTGAAGGGCAGCGGCGTGTTCCGTGTGCTGCGCGACAGCGAAATGGAAATCGAGGAAGAAGCGGAGGATCTGGTCCGCACCTTCGAATCTGCCCTGAAGCGGCGCAAGCGCGGCAGCGTGATCCGGCTTGCCGTCAATGCCGGCATGTCGAAGGAACTGCGCGCCTTCCTAGTCGATGAACTGAACGTCTCCAACGATGATGTCTTCGTGCTGGATGGGCTGATCGGGCTGGCTGATACCAAGCAGATCATCGGCGATGACCGGCCCGACCTGCTGTTCCCGCCCTACAATGCTCGTTTCCCGGAACGTATCCGCGATTTCGGCGGCGACTGCTTCGCAGCCATCCGGCAAAAGGACATCGTCGTCCATCACCCGTTCGAAAGCTTCGACGTGGTGGTGCAGTTCCTGCGCCAGGCCGCCGCCGACCCCAATGTGCTGGCCATCAAGCAGACCCTTTATCGCACGTCCAAGAACAGCCCCATCGTGGCAGCCCTGATTGACGCTGCCGAACAGGGCAAGTCGGTGACGGCGCTGGTGGAGTTGAAGGCGCGGTTTGATGAAGAGGCCAATATCCGCTGGGCGCGCGACATGGAACGCGCCGGGGTACAGGTGGTCTATGGCTTTGTCGACCTGAAGACCCACGCCAAGGTATCGCTGGTGGTCCGCCGCGAAAGCCAGGGCCTGCGCACCTATGTGCATTTCGGCACCGGCAATTACCACCCGATCACGGCCAAGGTTTACACCGACCTGTCCTTCTTCACCTGCGACGTCGCGCTGGGCCATGACGCGGCCCACATGTTCAACTACATGACGGGTTACGCCACGCCCAGGGCGCTGGAAAAGATCGCCATCGCGCCCATCACCCTGCGCCAGCGTCTGTTCGAACTGATCGACGCCGAAATCGCCCATGCCCATGCGGGTCGCCCAGCCCAGATCTGGGTAAAGTTGAACAGCCTTGTCGATGCCAAGCTGATCGACAAGCTGTATGAGGCGTCGCAGAACGGGGTAAAGATCGAACTGGTGATCCGGGGCATCTGCTGTCTGCGCCCCGGCGTGCCCGGCCTGTCGGACAATATCCATGTGAAGTCGATTGTCGGCCGCTTCCTGGAACATGGCCGCGTCATCTGTTTCGGCAATGGCCATGGCCTGCCCTCGCGTCAGGCGAAGATTTACATCTCTTCCGCCGACTGGATGCCGCGCAACCTGGACCGCCGCATCGAAACCCTTGTGCCCATCGAAAACCCGACGGTGCATCAGCAGGTGCTGGACCAGATCATGGTCGCCAACCTCAAGGACAATACGCAAAGCTGGGTCCTGCAACCCGACGCGACATACCGCCGCGTGGAGCCTTGCCTCGAAAGCTTTAACGCTCATACCTATTTCATGACGAACCCCAGCCTTTCGGGTCGGGGCAGTGCCACGACGGAGGCGCGTCTGCCGCCGAAACTGGTGTTGAGCAATTTCCCTTAACCCGGCATTCTCCCGATGTTGTCACTGAAAGCGGATCACCCCAACGTGGATCACGCCCATGCCGACGACCGCCTTGCGGTCATCGATGTCGGTTCCAATTCGATGCGCTGCGTCGTCTATGAGAAACTGACTCGGTCGCCCGTCGCCCTTTTCAATGAAAAGGTGCTGCCCAGCCTGGGCAAAACGGTGGAACGCACGGGCAAGCTGAACCCCGATGGGGTGGTGCTGGCGCTGGATAATCTGGTCCGCTTCCGCCGCCTGCTGGAGGGGATGCAGGTCCGCCGCATCGACGTACTGGCGACCGCGGCGGTGCGCGATGCCGCCGATGGTGCCGATTTTGTGGCGGAGATCACGCGCCGCACCGGCTTTCACGTCGATGTCCTGTCGGGTGAGGAAGAGGCGCGGCTGGCCGCATTGGGCGTGCTGTCGGGTGCCCCCAATGCCGAGGGGCTGGCCGGTGATCTGGGCGGTGGCAGTCTGGAACTGGTGCTGCTGGAGAAGGGCGAGATCGGGGCGCAGGTGACCACACCGCTGGGACCGCTGCGCCTGCTGGAGGCGACGGAGGGAAAGCCCGGCCCCGCCGCCAAGCTGATCGATCAGCATCTGTCCAAGCTGGACTGGCTGTCGCGTGGCAAGGGCCGGACCTATTACCCGGTCGGCGGCGCATGGCGCGCACTGGCCAAGATGCATCTGGAGCAGGTGAACCATCCCCTGCACATCATCCACCAGTACAGCGTGGATGGTGCCGCCATGGCGGAATTCGCGGGCACCGTGGCCCGCGCCGGACGCAGCAATCTGGAAAAGATGCCGGGCGTGTCGAAACGTCGCCTGGACACGCTGCCCCTGGCTGCCCTGGTCATGGAACGCGTGCTGAAGGCAGTGCAGCCGTCGCGCGTCACCTTTTCCGCATACGGTCTGCGTGAGGGGCATCTGTACGACCTGCTGGACGCGACGGAAAAGCGGCAGGACCCGCTGATCACCGCCTGCGAGGATGTGGCCGAACGGATCGGCCGCTTCGGTCATGCCGAAATCCTCACCGGCTGGACGGCGCCGCTGTTCGTAGGGGAGGACCCGACGGCCCGGCGCCTGCGTCAGGCGGCCTGTCTGCTGTCCGATCTGGGCTGGGCCGAGCATCCCGACTACCGCGCCGAACATGCCTTCCTGCGTATCCTGCGCATGCCGTTCGCGGGCGTGGATCATGCAGAGCGCGCCTTCCTGGCCACTGCCATCCATGTCCGCTATGCCGGCACCATGGAAAGCCCCATCCTGGCGCCGGCCCGTGGGCTGCTGAAAGAGGGGGCCTTGGCCCGCGCCTACATCGTCGGGCTGGCCCTGCGTCTGGCCCATACGCTGACCGGCGGTGCGGCAACCCTGTTGCAGCGGACATTGCTGCGCCTGGGGGATCAAAAGCTGACCCTGCTGCTGCCCGAAGATGCCGCCATGCTGACCGGCGACAGCGTGCAACGCCGGCTGGACGCGCTGGCCAAGGCCCTGAACCGCACAGGTGAAGTCAGCGTACAGTCGGGACCGAAACTGGCCCGGTAATTTCGTGCCATTACCTGACAGGTAATCGCGACGGCACATCCATGAGGCCAATATTGCCCCTGTGCAGTCTATGCGGGGGGAATAATGAATGGCATCTGGTTGAAGGGAGCGTGGCTGACCTTGGCTGCCATCCATATATTGCCCGCCTCCGTCCTGATCGCGCCGGAACTGGTCACCACCTTGTATGGGGTTGATCCGGACGGTCCTGCCGCGGCCCTCATCCAGCATCGCGGCGCCCTGTTCCTGGCCATTATGCTGGCAGCCGGCTTTGCCGCGTTCGACCCTTCCTCCCGCCGCGTCTGCTCGCTCATCGTGGCCACCAGCATCGTGGGCTTCCTGGGTGTCTATGTACAGGTCGGCTTGCCGGAAGGGCCTTTGCGTACCATCGCGTTGGTTGACCTTTCGGCATTGCTGCCGCTGGCAATGGTGATGGTCGCTGCATGGCGACGCTGACAAGCTGGTAGCCGTAGGTCAGGTCGAGCCGGAGGCAAGCCCTGACATTCATTGGCACCGTCGTTTGTCAGGGCTCGCCTCCGGCTCGACCTGACCTACGGGTCCCAACCATCATCCCTACACCCGCTCCATGACCTCCTTCACCTTGCCGGCCAACTGTTTCAGGCTGAAAGGCTTGGGCAGGAACTCCACCACCTCCCCACCGCCGACGGAGCTGCGGAACCGTTCTTCGGCATAGCCGGAGATGAAGATCACCTTCACGTCGGGCATGAACTCGCGAACCGCGCGGATCATGGCCGGGCCGTCCAGTTGCGGCATCACCACATCGGTGACGATCAGATCCACCTCTGGCCGGTCAGGACGGCGCAGCAGGTCAAGGGCCTCCTCCCCGCTTTTCGCCTCCACCACCTCATACCCTTTGTTGCGAAGGGCGCGGGCGGAGAAGACGCGGACGGCGTCCTCATCCTCCACCAGAAGGATACGGCCCGTCCCGGTCAGGTCGGCGCTGCCCTTCTCGCCCTTGTCCAGGGTGGCGGCCTGCACGCCTTCCTCCTGGTATCGCGGCAGATAGATGGAGAATTTGGCGCCATCGCCCGGTGCGCTGTCGACAAACACAAAGCCACCCGTCTGCCGCACAATGCCATAGACGGTGGACAGGCCCAGGCCGGTGCCGGACCCCAGCTCCTTGGTGGAGAAAAACGGTTCAAAGATGCGTTGGAGATTTTCAGTCGGGATGCCCACACCGGTATCGATCACCTCGATCACCACATAATCACCGGGCGGCATGGTCTCCGTCGCGCGCTGTACCGGATCGGCAACTGCCAAGTTGGAGGTGACGACGGTCAGCCGCCCGCCCGTCTCCACCATGGCGTCACGGGCGTTAACGCAGAGATTGATGATCACCTGCTCCAACTGTCCCTGGTCCACCTTGACCAGCCCCAGGTCGCGACCATGCAGCATCTTCAGTTCGATATTCTCACCGATCAGCCGGCGCAGCAGGTTGGACAGCTCGGCCAGAACGTCAGTGACGGACAGAACACGCGGCTGCAAGGTCTGCTGTCGGGAAAAGGCCAGCAGTTGGCGCACCAGATTGGCGGCGCGGTTGGCATTCTGCTTGATCTGCATGATGTCGGTGAAGGAATGGTCGCCCGGCTTGTGCCGCAGCAGCAGCAGATCGCAGAAGCCGATCATCGCCGTCAGCAGATTGTTGAAGTCATGTGCCACGCCGCCGGCCAGTTGCCCGATGGCCTGCATCTTCTGGGACTGAACGAACTGCGCCTCCAGGTTCTTCTGGTTGGTCATATCGACCATATGCAGAACCACACCGGCGGCGGGCGCACCATCATCGCGACGGGCATAAAGATGCACGATCGGGCCGTGGGTGCCGCGCAGTTGCGCCTCATGCACGGGACCGCCTTCACCCCCATCGCGGATGGCCGACAGGCGCTGCTGAATGGCCGTGCGCTGATCCCGCTTGAACAGATTGGCCACAGGGCGGCCCTGCGCATCGTCCCGCGACAGGCCGGACAGGGCCAGGACGGTGTCATTGCATTCGGCCAGCCGCAGATCGGCATCGATCAGCGCAATACCGATGGGAGCGTAATCGAAGAAACGCCGGAACCGCTCCTCAATCCGCGCCAGATCGCAGCGCAGCCGCTCAATCTCCGCAAGATCGGCGACCGGTACGGGCGGCGCCGGAGTAGGCTCTATCACCGGGGCGGGTGCGGCCTCCACGGCCTGAACCTGCCAGACCGAACAGCCGGTTATGCCGTCAAGCGGTCGCGCCGTTACACGAAACCGGCGTGCATCGGCAAAACTGATCTCCGCATCCCCGTCCATCCCGCGCTCAACCGCCGCCAGCAGCCGTTTGATCTCCAGCGGTGCCAGACCGGTCCCCGCCGCAGCACCCAGCGCTGACAAGGGCGGCTGGGTCCCCGGCTGTGCCAGATCGCGAAAGGCGGGATTATAGTGCAGGGCACGTCCATCGCTGCCGATGATGACGGTCGCAACCGGCGCCGCCTCCAGCGCGCGGGCCAAAAGATGGCGGCGTTCCTCGACGCCGCCCGCCCGCTCCGCCACGGCACGGACCAGCATGACAGCCGCAAAGGCCAGGACGCCACCACCCAGCCAAACGGCCACACCACCCCGAAGCCCGGCAGGCCATTCCAGCGGTGGCGGGCCATCCAGCCGGGCCAGCCAGACCATGGCGGCAAGCCCCGCCAACACCATCACCAACGCCCACAGGCCGGCGGCACGCGCGGTCGGGTTCAGGCCGGAACGGGCGACAGGGGTGGATTTGCGCATGGGAACACCGGTCGGATCTATCGGCAGGCCCTTATCCTACACGAAGAAGAATGTCAGACGCGACAAACAGTTAGAGCTGCTTTCGGTTCACCGAAAACAGCGCCGTTGCTTGAGGAAAACAAAAGGCTATGGACTGTTGAGATTGAGAAAATCTGCCTCCCCGGCGAAGGCCGGGGCCCAGGGGT
>NZ_JBMDKE010000065.1:0-20722 GCF_057809555.1 Niveispirillum sp. FG156 | reverse complement strand
ATATCGGCGCTGACCGCGCCTTACGCTGGGTCCCCGCTTTCGCGGGGATGACGGTTGAGGCAGGCCCAATACGATTCCATTGGAATCTGACCGACCCTGAAGGAGGGGCGCGAGTTCAGGGGGGCTTTACGTCCCCCCTTACTCCCCCATCCCCCACAATATCCCCCGCCGCAGCAGCTCATAATAGACCGGGTGTGACCAGGCACCGCGTTCGACGAAGGGGTAGAAGTCGGCGAGAGGACGGAGGTCGAAGCGGCCTCGGCAGTGGCCTAGCGTCAGGTAGAGGACTTCGCCGCCATGGCTGGGGCGGGTGTACATCACCAGATGCTCGGCGTCGGGCCAGTCGCTGTGGGTGAATTCGGGGGTCTGGCCGGCGAAGCGGGTGGTCAGCAGGGCGTGGTTGCCGGGGTGGAAGGCGCAGAGATACTGCTCATCCTCCACAAAGAAATCGCGCAGGCCCCGCGTCAGGGCGTGGTCCATATCGGCCACCTTCACCTTGAACCGGCCAATGGGGGGATGGGCCTGGAACTGGCTGCCCAGCATTTCCATGAAGCCGGGCGCACAATCGGGGCAGTCGACCTTGCCATCGGCCAGGAAATTCAGGATGGAGTTGGTGCCGTGCAGGGCGAACCAGCGCCGCCCCTTGCCCAGGAAATCGCGCAGGGCCGCCAGCCCGTGATCGTCCGGGACGATGTCGCAGGTATAGGTGATCAGCAGGTCGGCGCTGCGGATGGCGTCGGCATTGCTGTAATCATTCAGGATGGTGACGCGCGCGGTTTCATGCTCGGCCAGCAGCTTCAACAGCTCCAGCCGCGCGAAATCGATATCGTGATATTTGCCGCCGGCGATCAGGCAGACATCGAAACGGGTGGACATGCAGGCGGCCTCAGGCACGGGGGACGGGGCGGCGGATCGGGTCGTGGCCGTCCCAGTCACGGCTGGCGGCCTGAACCTTGGCGAAGAATTTCATCAGGGCGGGGGTCGCCTCAAACAGCTCCACCATGGTGCCGGGAAACGCGCCCTCATTATCGAAATAGGCAAAGCCGGTGCCGGCCTGGGTGCGGCCCCCCTGGGCGATGGTCAGGCCGTGGGCGGTGGCGCGGGCCAGGTCGGCGGCGTAATCGGCGCTGGCCACGCCGACATGGTGCAGGCCCTGGCGGCCCGCGTCCAGAAAGGCGCGGTAGACGCTGGGGGCGCTGTTCAACTGCTGCACCAGTTCGATCTGCACATCGCCGCTATAGGCGGTAGCGACGGCCATTTCGATATCGACGCTCTGCCCGCGATATGTCGTCTCGGCAAAGGCGACGCGGGGCAGCACGTAGAAGGGGCCGACGCCCAGCACCTCCACCCAATGGCGCATCGCCGCGTCGAGATCGCGGACGACGAAGCCGTTCTGCATGATGGGGCCGAAAATGCGGCTCATGATCCGGTGCCTTCCGTATGCTGGATGCGCGACGGGGATGGGATCGGGTCGGGCGCCGGGCTGCCCGTGGCGCGCAGGCGCACGAAGGAGGTGCTGTCGAAGCGGATCACCACCTCCCCCCGCTGGTTCACCAACTGATGATGCAGGGTGACGATGCCGGCGTCCGTGCGCTTGCCCGACGCGCGCTTTGACAGGACCACAGAGGTGGCGTGGACGATGTCGCCGGGGCGCAAGGGCGATGCCCAGCGGACATTGTCCCAGGCGATGCCGCAGACCCAGGCGATGTCGCCATTTTCCTCATGATCCAGCACGCGCCACAGGGCGCAATTGTAAAGCCCGCTGGCGATCAGCTCCCCGAACGGCGATTGTGCGGCCAGGGTGGCGTCGGTGTGGAAATATTGCGGGTCGTAGCGGACGGCGAATTCCGTCATGTCCGCCTCGGTCACGAGATGGTCGCGGCTGCGCGTCCGCTCCCCCACCATGATGTCTTCCCAGAAGCGCCAGCCTGTCATGGTCGCGCCCTCTCCCCCGTCTGTGGTCTGGTCCGGCCCTTGTTCCGGGCCTGTTGTATCAGTATGGGCAAAATCCTGTATGCATGTCGATGGAAAATGTATATTTTAAGCGGCAAAGCAGAAATTCATGCGGGAGGAACCATGCCCACCATCATTGCCACCGACCGGGAGGGCCGCGAACATGCGTTTGCCGCCGATCCCGATGCCTCGCTGATGCAGAATCTGAAGGATAACGACCTGGATGTGGCGGCCATCTGTGGCGGCTGCTGCTCCTGTGCCACCTGTCATGTCTATGTGGAGGGGGAATGGGTTTCCGTGCTGCCGCCGCAGGCCCCGGATGAACGCGAACTGGTGCAGGACAGCCCGCATTTCCGCGACGGCGTTTCGCGTCTGTCCTGCCAGATCCGGGTGACGGATGCGCTGGACGGGCTGCGCGTGACGCTGGCGCCGGAGGATTGAGGCGGGTGGCGGTGGGGTTGCCCTCACCCTCCCATCGGCTGGCGCCGACGGGCCCCTCCCTCTCCCACCTTCGTGGGCGAGGGGCGGAAATTTAGCCCCTCGCCCGCCTAGCGTCTGGGAGGGTGAGGGGACAACGCATTGGAAAAGATAAACATTGGGAGGGTTTCATGGGTCGCGTAAGCGGGAAAGTGTGCCTGGTGACGGGTGCGTCGATGGGGCTGGGCCGGGCGGATGCGCTGGCCCTGGCGCGCGAAGGGGCGGCGGTGGTCATGGCCGATGTGGCCGAGGCTGCGGGCGAACAGGCCGCCGCCGAGATCCGGGCCGAAACCGGGGCCGATATCGTTTTTATGCGCCATGACGTGACCAGCGAGGAAAGCTGGGCCGGGGTGATGGCGGCGATCCAGGCGCGGTTCGGGCGGCTGGATGTGCTGGTCAATAATGCCGGGACGGTGGTGATCGAAACGGTGGAGACCACGACGCTGGAACAGTTCCGCAAGGTGAATTCCGTCAGTTCGGAAGGCACCTTCCTGGGCTGCAAGCATGCTATCGGCCTGATGAAGCAGGGCGGGGGCGGCAGCATCATCAATATGTGCTCCGTCGCCACGCATCTGGGCTATCCGGTGTTCTTCGCCTATTCGGCGGCCAAGGGCGCGGTGCGCGGGATGAGCAAGTCCATCGCCATCCATTGCCAGATGCAGGGCTATAATATCCGCGTCAACACCATCCATCCCGGTGCCATGGACACGCCCATGGTCCGCGCCGCCAATACGGCCCTGTTCGGCAGCGAGGAAGAGGCCAAGAAGCACCTGCCCCCCATCGGCAGCCCCGAAGATGTGGCCGCCATGGTCCTCTATCTGGCCAGCGATGAAAGCCGGTTCGTGAATGGGGCGGAGATGGTGATTGATAATGCGGTGGTGATTGCCTGAGGGGGCTGGGGTTACCCTCACCCTCCCGGTGGCTGGCGCCACCGGGCCCCTCCCTCTCCCACCTTCGTGGGCGAGGGGTGAAGTTTTAGCCTTCCACCGTCACGAAAACCCGGCCATCGGCCACCCGCACGGGGAACAGGGTCAGGGGGCGGTAGCCGGCACCGCCGAGGCAGCGGCCACCATCGGCAAGGTCGAAGCGTGCACCATGCAGGGGGCAGGACAGGATGCCGTTGCGCAGCCTGCCATCCTCCAGCGTGCTGGCCGCATGCGTACACATGTTGCGCACGGCGCGTATATCCGGCCCGCTGCGGCAGAGCAGGATATCCTCCCCGCCGGCATCGACCCGGTGCTTGGCGCCATCGGCCAGGTCGGTGATGGCGCAGACGTCATGTTCCATGGGTAGCGTCTCCGGCACGAATATGGTCGGACCCTCACCCTCCCAAGCCTTGGCAGGCTTGGGCCCCTCCCTCTCCCACGTTCGTGGGCGAGGGGCGAAATTCTACCCTCGCCCGCTTGGCGGGAGAGGGAGGGGCCCGCCCGCGTTAGCGGGTGGGAGGGTGAGGGAGAAACGGAAAGCGGAGGTCACGACCGGCGTTGATCAAACCGGCGGCCCACCATGGCCGATGCGATGTTGATCTTCTGAATATCGACGGCGCCGCCGGCGATGCCCCAGCCCCAGCTGTCGCGCAGGCGGCGTTCCATGCCATATTCATGGGAATAGCCGTAGCCGCCCATCAACTGTACCGCCGCCCCCGTCACCTCGCGGCTGATTTCGTTGGCGAAACATTTCGCGACGGAGCTTTCCAGCAACGACGGCATGCCGTCTTGGGCGTTGCTGGCGGCGCGGTGGATCAGCAGGCGGGCGGCCTCCACCTTCATCTTCATTTCGGCCAGCTTGATCTGCACCGCCTGAAACTCCACGATGGCGCGACCGAACTGTTTGCGTTCCTGGACATAGTCGGTGACTTCCTCCAGCGCGCCCGACGCCTGGGCCAGCGACATGGTGGCGTTGCCGCAGCGTTCGAGATCGAACGCCTCCATCATCTTTTTGAAGCCGCCGGCACCGACGATCACATTCTCGCGCGGGATTTCGACATCATCGAAATAGATATCGGAACTGGGGATGCCCCGGAAGCCCATCAGCTGTTCATTGGCGCCGAAGGTTAGGCCCTTCATGCCCTTTTCGACAAAGACGGCGCCGATGCCCTTGGCACCCGCCTCTTCCGACATGCGGACATAGACGACATAGCCGTCGGCATGGCCGCCGCCCGAACACCAGCGCTTGGTGCCGTTCAGATACAGCTTGCCGTCGCGTTCGGTGACCTTGCTGGTCAGATCGGTCAGGGCCGATCCCGCCTCCGGCTCCGACATGGCGATGGCCACGATCATGTCGCCGCGACAGACGGCGGGCACCACCCGGTCGCGCAACTCCTTGGTGCCGAAATGTTCGATGGCGCGGACGGGGCCGACGCAGCTTTCAAACACCGGGAAGGCCACGGCGGAGGAGATCTTGGCCAGTTCCTCCAGAACGATCAGCGCTTCCAGATTGCCCAGCCCCATGCCCCCATACTCGGTCGGTATATTTATACCGAGAAATCCCATATCCGCATATTTGGCGATCCATTCCCTGGGGCAGGCCTCCCCCGTCAGGTCCAGATGTTTGGCCAGCGGGCGCAGCTGTTCCTGGGCGAAACGGCGCGCGGCCTGTTGCAGCTCCCGCTGCTCCTCGGTCAGTCGGAAATCCATGGACCTCTGTCCTCCCCATCCATGCCGTGGCGTCTTGTTCTTATGATCGAAAAGCGTCGGCGTGCTGAATTCGCAGGGCCTGCCGCGCCTCGTTGCGCGCTGGCCTCTTCCCATATCTATACGCAGAGACAGTTTTTTGTATACAGAAAAACGCCGATGCTGATATAAAGCCCGCAGAGCATGAAAATCAGCACATGCGCAGGCTTGCGCGTTCCCGCGTTCCGACGGAGCATGGGATCAAAGGCGACAAGGCCGGTTGCGCATTATGGGGAGGACAGAAAATGGATCTGGGTCTGAAGGGCAAGAAGGCCGTTGTCACCGGTGCGACCAAGGGTATCGGGCGCAAGATCGTGGAGGCGCTGGCCGATGAGGGCGTGGATATCGCCATCTGTTCGCGCACCGCCGAAGAGGTGGAGGAGACGCTGGCCGTCCTGCGCGCCAAGGGTATCAATGCCGTGGGCGAGGCCGTGAACGTCCGCGATGGCGAGGCCTATAAGGCCTGGATTGCCAAGGCCGGTGAGCAGCTTGGCGGCATCGACATCCTGATCCCCAACGTGTCGGGCGGGGCCGGCATGGACAGCGAAAAGAACTGGCAGCGCAATTTTGAGGTGGATGTGATGGGGTCGGTGCGCGCGGTCGAAACCGCCGTGCCCTTCCTGAAGAAATCCGGCGAGGGGTCGGTGGTGTTCATCGTCTCCACCAACGCCATCGAAACATTCGCGGCCCCCATGGCGTATAATGCGCTGAAAGCCAGCCTGATCACCTATTCCAAGCAATTGGGCCAGTTCCATGGCAAGCGGCGCATCCGGTTCAACGCCCTGTCGCCCGGCCCGATCTTTGTCGAAGGCGGCGCCTGGGACATGATCAAGACCTCGCAGCCCGATTTCTATAATGCCACCATCGCCGCCCACCCGTTTGGGCGCATGGGCAGTGCCGAGGAAGTGGCCAAGGCCGTCGCCTTCCTGGCCAGCCCGGCCGCCAGCTGGATCAACGGCACGCACCTGATTGTCGATGGTGGATATACAAAGGGCGTCCATTTCTGATCCAGGAGTGCGCGTCATGCCGATCAAACGGGTCAAGCCGGGTGATTTCACCCGCACCCCCATCGAAAAGGCCCCGGACCCGCAGCTGGGCCATGCCATCATCGCCAAGGAGCGCTACACCAGCCCCGATTTCATGAAACTGGAATGGGAGCGGATGTGGAAGCGCAGCTGGCTGATGGGCTGCCGCGAGGATGACATCCCGGAACCGGGCGATTATGTCTGTACGGAGATCGGGCGCGAGGCGATCCTGATCGTGCGTCAGGCCGATATGTCGATCCGCGCCTTCTATAATGTCTGTCAGCATCGCGGCAACCGGCTGGTCCCGCCGGGGATCGGCAAGCTGAAGACCTTCAAATGCGCCTATCATCACTGGGAATATGGGCTGGATGGTGACTTTGTCCGCATCCCGGACAAGGAGACCTTCCCGCAGGGAACGCCGTGCCAGGGATTGCCAGAGGTGCCGTGCGATACCTGGGGCAGCTTCGTCTGGTATAATCTGAACAAGGATGCCGAGCCGCTGCGGGAATTCCTGGGCGTCATCCCGGAACATCTGGACCCGTACCATTTCGACCGTATGGCGATGACCCGGGACTGGACCATCGAATGGGATTGCAACTGGAAAGCGTCCGTTGATGCGTTCAACGAGAGCTACCATGTGCAGGGCATCCATCCGCAGCTGCTCTATTACCTGGATGATCTGGATATCCAGATCGACTGTTACGGTCGGCACAGCCGCTATCTGGTGCCGTTCGCCACCACCAGCCCACGCGTGAAGGAAACGTCGGACATTCCGCCGCTGATCCGCCTGATCATGAAACAGGCAGGCATGGACCCGGCCGATTTCGATGGCAAGACGCGCGAAGTGCGGCTGGCGGTGCAGAAATGGAAGCGGGAGAATGGGGCGTCACAGGGTCACGATTATTCGGACCTGAATGATGATCAGCTGACCGATGATTATCATTACCTGATCTTCCCCAACATCACGATGAACGTGCATGCCGACGACCTGATGCTGTTCCGGCAGCGGCCGCACCCGACCGACCCCAACAAGATGTATTACGACCTGCAGAATTTCCGCCTGCTGAAACAGGGGGAGGAAAAGCCGGAGCGGCCCGAGCATCGCTTCTACCGCCATGGGGAGAAGTCGCTGGGTCAGGTGCTGGACCAGGACGCCTATAATTTGCCCGGCGTGCAGTTGGGGATGCAGTCGGAAGGCTTCCCCGGCCTGTGGCTGGGCGACCAGGAACTGCGCATCCGGCACTTCCACAAGGTCATTGATGATTATGTTTATGGGGCCGGCACTTCCAGCGTGAACGCAGAGTAACGCCCTCGCCCACGAAGGTGGGAGAGGGAGGGGCCCAAGCCGGAAGGCTTGGGAGGGTGAGGGAACAAGGCCGTGGTGCCACCACCCTCACCCTCCCACCCGCTAACGCGGGCGGGCCCCTCCCTCTCCCGCCAGGCGGGCGAGGGGCGAACCAGATGCCCCGATCTTTTCAAGGAACCAACCCATGCAACTCAACCGTGACGCCCTGCTTCAGGCCTATCGGCGCATGCGCACCATCCGTGAGTTCGAGGAGCGGCTTCATATCGAAAACCGCACCGGGGAGATTGCAGGCTTCACCCATCTCTATGCCGGTCAGGAGGCCGTGGCGGTGGGGGTGTGCGAGCATCTGACCGACAAGGATTGGATCGCGTCCACCCATCGCGGCCATGGCCATTGCATCGCCAAGGGATGCGATGTCGGCGGCATGATGAAGGAGATTTATGGACGCGCCGACGGCCTGTGCAAGGGCAAGGGTGGGTCCATGCATATTGCCGATCTGGACAAGGGTATGCTGGGCGCCAATGCCATTGTCGGCGGCGGCCCGCCCATCGCGGTGGGCGCCGCCATCGCCGCCAAGCTGGCCGGTGAGGGGCATGTCGCCGTCAGCTTCACTGGTGATGGCGGGTCGAACCAGGGCACGGTTCTGGAGGCACTGAACATGGCCGCCGTGTTGAAGGTGCCGAAGATTTTCGTGTTCGAGAATAATGGCTATTCCGAACATACCGGTGCCGCCTATGCGCTGGCCGGCCAAGACCTTGGCCGCCGGGTGGAAGGGTTCGGCATTCCCGTGTTCCGCGCCGACGGGTTTGATTTCTTCTCCGTCTATGAGGCGATGCGCCAGGCGCTGGAAGTGTCGCGCACGGGCGGCGGGCCGGCGGCGGTCTATGCCACCTGCACCCGCTATTTCGGGCATTTCGAGGGCGATCCCCAGAATTACCGCGCCAAGGGCGAGGTGGAGAGGTTCCGGGAAGAGAGCGACTGCCTGAAAGGCTTCCGCGCGCGGGTGACGGAGGCGGGCCTGATCGATGCGGCCACGCTGGACGCCATCGACGCGGAGGTCCTGGGCGAGATTGATGCCGCCACGGTTGCCGCGAAGTCAGCCGCCCCGCCGGTGCCGGCGGATGTGTTGACCGACGTCTATATCAGCTATTGAGCGGGAGAGGTTCGATGCCCGTCATCACCCTGCGCGAGGCCCTGAACGAGGCCCTGCATCTTGAAATGGCCCGCGATCCCCGCGTCATCGTCCTGGGCGAGGATGTGTCCGGCGGGGCCGGCGGCACATCGGGTCAGCGCGACGCCGCCGGCGGCATTTTCGGCGTGACCAAGGGCCTGATCCACAAGTTCGGCGAAGGCCGCGTGATCGACACGCCCATTTCGGAAAGCTGCATCATCGGGGCCGCCAATGGCGCGGCGCTGGCCGGGCTGCGGCCCGTGGCCGAACTGATGTTCGCCGATTTTGTCGGCGTGGCCATGGACCAGATTTTCAATCAGGCCGCCAAGTTCCGCTACATGTTCGGGGGCAAGGCACGCACGCCGCTGGTCATCCGCATGTCGTTCGGGGCTGGCATGAACTGTGCCGCACAGCATTCGCAGACCATCTATCCCTTCATGACGGCGGTGCCGGGGTTGAAGGTGGTGGTGCCGTCCAATCCGTACGACGCCAAGGGCCTGCTGCTGACCGCCATCCGCGATGATGATCCGGTGGTGTTCTTCGAACATAAGGCGCTGTACAGCCGCAAGGGCGAGGTGCCCGAGGGTGATTACGCGATCCCGTTCGGGGAGGCGGCGCTGGTCCGCGAGGGCGAGCATGCCACCATCGTGGCGCTGGGCCGCATGGTGCCGTTTGCCGAAAAGGCGCTGGAAAAGCTGAATGCCGAGGGCATTACCTGCGACCTGATCGACCCGCGCACCACCAGCCCGCTGGACGAGGAGACGATCCTGGAAAGCGTGTCGAACACGGGTCGGCTGGTGGTGGTGGATGAAAGCCCACCGCGCTGTTCGGTGGCGTCCGACATCGCCGCCATCGTGGCGCAGAAGGGCTTCCGCGACCTGAAGGCCCCCATCCAGATCGTCACCGCCCCCCACACGCCCGTTCCGTTCGCCCGCGAGTTGGAACGCGCCTATGTCCCCGGCCCCGCGCAGATCGAGGCCGCTGTTCGCAAGGTGCTGGCCGATGGCTGATATCCACCCGATCACCCTGCCCAAATGGGGCATCGAAATGTCGGAAGGCACCGTATCCGCCTGGCATCTGGCCGTGGGCGCCAGCGCCGAGAAGGGCACGGAGCTGGTCGATATCGAGACGGAAAAGATCGTCAATACGCTGGACCTGGAGGTTGGCGGCACGCTGCGCCGGCAATTGGCCCAGGCGGGTGACGTGCTGCCGGTCGGCGCGCTGATCGCCGTGCTGGCCGATGCATCGGTGCCGGAGAGTGCCATTGACGCGTTTGTGGCCGGGTACAGGGCCATTGATGTGTCGTTTGAGCCGAAGGAGGAGGGGGTGGGTTCGCCTGCTCCATCCTCTCCCCGTCATCCCGGCGAAAGCCGGGACCCAGGGGCCGCCAGTACGACATCGCCCCCTGCCCCCGCGGCCGAGAGCGCAGCGCCTGTGGCTCTGGGTCCCGGCTTTCGCCGGGATGACGAAGGTGGGCGGGGGGACGTATCAGCACTCGACCCCGCTATGCTAACCGCCCGCAATGAGGCGGCGCATGCCAGTCCGCTGGCGCGGCGGCTGGCCAATAAGCTGGGCATCGATCTGTCCACCCTGACCGGGACGGGGCAGAAGGGGCGTATCAGTCAGGAGGATGTGGAGAAGGCCGCCGCATCCCGCGGCACTGTCGCCCCTGCCCCTGAAGCAGAGCCTGTACCGGAACCAGTGCCCACCGGCCCCGAACCGCATGCCAGCCCCATCGCGCAGAAGATCGCGCGCAAGCTGGGCATGACCTTGCATGGCATCACGGGCACGGGTGCCAGAGGACGCGTATCGCTGGCCGATGTGCAGGCGGCGGCCAAGGCGCGCGGCCTGATCGCCGCACCCGCCCCCGTGGTCACCTCTCCTGCCCCCGCCGCCGGTCCGGCAGCGCGCAAGCTGGCCGGTGATCTGGGTGTGGACCTGTCGACCGTGACGCCCACGGGGCCGAAGGGGCACGCCACCAAGCAGGATGTGCGCGATGCTGCCGACCGGGCCACGGTCCCACCGGCTGCGGCACCCGCCTATGACCTGCTGCCCGTGACGGGCATGCGCCGGGCCATTGCCACGGCCCTGGTCAATGCCAAGCAGACGATTCCACATTTCTATTTGACGTCCGACGTCACCGTCGATGCGCTGCTGTCCTTCCGCGAACAGTTGAACGCACGCGCCAGCAGCCCGCGCAAGCTGTCGGTCAACGACCTGCTGATCAAGGCGGCGGCGTTGGCGCTGATGGAAGTGCCGGATGTGAATGTGCATTGGGCCGAGGATGGCATCCGGCGGTTCCGTTCTGCCGACATTTCCGTCGCTGTCGCTGTGGATGGCGGGCTGCTGACACCGGTGGTGCGCGGGGCCGATAAGCTGGACCCCTGGGCCATCGGGGCCAGGGCCGCCGATCTGGCCGACCGGGCGCGCAAACGCACGCTGGCCAAGGAGGATATCAGCGGCGGCAGCTTCACCATCTCCAACCTGGGCATGTTCGGCATCCGCCAGTTCCAGGCCATCATCAACCCGCCCCAGGGCGCCATCCTGGCCGTCGGCACGACAAGGCGGGAAGCGCGGGAAACGGCGGAAGGCGGGGTGCGCTTTGCCTCGGTGATGAGCCTGACGCTGTCCTGTGATCACCGCGCCGTGGATGGCGCGCTGGGGGCGAAGTTCCTGGCGGCGCTGGGCCGGCGGCTGGAAGATCCGATTGGGTTGGTGTTGTAGGGGGGCGGGGATGGGGTTGCCCTCACCCTCCCAAACGCTGGCGCGTTTGGGCCCCTCCCTCTCCCACGTTCGTGGGCGAGGGGTGAATTTTTAGCCCCTCGCCCGCCTGCGGGAGAGGGAGGGGCCCGCCCGTGTTAACGGGTGGGAGGGTGAGGGAGCCACGTCGCTATTTCCCCACCCGCGCCCTTCCCTGCCGCGCCACCAAGACCGGGGCCGCCACAATGCCCCCCTCAACCCCCCGCATGTACTCGGCATAGCGCCCGATGCGTTGCGCCAGTTCGCGCAGCACGCCTTCGCGGTTGGTCAATATATAGTGATTGTCGAAACGGATGATTGTGAAGCCGGCGCGTTCCAGTAGCGTTGTGCGCGCGGTATCAGTCGCTGGTCCATGCTGGCTGCCATCGATTTCCACGATCAGGTTCAGTTCGGGGCAAATGAAGTCCGCGATATAGCGGTCCACAGGCTCCTGCCGCCGGAATTTCAACCCCATGAACCGCCGGTCGCGTACCCAGCCCCAGAAGTGCCGCTCGGCATCTGTGGCGCTCCGGCGCAGATGCCGGGCGCGGGCATCGCCGGACATGGTGAGTTTCCGGTTGTAGTTTAAGATATGGATATGTTGGTTGGTTTGTGATTGTAGATCAAGAATATATTTCTTCTTTTGCGGGATTGCCCTCACCCTCCCGTTGGCTGGCGCCAACGGGCCCCTCCCTCTCCCACCTTCGTGGGCGAGGGTAAAAGTTTTAGCCCCTCGCCCGCTTGCGGGAGAGGGAGGGGCCCGGCGCGGTAGCGATGGGAGGGTGAGGGAACCACGTCACGCCCCTCAGAAATCGTCAAATTCCTCCAGCACCATCGGTTCCGCCAGGCAAGGCATCACGACGGGCACCAGTTCCTGGAACCAGGGCGTGGTGCAATGCACCTCGCGGAAATAATCCTGGGACGGGTGCTGTTCGATGGCGGCGTAGGCATGGGCGCGGCCACGGATTTTCTTGAACAGATAGACGCTGACATCCGGCTGATGGGCCAGCACCTTATCGGTCAGGGCCGTCATGGCGGCGACGAATTCCGCCTCCATTTCCGGCTTCACGAACAGCTTGGCGACGATAGTGTACATGAACCAAACTCCCGTCAGGCAGCGGCACCGGCCGCCAGTTCCGCTTCAAGCTGCTGGCGCAGCTTGTATTTCTGGATCTTGCTGGTCGACATGGGCCATTGCGTCACGAACCGCACATGGCGCGGCACCTTGAAGCTGGAGATTTTGCCACGGCAGTAATCCAGCACTTCCTGCGCCGTCAGCGATGTGCCGGGATGCAGTTCGATGAAGGCGGCGGGCACCTCCGACAGGCGCGGATCGGGCGCGCCCACCACCTGGCACATTTTCACCGCCGGGTGGGTGCCGATATAGGCCTCGATCTCGGCGGCGGCGACATTCTCCCCGCCGACCTTCAGCATATCCTTGGTGCGGCCATGGAACATGATGTTGCCATCGCCGTCCAGCGACCCGACATCGCCCGTATGCAGCCAGCCGCCCTGCAGCGCCTCTGCCGTCTTCACCGGGTCCTTGTAATAGCCGTCCAGCAGGCCGGGACTGCGCACCAGGATCTCGCCCTTTTCGCCCGCCGGCAGCGGGTCGCCAAAGGCATCGACGATCTTCACCTCAATCCCCGGCAAAGGCCGGCCCAGCCGTGTCGTCCGCACCTCGTAACTGTCGGAAAGGCTGCTGGTGCAGACGGTGCCCGCCGCTTCCGACAGGCCATAGGTGCCGACCTGGATGCAGTTGGGCATCGCCTTGGCCAGCATCTCCTTCATCGCGCCCGTCTGTACCGCCAGCGATGAATTCATCAATCGCATGGAGGACAGATCGGTGGTCGCGAAATCCGGGTGGTGGATCAGGTCGACCATGATGGGGGCAAAGCACGGGTATGTGGCCGTCACCTTATGCGTTTCGAGCATTTTCAGCGCCACGCCGGCATCGAAATGCTGCATCGACAGGTAGGTGCCGCCCTTGGCATAGATGGCGACCAGCGGCAGGATGGCCGCGATGTGGAACAAAGGCAGCGGCGACCAGAACCGGTCACGGTCGGTCAGCTCATACCGTTCCGCCAGCGCCTGGGACGTCCGGACAATCGCCTCATGGCTGATCAGACAGCCCTTGGGGTTCGACGTGGTGCCGGATGTGTAAAGGATGATGCCGGGCGCGCGGACCCGCGCAAAGGCCCTTCGTTCATGCACGGCTTCATCCGTCACCGCGTCGGCCATGGCATCGAACCGGTCCGCTGTGACGGTGAAGGGCCTTCCGCCATCGCCCAGCAGGATGATGGAGCGCAGGCGCGGGCAGCCCTTCAGCGACAGGGCCATCGGGTCCGTCTGTTCGGCCAGCCCCGCCAGCCCCTCACACAGGCGATCCACAAAATTCAGCTGATCGGCCACCTGTTCGGTGGTGATGATGGTGACCAGATCGGCATTGTCGGTGACATAGGCCAGTTCATGCGCGCGGTAACGGGCATTGATCGGCACCGTCACGCCGCCAGCCAGCGCCACGCCGAACAGGATATCGACAAATTCGATGCAGGACGGCAGCAGCACGCCGACATGGTCGCCCGGCTTCACCCCCATTGCCATCAGCCCCTTGGCATGGCGCATGGCGCGGGCCGCCAGATCGCGGTAGGTCAGGCTTTCATCAGGAAAGATCAGCGCGTCCGTGTCGGGCCAGGAATGGGCCGCCGACAGCAGCATGTCGCCAAGCGTGGTGGCATGGATGAACTGGTCGGCCTTGCTCATGCCGTCGAACCTTTCACGGATGCGTTCAGCGGATGGAAATATTCCCGCACATAGGGCCCGTCGAAACACGGGATCATCTGCGGCACGATCTCCGTGAACCAGGGCGTGGATTGGTGTTCATGTTCCGCCGCCTCATCGGGGAAGCTTTCCACCACCACGAAGCGGCCAGGGCCATCATCGGCCCGGTAGAAGGCGTAGTAGAGGGTCTTGGGCTCATGCGCGCGGACCTTCTCCGTCAGGGCCGTGGCGAGGCGGATGAATTCCGCCTCGCATTCCGGCTTGACGGTAAAGCGGCTGATGAAAAAGATCATCGCGGCTCCCCTGCCATGTAGCGGTTCAGTTCGACATGGAAATGGCGCAGGCGCTGTTCTTGTTCACCGAACAGCATGCCGTTGAACCCGCGTGAGCGCAGACCCTTCTGCACCACGGGCAACAGCTCGCTATCCTGATCCAGGACCAGACCCAGATTGGCCGGTTCGCCCAGCGGCACATGCACGCAATCGGGCCGCACCCGACCGGAAATGTCGGTGCCTTCCGGCAGGCCCATCCAGGCTGGCACATCATAATTGCCCGCCGCCTCTGCCACCGCACCCACGGGCCGGAACAGGATGGTGATGTCATAGAAGAAACGCTCGGGGTCTTCCGGGTGCGGGATGAAGCGCATCAGGAACACACCTTCCGGATGGCAGCCGATCTGCACATTCGGGAACAGGCCATAGGCAAAACTGTCGGTCAGCTGCGCGTCGGTCAGCTTTTCATAGCCAAGGCCCAGCCGTTCGGCGCGTTCACGCTTGGCCTTCTGGGCCGCTATGCGCACCTCCTGCGCCGTACCGGTGAAGCCCGCGGGGTCCAGGGCCGCGTCGGGCATCATCATTTTCAGCCCCTCATTCACGCCCAACTGGTCGGGCACACGCGGGCTGGGCCGGTAGAAGGGGATGCACATCCGGCTCATGCCATTGGGGAACAGGTCGTACTGGACGAAATAATCCTCCATCACGCCCTGGGTTTCCGGATGCACGGCATGCAGGTGGTAAACCTCGTAAAAGGCATCGACCCCGATCTTCCAGTTGGCGGCCCATTCGCTGCGCACCTGCCGGACCACATGCATCTTGTCGATCTGGTAGCTTTCCAGATGGTCCGCCACCGGACCCAGCCAGCCGCGCAGGTCGGGCGCGTCCGGGTTCATGGAGATGAAGACCAGACCGGCCAGCTCCTCACACCGAACCGCACTCATCCCCGGATTATGGCACACCACTTCGGGGCGGAACGTCTCCCGGTCGGTGATATTCTTCAGGCTGCCATCCAGGTTGAATTTCCAGCTATGGAAGGAACAGGCAAAACCGTTGCCCAAGCTGCCCAGGGCCGTATGCACCAGCCGGTTACCCCGGTGCGGACAGACATTATAGAAGGCGCGGACCTTGCCATCATCGCCCCGGACGACAACGATATTCTCGGCACCGATTTCGAACGTCGCGAAATCCCCTTCCTCGCGCACATCGCTGGACGGGCAGGCGATCAGCCAGGCCTTGGTCCACAGCTTCTCCCATTCCTGCGCCATCCAGCCCTTGTCGTAATATTGGGCGGGGTCGAACTTCTCGGTGCCATTCTCGATGAAGGGCGCCTTGGCGTCGACATCGCCCGGCCTGGCCGCCGGATTGATCGACCAGCCCTTGCGATAGTCGAAAGACGAACTGATCCCGTCCATGGATGATCCTCCCAGATCGCTGGTTCCCTGGAACTTCTTGTCGAGGCGGCGGTGCGCTTTGCTGTCGTTGGTGGGGCGACGTTATTCACGGTCAATTTTCGTCATCCCGGCGAAAGCCGGGACCCAGGGGCCAAGCGCCCAACCTGTCGGCAGCTTTGATCGATGTTACCGGAAGGTTTGATCCTGTGGCCCCTGGGTCCCGGCTTTCGCCGGGATGACGGGAAATGCATCGCGACTTCAGCACCCGCATCACAACGACAGGACAGAGGGCAAGCACCCACACCGATCCCGTTTGGTTTCGAAAAATATACACACAATGCCGTTTCTGTGTAAAATTAAAAAGTCGGAACCGCCGATTTTTGCTGCGGTGCGGCATACGATATGATGCAGTTGCATCCAAAAGCCGCAGAAATCCTAACTTTAAGCGTGCTTGAAGATTTACGAAAAACGGCTATATCCTGTATGCAAAGCAACAGACCGGGAAGGCCCGGTGGGGAGGATGGGACGTGTCACAGGTTCTGAGCGGGGTACGGGTGCTGGATTTCGGGCGCTATGTCGCCGGACCCTATTGCGCGACCCTGCTGGGCTATTTCGGGGCCGATATCATCCGCGTCGAACGGTTGGGCGGGGGGGAGGATCGGTTCATCACGCCGGTGACCGACGGTGGCGAGGGGGCGGGATGGCTGCAGATGGGCGTCAATAAACGCTCCCTGACCCTGAACCCGACAAAGCCGGAGGGGCGCGAGGTGGTGCGCCGCCTGGTCGCCACCGCCGATGTCGTGGTTGCCAACCTGCCGCCGCCGGCGCTGGCCGCCATGGGATTGGATGAGGACAGCCTGCGCGCCATCAAGCCCGACATCATCCCCGTGCTGATTTCCAGCTTCGGGGCCACCGGCCCCTGGGCGGCGCGCGGCGGGTTTGACGGGGTGGGACAGGCCATGTCGGGCGCCATGTATTTTTCCGGCACGCCCGAACAGCCGATGAAGGCCGGCGCGCCCTATGTGGATTTCGGGACCGGCATGTTCGCGGCCCTGGGCGCCATGGCGGCCCTGATGGAGAAACGCGCCACGGGACGGGGGCAGTCCGTGCAGGCAAGCCTTCTGGCCACCGGCGTCACCCTGTTCAACGCCTTTCTGGTGGAACAGGCGGTGACAGGCATCAACCGGGTCGGTACCGGCAACCGGGTGCAGACATCGGCCCCGTCGGACGTGTTCGCGACCCTGGACGGCCATGTCCTGATCCATACGGTGGGCGACGGGCTGTTCGCGCGCTGGTGTGACATGGTGGGGGAACCGGGCTGGAAGGCCGATCCCCGCTTTGCCAGTGATCAGTCGCGCGGCGACAATAATGGGGTACTCTGCGCCCGCATGGCCGACTGGTGCCGCACCCTCACCACCGATCAGGCGGTGGCGGCGCTGGCGGCGGCCGGCATTCCCGGCGGCCCCGTCCTGTCGCCGCAGCAGGTGCTGGACCATGCGCAGGTGCAAGCAACGGGCCTGCTGCAGCCGGTGGAATATCCGGGCCTGCCCCGCCCCGCCCCGGTCGCCGGCCCGCCCGTGACCCTGTCCGCCACCCCCGGCAGCATCCGGTCACGCCCGCCTACGGTGGGCGAACATACCGACGCGATCCTGAGCGAACTGGGCTATGACGCCGCCGCCATTTCGGCCCTGCGTTCGGCCAGGATCGTTTGACGTACACAAAATACGCGCTTTCTGTATGCAGAGTGATCTGCTATGTATGCGGAAAGATGAATGCCCACTGCCTCATCACATGAGGTTCAACGCCTCCCCGGCGAAGGCCGGGGCCCAGGGGCCCCAAGCGCCAGCCTCTCCGTCGCTTTCTTGGACGCAGCGGCGCGGTCTGATCGAGTGGCCCCTGGGCCCCGGCCTTCGCCGGGGAGGCGGTACAAGCGTATAAGAGAAGGAAAGGGAAGGACCATGGACGCCCTGGAGATCGACCGTATCAAGGCCGGCATGCAGTATGAGTCCACGCGGCAAGGCCCGCCGGATGATTTCCCGGAACTGCCGGAAATCCCCGCCGGCCGCTATGTCGACCCGGAATTCTATGAGCTGGAGCGTCAGGCCCTGTGGCGGCGCACCTGGGTATACGCGATCCATGCCGATGAGGTACCGGAGATCGGGTCCTACCTGAAATGGGACCGGCTGGGCGATCCGCTGTTCTTTGTGCGCGGCGACGACAACAAGATCCGCTGCTTCTACAATACCTGCCGCCACCGCGGCGCGCCGGTGGTGACGGAGGAAAAGGGCAAGGGCCGTGGCATGGTCTGCGGCTACCATGGCTGGACCTATAATCTGAAGGGCGACCTGATCAATCTGCGCGACAAGCGGGACTTTGTCGGGCTGGACCTGAAATGCAAATCGCTGATCGAGGTGCGGTGCGAGAATTTCGGCAATTGGCACTTCATCAATATGGATGAAAATGCCGGTCCGCTGATGGACTATCTGGCCCCCGTCGTGCCCGACCTGTCGGAGTTTCAGCCGCAAAATCTGCGTCTGGCCGACCGGCATGGGGTGGTGGTGGACTGCAATGTGAAGGTCCTGCTGGATGCGTTCCTGGAGGTCTATCACCTGAAATCCATCCACCAGAATACGGTCGACCGGTTCCTGGACCATCGCGGATCGTTCATGACGCTGTGGCCCGGCGGTCATTCCCGCATGGTCACCCCCAACCGCCGCCCCGGCTGGGAAGACCCTGGCACCAAGGGCCTGCCCGACATCCCGACCGTGGGCGAAATCCCGCGCACGGCCAATGTGTCGATCAATGTTTATCCCAATATCGTGGTGCCGCCGGCACCGACGGGCATGCCCTTCATCGTGTTCTGGCCCATCGATATCAGGCGCATGTATATTGAGGTTTGCTGGTTCTCCCCCGACTGGGGCGATGGTCCGCGCCCTGACATCTGGGAAACCCGGATTTCAAACTTCGACCGTATCCTGGAAGAGGATACGCAGTTCGCCGACAGCATCCAGAAATCGGTGGAAAGCGGCGGCTTCACGGGCATTTCGCTGAATTATCAGGAACGTCGGATCTACCATTGGCATGAAGAACTGGACCGCCGCATCGGTGATGCGGTGCCAGAGCATCTGCGGGTGGCGCAGGTGTTGGGGAAGTTTATCGAGGCGGCGACGGCGGCTTAGTTTTCCTGAGGCGTTGAGCCCTCACCCTCCCATCGCTTGGCAGCGATGGGCCCCTCCCTCTCCCACCTTCGTGGGCGAGGGGCGAAATTCTACCCTCGCCCGCATCGCGGGAGAGGGAGGGGCCCGGGTCGCAAGGCCTGGGAGGGTGAGGGGGCACCGTTTGTCATTTCCGAAAGGTCCCCCCAAGTGACCCAATCCCCCACCGGCATCACCGGCTTTGGTGCCTACATCCCCCGGCTGCGCCTGTCGCGCAAGGCGATGGCGGCGGCGCTTGACTGGCTGGACCCCAATCTGGCGGCCCAGGGCAAGGGAGAGCGCGCCGTTGCCAATTGGGACGAGGACAGCCTGACCATGGCGGCGGAGGCGGCGCGCGATCTGCTGGCCGCCCGTGCACTGTCGCCCGACCGGCTGGTTTTCGCCTCCACCTCCCTGCCCTTTCAGGACCGGTCGAATGCCGGCCTGATCGTTGACGCGTTGGGTCTCGGTGAGACCACGCGCCCCGCCGATGCCACCGGCAGTTTGCGGGCCGGGACCAGCGCGCTGCTGTCCGCCCTGGAACAGACGGCCACGACCCTGCTGACATCCGCCGACCGGCGGCTGGCGCGGCCGGGTTCGGTGCAGGATTTCACCTATGGCCATGGCGCCGCCGCCGTGACGGTGGGGCACGGGCCGGGGGTGATCGCCGAATTCCTGGGCGGGCACAGCATCTTCCGCGATCTGGTGGACCATTACCGGGCCGGGGGGGAAAGTGCTGATTACGTTCTGGAGGAACGGTGGGCGCGTGATGAGGGCTATCTGAAGATCGTGCCCGCCGCCGTGGCGGGCGCGCTAACCCAGGCCGGGATCAGCGCCGATCAGGTGGATCATTTCATCCTGCCCGGCACCATGGCCAAGATCCAGGCGACCCTGGCGGCCAAGCTGGGAATGCGTGCCGACAGCGTGGTCGATCCCCTGGCCGCGACCGTGGGCGATACGGGGGCGGCGCATGCGCTGCTGATGCTGGCCGATATCCTCGGCCGGACGCAGCCGGGGCGCATCATCCTGCTGGTCGGGTATGGGCAGGGGGCGGATGCCATCCTGCTGCGCACCACCAAGGCGCTGACCGATTTTATCCCCGCCACGGGGGTTGCCGGGTGGCTGTCGCGGCGGCAGGCGGAGAGCAGCTATCTGAAGCACATGTCGTTCTCCGGCATGGTCGACATGCATTTCGGGATGCGGGCCGAACATGACAAGCGCACGGCCCATACCGTCGCCTATCGCAAGCGCGACATGATCAACGGCCTGACGGGCGGGCGCTGCAGCGCGTGCGGTTGCGTGCAGTTTCCGCGCACCCGCGCCTGTGTGAACCCCGCCTGTGCGGCCATCGATACGCAGACGCCGGAAAGGCTGGCGGACGGGGCGGCATCGGTGAAGACCTTTACCGAGGATTGGCTGGGCTTCACCCCCTGCCCGCCGCTGGCCTATGGCAATGTCCAGTTCGCCAATGGCGCCAATGTCATGATGGAATTCACCGATATCCAGGCAGGACAATTGTCGGTCGGACTGCCCGTCCGCCTTGTCTTCCGCCTGAAGGATGATGACGAGAAGCGCGGCTTCCGCCGGTATTTCTGGAAAGCGACGCCCGCTGTCGCCAGCAAGGCGTGAGGGTGTGGCTAATGATGGCCTTGTTGCCCTCACCCTCCCAAACGCTGACGCGTTCGGGCCCCTCCCTCTCCCACCTTCGTGGGCGAGGGGAGAAGTTTGCCCCTCGCCC
>NZ_JBMDKE010000064.1:0-21582 GCF_057809555.1 Niveispirillum sp. FG156 | reverse complement strand
CACGAAAGTGGGAGAGGGAGGGGCCCAAGCCTGCCAAGGCTTGGGAGGGTGAGGGTACGACGCCTCCTGACAACCCTGTCAAACCCCTGGACAGACCCCGCCTGTTTCCTCATGATAACGCTAACAATCCAAAAAGGATCGGCGTTCGGGGGGAAAAATGCGGTTGGGTCGGGTGGCATCGCTGCTGGCGATGAGTTTGCTGCTGGGATTATCCGGCGTCGGATATGCGGGTGAGGCGCGGTTCGACTGGTTCATCTATCAGGGATCGGACCCGGCTGACCCCAAAACTGTCGCCGCCAACGAATACCGCAATCCGGTCATTGCCGGTTTCTATCCCGACCCGTCTGTCACGCGGGTAGGCGACGATTATTATCTGGTGAATTCCAGCTTCGGCTGGCTGCCCGGCCTGCCGGTTTTCCATTCCCGCGATCTGGTCACCTGGACGCAAGTGTCCAACGCCATCGCCCGGCCCGGTCTGGTGAATTTCGGCAATGGCGGCCTGACGGGTGGGCTGTTCGCGGCCTCGATCAGCCACCATGACGGTCGGTTCTATATCGTCAATACCAGCTTCTACAGCGGCGGCAATTTCGTGGTCACGGCCACGGACCCTGCCGGCCCCTGGTCCGATCCGGTCTGGCTGCCCGATCTGCGCAATGGCATCGACCCGTCGCTGTTCTTTGATGATGATGGCCGCGCCTGGATCCTGAATAACGACCTGCCGGAGGGCGACAAGGAAGCCTATGACGGGCACCGCGCCCTGTGGATTCAGGAATTTGACGCCAAGAACCTGAAGACCATCGGCCCGCGCACCATGATCGTCAGCGGCGGCGTGGATATCACCACCAAGCCCGGCTATGTCGAAGGTCCGCACCTTTATAAGAAGGACGGCTTCTACTACCTGACGGCGGCGGAGGGTGGGACGGGCACCAGCCACGCGCAGATGATCTGGCGCGCCCCCTCCCCCACCGGCCCCTTCACGCCCGGCCCGACAAACCCCATCCTGACGCAGCGCGACCTGGAGCCTAAGCGCCCCAACCCGATCGAGGCGGCGGGCCATGCCGATCTGGTAGAGACGCAGAAGGGCGATTGGTGGGCCGTGTTCCTGGCCGTCCGCCCCTATGCGGGTGGGGAGATGTTCAATACAGGGCGGGAGACGTTCCTGCTGCCCGTCCGCTGGGTCGATGGCTGGCCGCGCATCCTGGACCCCGACACAGCGATCCCGCGAACGCATGCAAGGCCCGATCTGCCGGTACAGCCACCCGCCGCCATTCCGACCGCTGGCCCCTTCACAGTCCGTGATGAATTCGATGGTCCGGCCCTGCCGCTTTACTGGATGACACCGCGCCGGCTGGACGGTGGCTGGTGGCGCCTGTCGGGTGGGTCTCTCCACCTGACGCCGCAGCCCGTCACCCTGTCCGACCGCGCCAGCCCCAGCCTGTGGGCACGCCGGCAGCAGCATCGCGACGCCAGTTTCACCACCGAATTCTCCTTCACCCCCGATGCGCCGGGGCAGCGGGCGGGTCTGGCCGTGATCCAGAATGACGAATACTGGTTCCGCTTCACGGCGGAATTGGTCAACGGCGTCCGCACCCTGACCGTCGCCGTCCGCGCCGGGGAGAATGATCCAAAACCGGGCCGCGTGTTGGCCAGTCAGCCGGCGCCCGGCGACGGCGCCTTGCGCCTGCGCGTCACGGCGCGCGGCGGTGCCTATGATTTTTCGGTCGGCACGGGCAAGGATGGGTGGAAGACCATCCTGAAGGATGCCGACGGCACCATCCTGTCCACCGCCACCGCACGCGGCTTCATGGGCGTGATGGTGGGGCCTTATGCGGAGGGTGGAAGCCGGTGATTTGCGCTCCCAACCGTCATCCCCGCTTTCGCGGGGATGACGGTTGGGAGCGCGGACAAATGCAGTCAAACACATAAGCGGGAGGAAAAATGCGTGGATTGACAACAGCCCTGGCCCTGACCACGGCCCTGTTCACCGCCCCGGTGGCCCTGGCCGCCGATACGGCGCGGTTCAACTGGCTGGATTATCAGGGGGCCGACCCGTCCGATGCCGTGGTGAAAGCAAAACCGGGCGAATATCGCAATCCCATCCTGACCGGCTATTACCCCGACCCGTCGATCACGCGGGTGGGCGATGATTATTACATCGTCAATTCCACCTTCAGCTGGTTCCCCGGTATCCCGATCTTCCATTCGCGTGATCTGGTCAACTGGACCCAGATCGGCAATGCCATCGACCGCCCGGATCAGCTGGATTTCAAGGCCCTGGGCCTGTCGCGCGGTGTCTTCGCGCCCGCCATCGATTATCATGACGGCACCTTCTATATCCTGAACACCTGTGTCGATTGCGGCGGCAATTTCATCATCACCGCCAAGGACCCCAAGGGCCCCTGGTCCAACCCCATCTGGCTGCCCGATCTGGAGGGTGGGATCGACCCGTCGATCTACTTTGAGGGGGACCGCGCCTGGATCATCAATAACGGTCCGCCGGAAGGCGAGCCGCTGTACCAGGGTCACCGCGCCATCTGGGTGCAGGAATTGGACCTGAAATCCATGAAAACCATCGGCCCGCGCAAGGTGCTGGTGAATGGTGGCGTCGATATCTCCAAAAAGCCGATCTGGATCGAAGGGCCGCATATCTTCAAGAAGGATGGTTACTACTATCTGATCTGTGCGGAAGGCGGCACAGCCATCAACCATTCCCAGGTGGTTCTGCGCGGCCCCGGCCCCATGGGTCCCTTCACCCCCAACCAAGCCAACCCGATCCTGACACAGCGTGACCTGGACCCTGCCCGGCCCCACCCCGTCACCTCTGCCGGGCATGCCGATTTCGTGGTGACGCCGAAGGGCGACTGGTGGGCCAGCTTCCTGGCCATCCGCCCCTATGGCGATGATCTCTATAATACCGGACGGGAAACCTTCCTGATGCCCGTGCGTTGGGTCGATGGCTGGCCGCGTATCACGGAGCCGGGGCAAGCCATCCCCCTGACCCATGCCAAGCCCGACCTGCCGGCCCAGCCCGCGCCCACGGTGCCGACCACCGGCGCCTTTCAGGTGCGCGACGAGTTCGACGGCGACCGGCTGCCGCCTTATTGGATGATGGCGCGCAATCCCAAGGGCGACTGGTACCGCCTGTCCGATGGCGCGCTGACCCTGAAATTGCAGGCCGTGGGCCTGTCCGACCATGGCAATCCTGCCTTCTGGGCCCGCCGTCAGCAGCATCACAATGCCACCATCATCACCGACATGGTCTTCACCCCCGATCAGCCGGGCGAACGCGCCGGTCTGGCGGCGGTGCAGAGCGATGAAAGCTGGATGCGCTTCACCATCGAAAAGGAAGGTGGGCAGCTTGTGGCCCGCGTGGCGGCGCGCGGCGGCAAGGATACGCCCGCCGATGGCACGGTGCTGGGCAGTGTGCCGGTGAAAGCCGCCGCCTCCTACCGCCTGCGCATCACGGCGCGCGGTGGGGAATATGATTTCGATGTGGCCGGCGCCGGGGCAGACTGGCAACCCGTGGTGAAGGGCGCGGACGGCACCATCCTGTCAACGAAGAAGGCCGGCGGCTTCATCGGCGTCATGGTGGGGCCGTTCGCGCAAGGGCCGGGCAAGGGGAACTGAGCATGAAGGTTTACGCTTTCCTTCTGTCCGCCCTTCTGGCCCTGCCGGCCCTGGCCCAGGAGAGGCCCATCAGCCCCATCCGGCTGAACCAGTCGGGCCTGCTGGCCGATGGACCGAAGGTCGCAATCCTGCCCGATGTGGCGGCAAAGCCCGTGGCCTGGACCCTGCGCGATGCGGGCGGACAGGTGGTGGCCAGTGGCAACAGCATCGTCAGCGGCGATGACGCGTCATCTGGCCAGCATCTGCACCGGATCGATTTCTCTGCCGTCACGGCGACGGGCAATGGGTTCACCCTGATCGCCGGCACTGTCAGCAGCCGGCCCTTCGCTATCGGCGCCGGCCCCTATGGCGCGCTGAAACGCGATGCGCTGGCCTATTTCTACCATAACCGCGCCGGCACCCCCATCGAGGTGCGGTTTGTGGGGGAGAAATGGGCACGCCCCGCCGGCCACCCGAAGGAGATCGCCCCCTGTTTTGGGGGGAAGGACAATGAAGGCAATATCTGGCCCGCCTGCCCGCACAGCCTGAACGTCACCGGCGGCTGGTATGATGCCGGCGACCATGGCAAATACGTGGTCAATGGTGGCATCTCCGTCTGGACCCTGCTGAACCTCTATGAACGTCAGGCGTTGAAGGGCAAGGCACCCGCCTTCCCCGACGGCGCAGCCAAAATCCCGGAGGCCGGCAACGGCATCAATGACCTGCTGGACGAGGCGCGCTGGCAGATGGAGTTCATGCTGTCCATGCAGGTGCCGGACGGCACGCGCATGCCCCTGCCGCTGGGCGTGCAGAATGGCAAAGGCAGGCTGAATTTCACCCCCGATGTCGATGTCTCCGGCATGGCCCATCACAAGGTGGCGGATGAACATTGGACGAAACTGCCCCTGCCCCCGCATCTGGACCCCGAACGCCGTTTCCTCTACCCGCCGTCGACCGCCGCGACGCTGAACCTGGCCGCCACGGCGGCGCAGGCGGCGCGCGTCTGGAAGACCATCGACCCGGCCTTTTCCGACCGCTGCCTGAAGGCGGCGCTAAAGGCCTGGAAGGCGGCACTGCGCGTGCCCAATGCGCTGGCCATCGGTGATTTCAACGGCAGCGGCGGCTATGGCGACAATGACGTAACGGACGAGTTCTTCTGGGCGTCTGCCGAACTGCTGGCCACCACGCGCCATGCGCTGCTGGTCGATGCCGTGACCAAGGCGCAGTTCTTCAACCGCGACGCCATCCCCGAACCGTCCTGGGGACAGGTGGGGCCGCTGGGGTGGCTGACCCTAGCCCTGCATCCAGAAGCGCTGCCGGAAGCCGACGCCGCCCGCATCCGCAGCGCCATCGTGAAAAGCGCCAATGCCTATGTTCGGGAAGCGGGCGACAGCGGCTACCGCCAGCCCCTGTCGCCCAAGGGCTATGGCTGGGGCTCCAACTCGGGCCTGATGAACCGGGCCATCGTGCTGGCCTATGCCCATGACGCGACGGGGGACGCGAAATACCGCGATACGGTGGTGGATGTCGCCGACTATCTTCTGGGCCGCAACCCGCTGGACATGTCCTATGTCACCGGGTACGGCCCGCGCGCCATGCAGCACCCGCATCACCGCTTCTGGGCCAATGTCCTGGACCCGTCACTGCCACCCCCACCGCCGGGCGTGGTGTCGGGCGGGCCGAACATCACCAGCCTGGGCGATGAAGCCCGCAAGCGCATCGGGAATTGCGCACCGCAGACCTGCTGGAAGGATGATATCGACCTGTTCACGGTGAACGAGGTAACCGTGAACTGGAACGCGCCGCTGGTCTGGCTGGCGGCCTGGCTGGATGAGGGGCGGTAAAAGCGTCGCTCCCTCACCCTCCCAAGCCTTTACAGGCTTGGGCCCCTCCCTCTCCCGCCAGCGGGCGAGGGGCGCAAATCTGGACCCCTCTCCCACGAACGTGGGAGAGGGAGGGGCCCGAACGCGCCAGCGTTTGGGAGGGTGAGGGCACAACATCCCCCACCCATCGCCCCTATCCGTCATTCATCGCACCCCCACCCCACCGACCGCAGATAAGCGCCAGGATCAGCCATCACCTTGATGGAGGAACCCGATGTCCCTGGCCGCGACGATCCCTGAAACCGTCCGCCCCGATCCCGCCACCGCCAAACGCTGGCTGGGGCGGGCGGGTCTGCTCTGGTTGCTGGTGGCAATCACCGGGCAGTTGATCTTCGCGCTCTATGTCATGGCCACCCACGGGCGGGAATGGCTGACGGGGCAGGGTTTGCGGGGCGGGCCGGTGGAGGGGCAGTTTCCAGGCGATGTCCTGGGCAATGCCCTGTACGCCCTGCACATGGCATTCGCGGTGGTGATCATTGCCGGCGGTGCCTTGCAGCTCTGGCCCGCGCTGCGCCGCCATCGTCCTGCCTTTCACCGCTGGATGGGCCGCACCTACATGGCCGCCGCCGCCATCCTGTCGCTGGGTGGGATCGGCCTGATCCTGCTGCGCGGGACAGTCGGCAGTACCCTGATGCATGTGGGGATCAGCCTGAATGGCGTGGTCATCCTGATCTGCGCCGGCATGGCCTGGGTGCTGGCGCGGCGGCGGCGCTTCGATGCCCATCGCCGCTGGGCGTTGCGCCTGTTCCTGACGGTCAGCGGGGTCTGGTTCTTCCGGGTCATGTTCATGCTGTGGATGCTGATCTTCCAGGCGCCCATCGGCTTTGATCCCAAAACCTTCTCCGGCCCCCTGCCGGAGACACTGTCCTTCGCGCAGTATCTGCTGCCGCTGGCGGTTCTGCAGCTCTACTTCCATGCCATGGACCGGGGCAGTTTTGTGCTGCGGCTGGGCACGGCGGGGCTGCTGTCGGTACTGGCGCTGCTGACCGCCTTTGGTATCTTTGGCGCCACCATGGGCATGTGGCTGCCCCGGCTGTAACGGAGGGAGACGGGGGTATGGACGCAACAGCCGGCAGTATCGGGCACAGGCTGCTGGCCATCATCCATTGGCGCCGGCTGCGGGTGGCGGCGGTCCTGGCCGGCATCTTCTCCCTGCTGCTGCTGCCGGCCTGGGAGAACCATGTCTGGCTGCTGCCGCTGCGGATGTTTGTTGTCTGCCTTATGTGCGTGCTGGCCTTCGGCTTCTGGGAGCGGTTTCCCCACCGCCTGCCCCGCTGGATCGCGCGCTGGGTGGTGCAGGTCCTGGCTGTCGCCCTGACGGTGCCGCCCACCATGGTCACGATCTATATCCTGACGGGTCCGGAGGTGGGGCCGGCCCTGTGGCAGGATAAGCCGCGCCTGCAATCGCTGTTCATCATGATTGTGCTGGGCCTGCTGATCGGCCCCTGGGTGGCACTTGGCGCGCTGGTGCGGCAACGCGAGGCGCTGGCCCGGCATCAGGCCCTGTCCTTTGCCCTGGAGCGCAGCGAGTTGGAACGCCGCGCCACCGATGCGCGCCTCGCCCTGATGCAGGCACAGGTGCAGCCGCATTTCCTGTTCAACACGCTGGCCAATGTCCGCGCCTTGGTGGAAACGGGGTCACCGCAGGCCCTCCCCGTGCTGGACAGTTTGATCGCCTATCTGCGCGCCGCGGTGCCGCGCCTGAACGCCGCCATGGGCACGCTGGGGGATGAGATGGGGCTGGTCCGGGCCTATCTGGACATCATGGTCATGCGCATGCCCGACCGCCTGTCCTTCCGCATCGATCTGGAACCGGGAACCGACGCCCTGCCCTGCCCGCCCATGGCCGTGCTGACCCTGGTGGAAAATGCCGTGCGCCATGGCATCGACCCGGCGGAGGATGGCGGGGCCATCGACATCACGGCAACCCTGCGCGCCGGCACCCTGCATGTCACGATCAGCGACAACGGCCTGGGCCTGGGTGCCGCCGGCACGGGCGGGCTGGGTACGGGGCTTTCCACCCTGCGCCAACGTCTGGCACTCTGCTTCGGGCCCAAGGCCGCCCTGTCGCTGACGGAACGCGGCGGCGGGGGCGTGGTGGCAACCCTGTCCTGGCCCGTGCGGGAGGTGGCAGCATGAACGGACCCACGGCCCTGGTCGCCGAAGATGAACCCCTGCTGCGCGACACCCTGATCCGGCAGCTTTCTGCCGCCTGGCCTACCCTGCGCGTGGTGGCAGAGGCGCGAAACGGGCGCCACGCCGTGGAACTATTCGAACAGCACCGGCCCGATATCTGCTTCCTGGATGTGCATATGCCCGGCCTGTCGGGGGTGGAGGCGGCGCAGGCCATCGGGCGACGCGCCCATCTGGTCTTCGTCACGGCCTTTGACCAGTACGCGGTGGCGGCCTTTGCCCAGGGTGCCCTGGATTATCTGGTAAAACCGGTGGAGGCGGCACGCCTGGCCGATACCGTGGCGCGGTTGCAGGAACGGCTGCGCGCGGCACAGCCGGCGATCATGCCCGACGATTTGCTGGCACGGCTGGCCGAACAGCTGCGCCCTGCCATCGCCGCCGCCCCGCGCCTGACCTGGCTGCGCGCCTCTGTCGGCCCTGTGGTACGGCTGATCGCGGTGGAGGATGTGGATTTCCTGCTGGCCGGCGACAAATACACCCATGTCGGCTGGCGCGGCGATGGCGGCACGCCACAGGAAGCCATCATCCGCACCCCCATCAAGGAGCTGGCCGAACAGCTGGACCCCGACCGGTTCGCCCAGGTCCACCGCAGCGCCATCGTCAACCTGCGGTCCATCAGCCATGTGGTGCGCGGGGAGAATGAAACCGCGACCATCCACCTGAAATCCCGCCCCGACACCATCCCCGTCAGCCGCGCCTGGCTGCACCTGTTCCGGCAGATGTGAGGCGCGGTTCCGACGTCGGAAGTGGGGGGCAGGTTCAGGTGAAAGCTTCACCGTCATCATCCCGGCGAACGCCGGGATGATGAGAGAGGGTAAACGCACCTGATCCTGACAAACGCCCTGCCCTCACCCCGCCTTGGCTTGCGCGATCCAGGCGTCGATGCGCTGTTCCAGCATGACCATGGGCAACGGCCCGTCATTCAGGATCAGGGCGTGGAACTGCCGCACGTCGAACTTCGGACCGAGCGCCGCCTCGGCCTTGTGGCGCAGGTTCAGGATGGTCAGCTGCCCGATCTTGTAGCCCAGTGCCTGACCCGGCCAGGCGATATACCGGTCGGTCTCGCTCTGAATGTTCTTCTCGGCCAAGGCACTATTGTCGCGCAGACAGCTGGCGGCCTCCTCCCGGCCCATGCCCTTCCAATGGATGCCGACATCCATGACAAGGCGGCAGGCCCGCCACATCTCCATCGACAGCTTGCCGAAATGCTCATAGGGCGTGGTGTAAAGCCCCATCTCCTCCACCAGCTTCTCGGTGTAAAGCGCCCAGCCCTCGACATAGGCGGTCGTGTCCTCCTGTCGGCGGAACTGCGGCACGTCGGTCAGTTCCTGTGACAGGGCGATTTGCAGATGGTGACCGGGCACACCCTCATGCGCCACCAGGGCCGGCAGTTCATAGAGCGGGCGCATGGACAGGTGCGAGGTGTTGATCATCAACCCGCCAGCAATGCCCTGTTCCGGGCTGCCGGGGAAGTAACGACCCGTCGTATAGCCTTCCTCGATCTCCGCCGGCACGGGCCGCACGCCATAGGGCAGGCGCGGCAGCAGGCTGAAATAGCCGGGAAGCTGATCATCAATGCGCTTGGCGATGCGGCTGGATTTCTCCAGCAACTCCTCACGCGATTTCGCATAGAATTGCTGGTCGCTGCGCAGGAAGGTCAGGAATGCCTTGAAATCGCCCTGGAACCCCGTCTGCTTGATGATGCTGTCCATCTCGGCCCGGATGCGGGCGATCTCCGTCTGGCCCAGGGCATAGACCTGATCGGGCGTCATGGCCGTCGTGGTTTCGCGCTTCACTCGGTAGGCGTACCATGCCTTGCCATTGGGCAGGTTGGACGCGCCGATCACCGGCTTGGATTTCGGCAGATATTCCTTCTCAAAGAAGCTGGCCAGCGCCTGTTCGGCGGGGCGCACGCGGTCGCGCAGAATGTCCTGCCCGCGCTTGAACAGCGCGTCACGGTCCGCCTGCGGCACCGTCGGCGGCAACGCCTTCAGCGGGGCCAGCAGCGGATGCCCGTCCAGCGGCATGGCGGCCAGCGTGCGGGTCATGGCAACCGCCCCTTCCGCAATCAGGCGCGGCTGGGTGAACCCGGTCTTCACCCCCCGGCGCATATTGGCAGTCTCAATGGCATAGAAATCCGGCAGCGACGACAGCCGCACCAGATACGCCTCCGCCTCCGCCGCGTTCTTCAGGCGCATGGCCCCGGCCACATAGCCCGGAACGGAGAAGAAGCCGCTGTCATTGTTGAACGGCATGCGTTCCTCATCGAACGCCACACCCTCCAGGTCCAGCGCCACGCGCCGCGACAGCAGCGCGTAATTCAGCGCATCCTGCCCCGTCAGGCCTGCACCCGGAATGGCCGCCAGCCGATCCCGAAACGAAGCCAGCGCCTTGGCCCGGTCTGCCACCGCCTTGGGACTGTTGTCGGGCCAGCGCTTTGCCGCTTCCATATCCCCGCGCTGGCTGGCCCCGATCGGGTCATTCACCTCCAAATAGCGGTCATAATCGGCCAGCACAGTGCGCAGATCATCGACCGGTGCCGCCTGCACCGAACCGGTCAGCAGCAACAGGCCCAGACCGGCAGCAGCCAGCAGGCGGGGACGCAGAAGCGATGTGCGCATGGATCGGGTCCTTGTTGTTGGTTGGTGAATGATGATTGTCATGAAGGCCCGTCCTCATCCTGACGGGGCCGGGCGACGAAACCAAGGACGAAGCCGAAGGGCCGGGCAATCCGTTCCAATGTTTCGCGCGTCGGGTTGGCGCTGCCCTTTTCCAGGTTCAGGACCTGGATGCGGGTCAGGCCGAATTTCGCACCAAACGCCGCCTGAGTCATGTCCAGCGCCTCACGCATCTCGCGGATGGCGTCAGGCAGGCGAAGCTCCCCCGTGACGGCACGGGCTGCCAACGCCTCCCGCCGGGCCAGCTTTTCCTCACGGTTGAGGGGGGTGCGGCGCGGCATGGCTCAGCAGCTCCGTTCCAGGGCATCGGCCACCGCATCACCCTGAAACGCCCGCGCCACCACGGGCGGCGGCACACCCAGATCAAGGCCCAGGCGGGGTAAGTCACGCAGCAACCTCAGCTTCGACAGCAAGACCTGCCGCACTTTGCTGGCGGCCAAGCCGTCGAAGGCCACCGCATCTGCAATACGGCCCCAGTCGGGCTCTATCCCCCGCCCATCCAGACAGCGCCAGCGTGTGCTGCGTCCTACCCCCGCCGCCGACAGGCGCATGGGCGCGAAATCATAGAGCGGTGAAAGGCAAACGCCACCCGTCGCCGGCTTATGCAGGGCACTGTTGCGGCCATGATTATCGGGATTGCCCATGGCCGCATTCAACAGGTCGCGCAGCAGATATTCCAGCGTGTCGGCCACGGGATCATCACTGACCGCGCGGATGACGGACAGATAATCTTCATGCCAGGCAATATGGCCAAACGCCGCCACGCCGAGGGCCGACACCAGACTTTCCTGCCCATGCAACAGCACCGCCCCATCCTGCGCCGACCGGTCAAAACGCGGCATGAACAGCACGCCATGACCATAGCGCAGCGGGGCCGCCACCCGCAGGCCAAAGGCCCGCGCCACCTCCAGATAGGGGGCCTCGCTGGCGATGATCAGGGCATCCTCCGCCCCCGACGACCGCAGCAGTTTCACGATGGCATGCTCTGCCCCCTCCCCTGTCGGCACGAACGGGTCGGGATACCAGCATCCGTCGCGGGCCGACCGGGTCATCAGGGCCTTGGGCCATTCCCCCTGCACCCCGCTGGACCCCGATGCCAGATGCGCGAACCGGTCCACCACCTCCAAGAACCGCTCACTGCGCTGGGCAATATCCCCGTCGGTGAGGGGCGGACAGGTAACATCGGCCAGACGCTGCTGCTCCTCCATCCAGGCTTCACGCAGGCGCAGGTTGCCGATGGGCGACCCGGCGGCACTGCGCAGAAGGGGCAGTTCGGTGGCGGGCGCATCGGGCGACAAGCCCAGCGTAGCGGCAATCCGTTGCCGCGCCACGCCCTGCGGCATCAGGTCCAGAAGCCAGGGCGGCCAACTGTCCCATGACCGGGTTTCCAGATCGACCGGACAGCGCACCGATAGGGCACGCCGGTCGATGACATCGCCATCCAGCCCGTCGATGGCGGCATGGTCAAAGAAATAGCTGTCATCATAGCTGAACCGGCTGGCGCCATTGATGCCACGCGCGGGATCGGGCAGGCGCAGCAAACCCGCCTCCCGCCACGCCCCATCAATATGCACCTCCAGGGTCAACATGATTAATGCATCATTCTAACGATATCTATAGACCAAGTATGGGCCTAAAAAGTATCCAGTCAATGGTATTTATACCCCCTCACCCGAACGGGCTTTCAATCGACGGCGAGGGTTCGGTGAACCAGGCGGCACCCTCCTCCGTGATGTACATATGGTCTTCCAGGCGGATACCGAAGGCGCCGGGGATGACGATCATCGGTTCGTTGGAAAAGCACATGCCGGGCGCCAGGATGGTCTTGTCACCGCGCACCAGATAGGGGCCTTCATGGATCTGAAGGCCGATGCCATGGCCCGTACGGTGGGGCAGGCCCGGCAGCTTGTAGTCCGGACCCAGGCCATACCGTTCCAGAACGGCGCGGGCCGCATAATCCACGCTTTCGCAGGTCTGGCCGGGCCGCGCGGCGGCGAAGGCGGCGGCTTGGGCTTCGTGTTCGATGGCCCAGATGCGGCGCTGTTCGACGGTTGGTTCGCCGAACACATAGGTGCGGGTGATGTCGGAATGATAGCCGTCGATCTGACAGCCCGTATCGATCAGGACGATATCGCCGTCGGCCAGTTCCTGATCACCGGGAATGCCGTGCGGAAAGGAACTGGCGACGCCGAACTGCACCGCGCAGAAGGTGGAGCCATTGTCGGCCCCCACGGCCCGGTGCGCCTGATCGATGAAGCGCTTCACGGCACTGGCGCGAATGCCAGGGTGCAGGATCGCGGCGGCGCGGCGGTGGATATCGAGCGTCAGGCCCTTGGCATAGGAGAGCAGGGCCAGTTCCGTGGATGATTTACGGGTGCGGCAGCCATCGACCATAGGCGTGGCATCCACCACCTTTAACGCCGGCGAGATGGCACGCAAACGGCTGAACAGCAGGAACGGGGCCGCCGGGTCCAGGGCCAGCGTCTCATACCCCGCCACAGCACTGACCAGCAATTCGGCGGGGCATTCATCCTCCTCCCACAGCAGGATGTCGGCATCGATGGCCATCACCTCTTTCAGCGACCCCAGTTCAAAGGCCGGGCAGATCATCGCCGGGCGGCGGCCCCGACGCAGCAGCAGCGCCACCAGCCGTTCCGTCGCGCCCCAGGGCACGCCCGTGAAATAGCGCAGGCTGGCGCCTGCACCGATCAGCAGGGTCCCTGCCCCCATCTCCTCCATCAGGCGATGGGCCTTCTCGATGCGGGCGGCATGTTCAGCAGGCTGGATGGCGGGCGGGCGCCGGCCCGACCGGTCAATGGCGGCAAGGCCGGCCAGTTCGGCCTCAGCCGTTGATCCCCCGATGCTCATTCTTCTTGTCACTCCCTGCTTATCCTGCACCAACCCGACGTCACACCGCGGATTACGGCTTCGCCTAATCCGCGCTACGCAACTGCGACACCTCGGTGGTGTAATCGTAGCGCGGATTAGCGAAGCGTAATCCGCGGAAATCCCGCCGCCGCCAGCCCCGTCTATACCACCGTGAAGCCTGCCCAGAACGGGTCCTCGCGGTCGATCCAGATCGTATTGAAGCCCGTGGGAACCGCACTGCCCTCAATCGACGGGGTGATGGCGGGATGGCCGCCCAGGTCGGCCGCCGCCTCCACCCTTCCCGTGAACCGGCTGCCGATATAGCTTTCATGCACAAAGGCATCGCCGACCTGCAACCGCCCCTTGGCCGCCAGATGCGCCAGCCGGGCCGAGGTGCCGGTGCCGCAGGGGCTGCGGTCGATGGCGCGCTCGCCATAGAACACGGCATTGCGGCCATCGGCCCCCTGCCCTTTCGGCCCATCGGCCCACAGAACATGCGACACGCCCCGGATGCGCGGATCAACGGGATGTACCGGCTCCACCTTCTCCCGCATCAATGTGCGGATGGTCCGCGACAGTTCCACAATGCGCGCCGCCCCCAGATCATCCAGGCCCTTGTACGGCCCCTGCGGTTCGATGATGGCGTAGTAATTGCCGCCATAGGAGACATCGACCGACAGGGGACCAAACCCCGGCACCTCGATCTCCACCCCCCAGGCCGCGACGTAAGATGGCACGTTGCGGATACGCACCCAAGTGACACGCTTGCCCTCTGTGCCATAGGTGATGTCGATGATGCCCGCCGGCACCTCCACCCGCAGCGTCCCCGGCGTGCGCGGCAGGATCAGGCCGTTTTCCAGGCCGAAGGTGATCATGCCGATGGTTCCATGCCCGCACATGGGCAGACAGCCGCTGGTTTCGATGAACAGGATGCCGACATCGGAGTCGGCCTGGGTCGGCGGATACAGGAACCCGCCCGACATCATGTCATGCCCGCGCGGTTCAAAGCACAGGCCCGTGCGTATCCAGTCGAACCGCTCCAGAAAATCCTGCCGCCGCTCCGCCATCGACGCCCCCCGCAGCAAGGGCGCACCACCCGCGACAAGGCGGACCGGGTTGCCGGCGGTGTGACCATCGATGCAAAAGAAGGTGTGGCGCATGGGGGCTTCCGGGGTGGGAGTTTGGGCAAAGGGGCCAACCGTGCCCCCTCTTCGTCATCCCCGCGAAAGCGGGGACCCAGCGTGAGGCGCGGTTAGCGCCGATATGACTTATCGCGGCAGACGCCGCTCTGCACTGGGTCCCGGCTTCCGCCGGGATGACGGGGGAACGGTGTGAACGCAGTGAAAGTACCTCAAACCGGCCGCGTCGCGGCGGCCTTTTCGACCATGGCGCTGACCTGGGCGCGCCGCGCGCCGGACAAGGGCAGGCGCGGCAGGCGGACGCGTTCGCTGCCCCGGCCCATGATCTGTTCGGCCAGCTTGATCGACTGCACCAGATCATGTTCCGCATCCAGGTGCAGCAGCGGCATGAACCAGCGATAGATGCGCCGCGCCTCGGCAATGTCGCCCTTCTGCAACGCCTTGATCAGGGCCACGGACTCTTGCGGAAACGCGCTGGTCAGGCCCGACACCCAGCCATGGGCGCCCAGGATCATCCCCTCCAGCGCCACATCATCCAGCCCGGCCATCAGGACGAACCGGTCACCGAATTCATTGATCAGATCGGTGAAACGGCGCGGATCAGGCGCGCTTTCCTTCACCGCCACGATATTGGGGATATCGGCCAGCCGGGCCAGCACGCGGGCGGAGATCGACACCCGATAGGCGGGCGGGTTGTTGTACAGCATGATGGGCAGGCTGGTCGCATCCGCCACCGCCTTGAAATGCGTGTACAACTCCTCCTCCGTTGGGACATACACCATGGCCGGCAGCAGCATCAGCCCATCCACGCCCAATGCCTCTGCGTCGCGCGCGAAGGCCACGGCGCGCTTTGTCGTCAGTTCCGACACGCCGGCCACCACCGGTACGCGTCCCGCCACGGCGGTGCGGGCGCGGTCAAGGATGGCGCGCTTTTCATCCGGCTCCAGGGAGTTATTCTCCCCACAGGTACCCAACAGGATCAAGCCATCGACGCCGTCGCGGATCAGGGCATCCTGAACACCGGCGGTGGCATCATAATCCACCGACAGGTCTTCGGCGAATTGGGTGGTGGCGGCCGGGTACACGCCCGTCCAGGTCAGCTTGGCCATGGGTCACTCCTGCATTGCGCTGAAAATCGTATACTATATAATATCGTGACGGAAAAGAGGGGAGTGTGAGGATGCGGTCCTTCCTGGTGATCGGCGGTGGCATTGTCGGCTACAGCATCGCCCTGGCGCAGCAGGGGTTGGGCCGGTCGGTGACGCTGGTGGATGATGCGCCATCTACACCGCCCGCCTCCTGGGGCAATGCCGGGCATATCGCGGTGGAACAGGTGGAGCCGCTGGCCAGCGCCGCTACCCTGCGCGCCGTTCCCAAACGCCTGCTGGCCCGCGATGACGCCCTGTCCCTGCCCCTGCGCGACATCCGTCACTGGCTGCCCTTCGGCCTGCGGCTGGCGGCGGCGGCGCGGCCGGGTCGGTTCCGGGCGGGAAAGGCGGTGCTGTCCACGCTGGTGGGGGCCGCCATGCCGGCCTGGGAACGGCTGGTCGATGGGGTCGGACAGCCAGAGTTGCTGATCCGCGACGGGCATTTCGTGATCTGGGATACGCCCGACAGCGCGGCACGGGGCCTGCGTGCCTGGCAGGCGGCGGATACCGGCACCACGCGGTTTCGACCGATTGATGACGGAGAGCGGGAGCGGCTGACCCAGCTTCTGGGCCGCACCCCGGCGGGCGCCATCCGCTTCACCGGCAGCGGGCATATCGCCTCCCACGACCTGCTGTTCACCACGCTGCGCCGGCATTTCACCGAACGCGGTGGTGTGGTGGTAACGGGCAGAGCCACCGACCTGCCCCGCCGCGATGGCAATGTGTCCGTGGCGCTGGCCGATGGAAGGGTGCTGGGCGCGGATGGGGTGGTGGTGGCGGCGGGTGTAGCCTCAAAACCGCTCCTGGAAGGGGTCGGCCACCGCGTGCCGATGATCGCGGAGCGGGGATACCATCTACAATCCGACGTCGGAAGTTGGCCTACTGACCTTCCGCCCCTGGTCTTTGAAGACCGCGCCCTGATCGTGACGCGGTTTCACGACTATCTGCGCGCCTCCAGCTTTGTGGAATTCAGCCACCCCGACAGCCCGCCCCATGCGGGCAAATGGGAACGGCTGCGCGGGCGCATCCAGGATCTGGGCCTGCCCTTCCCCCTGCCCGCGCGTGAATGGGTGGGCTGCCGCCCTACCCTGCCAGACTATCTGCCCGCCATTGGCCGGTCGGACCGCGCCTACAACCTGTTCTACGCCTTCGGGCACCAGCATCTGGGCCTGACCCTTGGTCCCGTCACCGGCGAACGCATCGCGGCCTTGACGGTGGATCAGGGGCCGGACATGTCAGCCTTTGACCTGCGGCGCTTCGGCTGACCCGCGAATACCCAAACCGTAGGTCAGGTCGACGCGTAAGCGTCGCCCTGACGGCAACGGCTTTCAATCCATATCTGTCAGGGCTCGCCTTGCGGCTCGACCTGACCTAACGCAAAAACGATCTCCGTCATCCACATTCCCGTCCCTCCCGCAGCCGGTCGATGGCGGCCCAGATTTCCTGGCCGCCCTTTTCATGCCGATCCGACAGCTTTTGCAGGTCGGCGGCCAGATGGCCGATGTCGGAGGAGATCTTGCTGACCATCATCTCCACCGCCGCAAAGGCGCTGCGGCCCGCCTTATCATTGGCAATATCGGCCTCTGCGCGGTCCAGCCGGGCCGTGATGCGGACCAGCTCCATCTGTATCTGATGCATCAGGCCGGGCAGCCCATCCAGCTGCTTGGCCTTCGACGCGGCCAGCCACCGCAGCCCCGCCACGGCCCCCGCCGCCGCCAGCGCCAAGCCCCCGCCGGTCAGCGCATCGGTTGAAAGCAGATCCGCCATCGTCATGTCCTTGCTGAGTGAGGCCCCAAAAGCAAAGGCCCCGGTGCGGGTGCAGCCGGGGCCTGTTAGCTTGTTTGATAGCAGCAGCATCGATCAGGGCAGGGGTGGCGTCAAGAATTAATTCCTATAACCTTCATCGGACGGGCGTTGAAAAGGTCCGGTGAAAGAAGTTCCGACGTCGGAACTGCTCATTTCCAGGCCAGAACTGCCTCAATCGCCGCCTTCAAGGCCAGCAGTTCCTCACGCTCCCGCTTGTTCAGGCTGGTGCCCTTTACCGCCTGCAAACTGCGGGTCCATTTGCCAATGGCGGGCAGGCGCGGGGCCGTATCGGTGGCGGGGGCAGGGGAGGGGACATCCCCCTCATCCTTGGCCTGCCGTGCCGTGCGGACATTCAGCTTGCCGTCGCGCGCCAGCGCCCACAGCTTGGGCTGCTGTTCCGCCGGGGCGCGGGCAATTTCAAACAGGGTGCCGCGTGGCACGGTGGCCCCGGCATCGCTGCCCAGATCGGACAGGACCGGGGCGGGCAGGGTGAGGATTTTCAGCAGGCTGCTGACCTGGACCGTGCTTTTCCCGACCAGGGAAGCCACTTCCTGCTGCTTCAACCCGCGCTGCCGCATCAGCCGCTCCAGGCCTTTGGCCTCTTCCAGCGGGGTCAAATCCACGCGCTGAAGGTTCTCCACCAGGGCCGCCGTGTCAGCATCGCCATCGAAGCGCAGCGCCACCATGCTGGTCCAGTCGGCCAGCCGGGCTGCGCGCCAGCGGCGTTCACCGGCGACCAGGATATAATGGTCGGGCCGGGCCGGGTGGGGGCGGACCAGGATGGGCGACAGCTGGCCCACTTGCTTCAAACTGTCGGACAGGGCCGCCAGCTCAACCTCGTCGAAATGCTGGCGGTTCTGCGCGGGGTCGGGCTCCACCCGGTCCAGCGCCAATTCAAAACTATGGTTGAAGCGGCTGTTCAGTGCCGCCAGCGAGGTGCTGCCCTGGGACAGCCGGCCCGACAGGGCGGCCAGGGCGGGGGGCGGGGTCTTGCTCTTGGCCATGGGTTCAGCCTCCCGTTACCGTCGATGCATGGGCCAGGGGCAGGGACGTGCCCGCCGCGATGGCAGCCGCCAATTCGCGATATGTGGCGACACCGGCGGCGTCGGGGTACAGCTCCACCGCCGGCTTATAGTTCAGGTTGGCCTTGCCAAAGGCGCTGTTATCATCGATGGGGGCCAGGACGGGCACCGTGGCACCCAGGCTGGCGATCAGCAGGTCCAGGATCTGCTTATCCACCGACTTCCGACGTCGGAACTGCGTCGGCAGGATGCCGGCCAGACGCAGGCCGGGGTTCAGGCGGCGCTGCACCTTGGCGATGGTATCCTGCATCAGGGCCAGACCCATCGTGTCCATCGGCTCCGTCCGCACGGGCACGAACACCTCATCCGCCGCTGTCAGGGTCATCAGGGTCATCATGCCCAGATTGGGCGGCCCATCGATGATGATATGGTCGAACCGCTGGCGCAGCGGGGCCAGACATTCGCGCAGCAGCATCTCCGTCCCCGGCTCCCGCACGCCATCGGCCTTAGCCAGATCGATATGGGAGGGCAGGAGGGTGAAATTCCCGACCGGGATCAGGGCATCATCGACGGGGGCCGCATCCAGCAGCACATGGGGCAGGGTGCGGCGTTCCCGGTAAAGATCGACCAGCGGCACGCCCAGGCTTTCACTGGCGCTGGCCTGCGGATCGGCATCGACCAGCAGCACGCGCCGCCCGGATTGGGCCAGGGAGGCAGCGATATTGATGGCGGTGGTGGTCTTGCCCACGCCGCCCTTCTGGTTGGTGAAGGCCAGGATACGGGCCGGCAATTGCTGGCTGGCAATGAAGGCGGCGATCTCCTTGGGGATACGCTCGCCCCCGCTTTCCCATTTGCTGATCCGGGCATTGTCGATGCGCTTGCCCAGCCGGTCGTTCAGCCACAGCGCGAACTGTTCCTGCGTCAACCCGCCCAGCCGGTGGCGGAACACGCGCAATTCCTCGCCCGTCATGGCCATACCCCTCACAAACACCATCCAGCCTATGGATGAATGTTTGTTACAAGCGGGTCAACAGGATTTGTAAGTGCCCAGGGTTTTACCGGACCTTTGCAACGGGGATGTGGTCTGTCACGTGCCCCCTCATACGCCGGGCGCCGCCATCCGGCGGCTTAGCTCCACGCCGCATGTGCGGCGGGCCGGCGGTCGCCGGCCTGACAGCCGCTGACGGTCAAGCCGTCAACAGCTGTCTCAACACACCAACTTTTCCTCCGCCACGACCGTAGCGGCGATCGCGGGGACCCATTTTTTCAGGTTGGTGGGTGCTGTGGCGGCGGCCGGCAGGGCGACGCCCAGCTGTTTGGCGCGTTCGGCCCAGGCCTTGCGCGTGTTGAAATCGGCGGCTTCCAGCCAGCGCAGGGCGGCAATGACACCACGCTGGTTGAACCGACGGGCCTCGGCGGCGGCAGCCATCTTCTGGGCGGCCTCACCCTGGCGCTGCACCTTGGGCTTGGCCGCCGTCTTCACGGCCTTTTCCAACTCCCCCACATCCTTGCTGCGGACCCGGAAAACCAGACCGACCACGCGCCCGCCATTGCCGCCACGACCCTGCCGGATCTCGTCCATCTCCACGCTGAACTCGGCCAGCTCGTTGATTTCCTGAATGGCGGGGTCCAGCGCCTTCTTGCGCAAATCCTTGAAATCTTTCAGCTTGTCACGGCAGCCCAGGACGTCTCGCACCTCGTCGATCTTGGCGCTCCAATAAGGCTCCGTCGCCTTGCGGTCGGCATAGCGTTTCAGGATTTCATAGAGGGTGAGGGCATATTTGCTGGTGAACTGATAGATCACGGATAGGGACAGGGCGGAATACAGCGCCGGTTCGACCAGACGCTGGGCCACCTCTTCTGGAAACTCAAAGGTCAGTTCGCCCGTCACCTCATTGATGGTGACACGGCCCAGCAGATGGTCGGACACCCAGGTCCGTCCATCTGAACCCAGCACATCATATTGAACCAGAACCTTTTGCAGCCGCGTCAGGCTCTCTTTCAGCCAGAAATTGGTATCGCCATGCGAGGCGGCGTCGCGCGCCTCTGCCGCGAAGCGCCTGATATCGGACAGGTGGGTATTGTGCCGCGTCGTCTTGCCGATATTGGGGGCGGCGATGGCCAGCAGATGGTTGAACAGCTTGCGGTCGGAAAGGCGCAGATCCTCGTTCCCAGTCGCCCGCACCTCCACCAGAGCGGTGGCCTTGATCAAGGTCCCACTCAATTTCTTGCGGCGTGCCGTCTGGGTCGCCACAATGGATAGTGATGGTTCCGACACGAAACCTGCCCCCGTTTCCAGTGACGGCAGTTAGGCATAACCCGGACCAGATGAAAAGAATTGAGTCCGTTGAAAATGTCCGTTGAAAAGCCCCGCTTTCTTTAATTCCTAGATTCCTTAAATTCCTAGGGCTGGATTGCAGTGGTTTTTCAATAGTTTGTGGGGTTTACCCGGACAAACGCAACGCTCCCCCGGACCTTCACAACGTTTCAGGGGGAGGTTCCCAACGCCCCCCGGAACCCAACCCGGACCTTTTCAACGGCGCCCTTAGATATCAGTCCATTAGGGGCCACTACCGGACTTTTCCTACGCTTATCCGGACCTTTTCAACGGCTCCCCGCCGGCGGCTTTCACCGGACTTTCCCAACGGGGCGATGAAAAGCAGCACGAATCAAGGGTTTGTGATTCGGATTCAGCGGACTTTTTCAACGGGTTCACCGGACTTCTTCAACGCCCCTTGTAAGCTCTGACGAGAGTTCACCGGACATTTCCAACGGGGGCAGACGCTTTATCCGGACTTTTTCAACGGGTGGAATCGGGAGCGAACAAGTGATCCCCCGCCTGGTGGACATTGGCCCTGGATGGGCTGGAACGGGCCCTACCGGGTCTGTGTCTTATCCCGACAGATCGATCGCTGCGGCGGTGAAGGTCCGCGTGGCCGGCAATCCGGCCATGACCTGCCTCTACTTGGCGGAACCGGCAACTTCGCCCAGCTTGGGTGATGAAGCCGGGGGACGGAACCGGAGCCGACCCGGCGCCTTGAAGAAACAAGAACACGCGAAGGGTACAGAAGATGGACCAGATGCAGCACCCGATGGGGCTTTCCGATGCCGGCCTGCTGCGCACCCAGGGTGTGATCGGCGGGGGCTGGGTGGGTGCCGATGCCGGCGGCCTGCTGGATGTGCGCAACCCGGCCACGGGTGCCTTGCTGGCGCAAGTGCCGATGATGGGCGCGGCGGAG
>NZ_JBMDKE010000063.1:0-23037 GCF_057809555.1 Niveispirillum sp. FG156 | reverse complement strand
CATGTCGCAGCTATCGCTGCTTACGCTGGGTCCCGGCTTTCGCCGGGATGACGAAGGGGAAGTGTTCCCCACATCAAACCATACAGGCCCTCCGCATGACCCACACCCCGGACATTGATGAAGAAGCCGTCCGCCGGGCGGTGGAGAAGGATGATCCGACATCGGCGATCACGCGGCTGGGCGGGGTGGACCGGAAAATCATCTTTGTCATCGGGGTGGCGTTTGCGCTGTTCCAGCTATGGACCGCCACCTTCAACCCGCTGTCCAGCCTGGTGGTGCGGTCGGTGCATGTGGGGTTCCTGCTGCTGATGGCCTTCCTGCTGATCGGCGCGCGGGATGGGATGAAGCGGGACACGGTGCCGGCCTATGACTGGGTGCTGGGCGGGGTCGCGTTCCTGCTGGGGCTTTATCATTGGGTGTTCGAGCATGATTTGATCCTGCGGTCGGGCACGCCCACCGATCTGGACCTGTGGGTCGGGGCGCTGAATACCCTGCTGGTGGCAGAGGCCGCGCGGCGGATCATGGGCTGGGGCCTGCCGGCCCTGTGCCTGATCTTCGTGCCCTATGCGATGCTGGGGCCGTATATGCCCGATATCCTGGCCCATCGCGGGTATGAGCTGGATCAGGTGATCGAACAGCTGCATTTCTCCACCGAGGGGATTTACGGCACGCCGACCTTTGTTTCCTCCACCTTCATCTTCCTGTTCATCCTGTTCGGGGCGTTTTTGGAAAAGGCCGGGGTCATCGGCCTGTTCAATGATTTGTCCATGGCGCTGGTCGGGCGGCGGCTGGGTGGGGCGGCCAAGGTGGCGGTGGTGTCGTCGGGCTTCATGGGCATGGTCAACGGGTCGGGTGTGGCCAATGTCCTGACCACCGGCCAATTCACCATCCCCATGATGAAGCGTTTCGGCTATTCCGCGAAATTTGCCGGTGCCCTGGAAGCGACCGCCAGCATGGGTGGGCAGATCATGCCGCCGGTGATGGGGGCCGCCGCCTTCATCATGGCCGAAACGCTGGGCGTTTCGTACCTGGAGGTGTGCAAGGCGGCGGCGATCCCGGCCATCCTGTATTTCGTCTCCGCCTATTGGATGGCGCATCTGGAGGCGGCGCGCGCCGGCCTGCACGGGTTGCCGGAAAGCGAATGCCCGAAGCTGTGGCCGTCGCTGCGCCGGGGCTGGCATCTGCTGCTGCCGCTGGTGGCGCTGGTCACCCTGCTGCTGTCGGGGCGCACGCCGCTTTTTGCGGGCGTTGTCGGCATTGCGGGCACGGTCGTGCTGATGATGGGTCTGCTGCTGGTGGCGCAGATGGGGCCGTTGGCGCTGCGCGTGGCGTTTTGGGTCGGGCTGGGCCTGGGGGCCTGGGGCCTGACGCAGGCGGGCTTGCGGACCGAGCAGATGGCCATGGTGGTTATCGGCCTACTGGCCCTGCCCTGCTTTCTGTTCAAGTCGGGACGCGGGCTGCTGAACGCGCTGATGGCGGCGCTGGCCGATGGGGCGCGGGCGGCGGTGGCGGTGGGCATTGCCTGCGCCCTGGTCGGTATTCTAATCGGCATGCTGACCCTGACGGGGCTGGCATCGGGGCTGGCCGGGATCATCGTGGAACTGTCGGGCGGCAATCTGCTGCTGGCCCTGGTCCTGACCATGGTGGCCTGTATCATCCTGGGCACCGGCCTGCCGACCACGGCCAATTATATCATCACCGCCTCCATCGCGGCACCGGCGCTGCAACAACTGGGTGTGCCGCTGATCGTCAGCCATATGTTCTGCTTCTATTTCGGGATCATGGCCGATCTGACGCCGCCCGTGGCGCTGGCGGCCCTGGCGGCGTCGCCCATCGCGCGGGCGGGACATATGGAGATTGCCTGGCTGGCCACCCGCATCGGCATCGCCGGATATCTGGTGCCCTTCATGGCGGTGTTTGACCCGGCCCTGATGCTGCAATCGGGCGACTGGCTGGACACGGCCTATATGGTGGTAAAGGCGCTGGTGGGGATCGGGCTGCTGGGGATCGTTACCGTCGGCCATTACAAGACCAAGCTGCGCCTGTGGGAGATGGTCTGGGCCTTTGCGGCGGCGCTGCTGCTGGTCCTGGCCATGCCGATGACGGATGAGGCCGGGTTCGTGCTGGCGGCGCTGTTCTTAGGCCGGCAGCTCTGGCGCGGGCGACAGGTGGCCGGGGCAGCCGCCTGATGGCGGGGCTGCTGGCCCTGTGCCTGATCGCCGGGATACAACCGCCCGTGACGGTGCCAGCCGATCGGTTCACCCTGTCCTGGACCCATTCCATCGAGAAGGTGGAATGGCGGGAGGAATATCGGGTCACCGATCGGGGCCTTGTCCTTGAGACCTCGCGCGTGAAGGGCAGCGGGGTGGGGATGGAGCCGGGGCCGGATGCCAGACTGGTCGATGGCTGGTGGGTCAGCCACCCGGCCCTTGCCCCCCTGCCCGAACTGGTGCTGGCCGGCAGCCATTTTGGTGGGGATCATACGATCTGCATTCCCGGACGGTGCGCGCCGCTTCGCCAATGGCTGGGCCGGGACAATGATGGGCCGGTACGTTTGGTCGCATGTCCGACACGCAACTAATAACGGTTTGCAAAGGAATGTCCGGCATCCTAAGTATGAAAGATGCGTGACCCTGCCGGGTCGTGGGACAAGGTGGAAGGCGTCGGCCCCCGAATGGATACGACGATCAATGATGCGATGATCCGGGATGCGGCCGGGCGAAACCAGAAGGCGGGTTGCCCGCCGCTGGACATGGCCGCCCCCCGTCATGCCCCCCTGCCCCTGCCGTCCCTGTCGCTGGACAAGGTCAGTCACACTTATGGCGCCAAGCGGGCGTTGAGCGATGTGTCGCTGTCGATCTCTCCGGGGGAGATTGTCTGTCTGGTGGGACCCTCGGGATGCGGGAAATCCACCCTGCTGCGGCTGGCGGCGGGGCTGGAGACGATCCAGGAGGGCAGCGTCGCCATCGCGGGGCAGACCATTGCGCAGCCGGGATCGTCCCTGCCGCCCGAACGGCGCGGTATCGGGCTGGTGTTCCAGGATTACGCCCTGTTCCCGCATCTGAATGTTCTGGACAATGTGCGTTTCGGCCTGAACCGGCTGCCCGCGGCGGAGCGGGATGAACGCGCCATGGCGGCGTTGGAACAGGTGGGCATGGAAGGTTTCGTGCGCGCCTTCCCCCATGCCCTGTCGGGCGGGCAGCAGCAGCGGGTGGCGCTGGCCCGCGCCATGGCGCCGCGCCCGTCGGTTCTGCTGCTGGACGAACCCTTCTCCGGCCTGGATACAAGGCTGCGCGAGACTGTGCGCGACGAGACGCTGCATGTGCTGAAGCGCAGCGGCGCCGCGACCATGATCGTGACCCATGATCCCGAGGAGGCCATGTTCCTGGCCGACCGCATCGCCCTGCTGCGTGATGGCAGGCTGGTGCAGGTGGGGTCGCCGACAGCGCTTTACACCAAGCCGGTGGACGCCTTTGCCGCCAGCTTCTTTGGTGAGGTCAACCAGCTTGCAGGCATGGTGCGCCAGGGCCGGGTCGACACGCCGGTCGGGTGCCTGACGGTTCCGCATCTGGATGAGGGGGCGGCGGTCGATGTGCTGATCCGGCCCGAAGCGCTGCGCCTGACCATGGCGGCGGATGGCGATGGTATCGGCGTGCCCAATCTGGCGCGGGTGGAGGCGTCCCGCCTGCTGGGCCGTACCAGTCTGGTGCATCTGCGGATCAGCGACCGCGACGGTCGGCCGCACCACCTGCATGCCCGCGCGCCGGGCCATTTCCTGCCCGAAGATGGCAGCCATGTCTCGGTAACGCTGGAACCCAGGCAGGCCTTTGTATTTGAAAAGGTGTAAGTGGTGGCGCGATTGCGGCCACGGGGCCTTTCTGCCATGATCCCGCGCCCTTCCGGTGGTATGGGGCGATGGCCCCTTTGCAGTTTGCAGGCGGAGTTGAGACATGGGTGGTTTGGGTTGGATGGAAATCCTGGTGATCCTGGTGATCGTCCTGGTCATTTTCGGGGCGGGTAAGCTGCCGAAGGTGATGGGCGACCTGGGTCAGGGTATCCGCAACTTCAAATCCAACCTGTCGGATGGGGCCAAGGCCGACACCGATACGCCCCCCGCCAAGCCCGACGAAACGCCCAAGGCCTGACACCATGTTTGATATCGGCTGGTCCGAACTGCTTGTGATCGGGGTGGTGGCGTTGATCGTCATCGGTCCGAAGGATTTGCCCAAGGCGTTGAGCACAATGGGCAAATGGATGGCCCGTGCCCGCTCCATGGCCCGTGAATTCCAGAATAATGTCGATGACATGGTGCGTCAGGCCGAACTGGACGAGTTGCGCCAGCAGGTTCAGAAGGCCCGCGATTTCAACCTGACGGACGAGTTGGAAAAGAGCATCGATCCCGATGGCGGCGTGCGCAAGACACTGGCCGTTGAGGATTTCACCAGCCCGGCCCAGACCGCCAAGACGGACGACAAGCCGACCGTGCCGAAGGCCGATGCCAGCGGTGAGGACGTGGCGGACATGGCCAGTGCGGCCATCCCGCCTGTCCCGGCACCCGTTCCAGCACAGACCGGTACGGTCGCCCCCGATGCCGTCAGCGCCGCTGCCGCCGTTGCAGCGGTCCCCGTGGAACCCACCAAGGATAAGACGCCTTGAGCGAACCGATCGAACAGGATGAGCTGGACGCCGGCAAGATGCCGCTGCTCGACCATCTGATCGAGCTGCGCAACCGGTTGATGTGGAGCGGTGGGGCGCTGATCCTGGCGTTCCTGGCCTGCTTTGCGGTCGCCGACCATATCTATCAGTTCCTGATGCACCCGCTGGTGCAGGCGCTGGGCGCCAAGGCGGCGGAACGGCGCATGATCTTCACGGCGCCGCAGGAATTCTTCCTGACGCAGGTGAAGGTTGCCTTCTGGGCCGGCGCCATGCTGGCCTTCCCCATCATCGCCACCCAGATCTACAAGTTCGTGGCGCCGGGCCTGTACAAGCATGAGCGCAAGGCCTTCGTGCCGTTCCTGGTGGCGACACCGGTGCTGTTCACGTTGGGCGCGTCGCTGGTCTATTTCTTCATCATGCCCATGGCGCTGAAATTCTTCTTCAGCTTTGAGGCAGAAGCGACGGCCACGACGCTGGCGGTGCAGGCGGAAACGCGCGTGGCGGATTACCTGTCGCTGATCATGGCCATGATCTTCGCTTTCGGTCTGGCGTTTCAGTTGCCGGTGCTGCTGACCCTGCTGGCGCGCGTCGGGCTGGTCACGGCGGATGGGCTGGCGTCCAAGCGGCGCTATGCCATCGTCATCATCTTCGTGGCCGCCGCCATCCTGACCCCGCCCGACGTGATCAGCCAGGTTGGCTTGGCCATCCCGCTGCTGCTTTTGTACGAAGTGTCGGTGTTCATGGCGCGGCGCATTGAAAAGGGCCGGGCAGCACGGGAAGCGGCAGCGGAGGTGTAGCCGCCCCGCCAATGGCGCCGGCCACCGCATCATGTCCAATTGAAACGGCAGGCTGATCATGACCACGCAGGATGCAGAATGCCATCGGGGCAGTTGCCTGTGTGGAACGGTGACGTTTCAGATCAGCGGGCCGTTCGAGCATTTCTTCCTGTGCCACTGCCCCCGCTGCCGCAAGGGCAGCGGGTCGGCCCATGCCGCCAACCTGTTTTCAACCAGCGCGACCCTGGACTGGCTGTCGGGGAGCGAACAGGTGCGGTCGTTCCAGGTGGAGGGCACACGGCATCAGCGTTGTTTCTGCACCATCTGCGGGTCGGCCCTGCCGATGCTACAAGGCGATGGCAGCCTGCTGATGGTGCCGGCGGGCAGCCTGGACGGGCCGGTCACGATCCGACCGGCGGCACATATCTTCAGCGGCAGCCGTGCCGATTGGGACCATGAGTTGCACGCCCTGCCCTGGCTGGACGGCCCGCCCTGAACTGAATTTCGTCATCTGAAGTGGAAAACCAAACCACTCTGGCTATCCATTTTCCTTTGATGTAGGAAGTTTCCATTGGGGATCATGGAGGCGACGGCGTCGGCTGTTGCAACCGGTGGGGGTAAGCATGGGTTTGTGGCGTCTCTGCCTCGTTGTGCCGGTCTTTGCACTTGCAGCCAGCCTTTCAGTCCAGGCGCAGACGACGGTCCAGCAGGGGACCTATATTGCGGCGGAGAAGAAGGAATGCCAGCGCAACACCCCTGCTTACCCGTTGCGCGAACTTCATGAATGGACCGAGGGGTGGGTTGACCTCCGCTACACTGTGACCGCTGACGGTACGGTCAAGGACGTGGTCGTCGATCAACAGATGGGCCGGGGTGACTTTGCCAAACACACAGTGAGATGGATGGAGCGATGCGCGTTTGAACCCGCCAAACGCAATGGCCAAGCAGTCGAGGCCCGCAACCAGACCCAGCGTATTTATTTTATCATGGAAAGCAGCAATAGAGGCGCCAGCCCCGATATCATCCGTCGCTTGCGTGCAGTTGACGACCTGCTGGAGCAGGGCAAGGCCGACGAGGCCATGGAAAAGTTGGATGAACTGTCGCAGGACAGCCGTTATCTGTATGAAATGGTGCACACCATGGCGCGTCGCGCCCTGGCCATGGCAGTTGGTGGCAAACCTGACCTAGCCAGTCTCTACCTGCAGCAGATAAGATACAGCGACCGATATCTTGGCCTGCGTGAGCAGGCATGGGTGCGTCGGTTGACCCTGCGCATAGCCTTGTCCTTGGCGCTGTATCATGACGCCGTCGATGCGGCAGAAAATATCAAGGATTTGGGCAGCAGGGATGGGGATGATGCGTTCATCGCAGCCCTGGATCGTATGAAGGCGGCTGTTCGTGAGCCCACCCCCTTTACGGTTGAGGGGCGCATCCCCGTCGAGTGCCGACCGGAAATATGCACCGTTGAGGCACCTTCCTGGCGTTATCGTCCTGTACGCCGCACTATCTCCTTAACCGACGTCACAGGGGAACTGGATCGGGTTGAAGCACGATGCGATGCCCGCACCTTCACGGCCAAGGCTGTTGCTGATGTGACCTGGACCATCCCGGCCAGCTGGGGTGAATGTACCGTCAGCATCTTCGGCACGCCCGGCAGCACATTCCGTATCATTGACGAAAATGTGTGACCTTATAACAGCGGCCTTTAATCCCGACGGGTCGGGATTAAAGGCTTCGGCGGCATGGGCCGCCGCCGCGCCAGTCGGCGCGGATACTAACGGTCAAGAATTTTGACCGTTAGTATTACCCACCCGCCGCCGCGATGGCAGTGCGGGTGGATAGCGTCAGTGGGGCCGGCAGCGCGTCCATCGAGAACCAGCCCCAGTCCGACATGGCGTCGGGCTCCATTACCCTGGGCTCCCCCTCCACAATACGGGCGCGGTGGACGGGGTTGACCCAGTGGCTGGGTCCGGCGGGATCGATCTGATCGACGACACACAGCAGGCCGGTCAGTTCGATGGTTACACCCAATTCCTCTGCGATTTCGCGGCGGATCGTGTCGGGTACGGGTTCCAGGAAATCGACCTTGCCGCCGGGCAGGCCCCAATGGTCTGCCTCCGGATTGCGGCGGCGTTTGACGAGCAGCAGACGGCCCTGCCCGTCGGTGATGAAGGCGCCGCAGCCCACACGGATGATGGTCATGAGGTTTCCCCGCTTGTGCCATTAAGGAAATAAAAATTGCCAAAATATTAACATATTAATCAATTGATTGTTCTTGGTCATATGATTAGCCTCGCCGCATCAAGGTTTCCTTTTCGGACGGAGATTTTCCATGCCAGAGTCCTTCCTTGGACAGGTCATCTATGTTCCCTACCGGCACGCGCCGGAGGGCTGGGCCGTCTGTGACGGCGCGCTGATGTCCATCGCCTCTTACGCCCCACTGTTCAGCTTGCTCGGCAACAGCTTTGGTGGGGACGGTCGGTCGAATTTCGCCCTGCCCAATCTGGTAAACGCACCAAGCACGCCCAAGGGGCTGCTGCCCATCATCTCCCTGCTGGGGGAATATCCCAACCTGCCGCGGTAATCCAGGCACTACTGCCTGTCCGTCATTTGCCAATACCGATGCCGTCAGCATCATGTACCCACAATAAGGGCTGTGGAATGGTCAATCAACTCGACACCTATTTCACCGGGGCCATTCTGCATGTCGGGTTTGGCGGTCCGCCATCGGGATGGGAGCGGTGCGAGGGGCAGCGGTGGCAGGTCCGGGACAAGGTTGCCCTGGCGTCGATCATGGGCGTCAGCGACCAGAAGGAATTCTCCCTGCCCGACCTGACGCGGGACCCCGCCACACCGGCGGGCCTGACGCCCATCATCAATCTGTCCGGGCGGTTTCCGGGGCTGCCCTCACCAGTCAGCGCCGTCGCCCCCGTCAGTGCGGTTCCGGCCCTGACAGGACAGATTCTGTATGTGGTGGCGCGGCGGGCATCGGATGGCTGGGCCGTCTGTGACGGCTCTTTGCTGCCGATCAACAAATACTGGCCGCTGTTCAGCCTGTTGGGCACGCGTTTCGGCGGGGACGGGCAGAGTAATTTCGCCCTGCCCAATCTTGTCGGCGCCCCCACCACGCCCAAGGGCCTGCTGCCGCTGATCTGCGTGAACGGGGTGCATCCGCAGGAGGGGGGCGGACAGGACGGGATGCCGCAGATCGACGCCTATTTCGGGCAGGTGATCTATCTGGCGTTTGAAACCGGCGCGGAGGGTTGGCGGCGCTGTGATGGCGCCATCCTGCCGAAGAGCCAGTATCCGTTCCTGTTCTATGTGCTGGGCAACCGTTTCGGCGGCGATGGGCGAAACAACTTCGCCCTTCCCAACCTGATGAATGCAGCAAGCACGCCGCCGGGCCTGATCCCCGTTATCGCCATGGAGGGGATCTATCCGAGTTAAGACCTGCCTTACCGCATCGGCACGCTGGTGCGTTTGGCAACCGTGCGCAAGGTGAAGCTGGACCGTACCCGCGCCACACCGGGCAGGCGGGTTAGGGTCTGGGTGTGCAGGCGTTCATAATCGCTGCCATCGGCGACAACGACGCGCAGCATGAAATCGGCATCGCCCGCCATCAGATAGCATTCCATCACCTCCGGGCATTCCATCACCTTGGCCTCAAACGCGCGCAGGTCCTGATCCTGCTGCCGGTCCAGCGTGATCTGCACGAAGACGGAGGTTCCGCGACCCAGGGCGGCGGGGCTGACCAGGGCCACATAGCCCTCGATCACGCCTTCATCCTCCAGCCGTTTCAGGCGGCGGTGACAGGCGGATGGTGACAGCCCGACATGGTCGGCAAGGTCGGCGACGGAGATGCGGCCATCGGCCTGCACCTTTATCAGAATCTTACGATCAATGGCGTCAAGGTCGATTGGCCGCATAATCCACCACATATGCCGAATTTCATGCACGAAACGTCGAAATAGGGCCATGCCAAACCCGGTCTTTGCAAGGACATTCGGTGGGGTTCGGGCGTATTCTCTCCTCACATCCGAACAGGGAGAAAAAACATGCTCATCGGCGTTCCGAAAGAGATCAAGAATCACGAATATCGCGTCGGCCTGATCCCCGGCAATGTGCGTCAGCTGACGGTCCATGGCCATCAGGTGATCGTCCAGAAGGACGCCGGCACCGCCATCGGCCTGAGCGACGATCTGTATGTCGCCGCCGGCGCCACCATCGTGGATAGCGCCGAGGAAATCTTCGCCCGCGCCGACATGATCGTGAAGGTCAAGGAGCCGCAGCCGGTCGAATGCAAGATGCTGCGCCCCGGCCAGGTCCTGTTCACCTATCTGCATCTGGCGCCCGATCCGGAACAGACCAAGCTGTTGCAGGAATCGGGCGCCATCTGCATCGCCTATGAGACCGTGACCGACCGCAATGGCGGCCTGCCCCTGCTGGCCCCAATGTCGGAAGTGGCCGGGCGCATGTCCATCCAGGCCGGCGCGCACTGCCTTGAGAAGTCCTATGGCGGCATCGGCATCCTGCTGGGCGGCGTTCCCGGCACGCCCCCGGCCAAGGTCGCCATCATCGGCGGCGGCGTGGTCGGCACCAATGCCGCCCGCATGGCCATGGGCCTGGAAGCCCATGTCACCGTTCTGGACAAGTCGCTGGACCGGCTGCGTCAGCTGGATCAGCAGTTCGGCCGCCGCCTGAACACCGTCTATGCCAATGTCGAAACCATCGAGCAGGCTGTTCTGGAGGCCGATCTGGTCATCGGCGCCGTTCTGGTGCCGGGCGCCGAGGCCCCGAAGGTCGTCAGCCGTGAACTGGTTGCCCGCATGAAGAAGGGTGCGGTTCTGGTCGATGTCGCCATCGATCAGGGCGGCTGCTTTGAGACCAGCCACGCCACCACCCATGCCGACCCGACCTATGTTGTGGATGGCGTGATCCATTACTGCGTGGCCAACATGCCGGGTGCGGTCGCCCGTACCTCCACCTTCGCGCTGAACAATGCCACGGCCCCGTTCGTGCTGGCCCTGGCCGACAAGGGCTGGGTCAAGGCCCTGAAGGATGATGTGCATCTGCGCAACGGCCTGAACGTCGCCAAGGGCCAGCTGACATATCCCGGCATCGCCCATCTGGGGGCGGTGGTCAGCGCCGACAGCGTTCTGGGCTGAGTATAGTAAGGGCGGTTCCGGCCCATCGGAACCGCCCCTGTTGAAAAGAAAGAAGGCCGGGTCCTGTCGCGGGACCCGGCCTTTTCCATGGCCCCCTGTGGAGAGGCGTGGGAAAGCTGTTCTAATGCGTGCGTTCGGCCACCTGCACCGTGGCGGCGCGTGAGGCGCGCATGGCACCGGCATAATCCAGGCGGATAGCCGTCAGATCATAGGCACTGCGGCTGAGCCGGCCCGCGATCAGGGCCTGTTCGGACTGGGTCAGGCCAGCGCGCGAGGCGCGCAGTTCCTGATGCAGGCAATCCTGATAGGTGGCGATGGCTGCGGCATAGGCATCAACGGCCCGGCCCTGCTGTTCCACCGGCTTGCCATCCAAACCGGGCACCGGCACGGCGGCACAAACACGGTCCAGACGCAGGCCCAGATCATCAGCGGGCGCGGCATGGGCAGGAGCGGACAGAACGGCAGCCAGCAAAAGGGCGCCGATGGGCAGAACATTCTTCATGATAGGTCTCATCGCATGCACTGGCATGGGGTTTGTCACCCCCTTGGCATGGGAGAGTTATGACGCAGTGCAGGATCAGGGGCTGTGACGACGCCCACAGAACCATTCCGCCCTGGTCATTGCTGGCATACCCGTGACGCGGTCTTTGGCATGGCTGTCCTCAACGCCATACCGGCACTGCTTTCCAGCCAAATAAAAAGGCGGCCCTGCTTCAGGCCGCCTTTTCGACTTCCGATGTTCAGCGGATCAGAACGGAATTTCGTCGTCCAGATCGGCCGCCGGGCTGGGCCGGCTGCTACCACCGCCGGAGCCGCCACGAGAGCCGCCACTACGGTTGCCGCCGCCGTAATCGCCGCCGCCACCGCCATAGGAGCCACCGCCCCCACCGCTGTAACCGCCGCCGCCACTGCTGCCGCCGCCATAATCGCCGCCACGGTCATCATAGCTGCCGCCGCCAGCACCCATGCCGCCGCCTTCACGGCCATCCAGCAGGGTCAGTTCGCCCCGGAACTGCCGCAACACGACCTCCGTCGTGTAGCGTTCCTGGCCCTGCTGATCCTGCCACTTGCGGGTTTCAAGCTGGCCCTCGATATAGACCTTGCTGCCCTTCTTCAGGAAACGTTCGGCCACGCCGACCAGATTTTCGTTGAAGATCACGACACTGTGCCACTGCGTCCGTTCCTGACGCTCACCCGTGCCACGGTCCTTCCAGGTTTCCGAGGTCGCGATACGCAGTGTGCAGACCTTGCCGCCATTCTGCAATGACCGGACTTCCGGTTCCTTGCCCAGGTTACCAATGAGGATGACCTTGTTGACGCTGCCCGCCATGCTGTCGCTCTTTCGCAAAAAGGGATCGTCGGCGGAAGTCGCCCGCCGCCGGATGGCTCGCAGCCTACACGCTGCCCCCTGCTGCTTTCTACATTTTTAATAGGAACAATACAAGAACATTGCATTCCACTGATGGACAGGGCATTGTCACCTCGTCCCATGACCAGCCGGACGCGACCATGAACGACCTTCCTTTTGCCGATGCCGAGCAGGCCTTGAAGGATCATGCCCTGACCCTGCCCGAGGCGGCGGAGGATTTCCCCTGGGGGGAGCGGGTGATCAAGGTGCGCGGCAAGATATTCATCTTCGTGAACCATTACGAGGGCGTGTTCCGCGTCAGCCTGAAACTCCCCCACTCCCGCGACTTTGCCCTGGACATGCCGGGTGCCGCACCGACGGGGTATGGGTTGGGCAAGGCCGGCTGGGTCACGTTCAAGTTCCAGCCGGGTGACGGGATCGATGTCGAGCGGTTATGCCATTGGACGCTGGAAAGCTATCGCGCCGTCGCCCCGAAACGGTTATCCGCTTTACTGCCCACATGACGGGGCCGCGTTCGCGTGGCCTTTTCAAACCGGTCGCATCGCCTATCCTTAATCGCATCGCAGCATCCGCCCGCCCCACGGGACAGAAAGCCGAAGATCAAAACCGATGAACAAGCATATTTCCGTCCGTGGCGCCCGCGAACATAACCTGAAGAATGTCGATGTGGATCTACCGCGCGACAGCCTTGTGGTTATCACCGGCCTATCCGGGTCGGGCAAATCCTCGCTGGCCTTCGACACGATCTATGCCGAGGGGCAGCGGCGCTATGTGGAAAGCCTGTCGGCCTATGCGCGGCAGTTCCTGGAACTGATGCAGAAGCCCGATGTCGACAGCATCGAGGGCCTGTCGCCCGCCATCTCCATCGAACAGAAGACGACCAGCCGTAACCCCCGCTCCACCGTCGGCACGGTGACGGAGATTTACGACTATATGCGCCTGCTGTTCGCGCGCATCGGCATCCCCTATTCCCCCGCCACGGGCCTTCCCATCGAAAGCCAGACGGTCAGCCAGATGGTGGACCGTATCCTGAACATGCCGGAGGGGACGCGGTTGTATCTTCTGGCCCCCATCGCGCGCGGCAAGAAGGGGGAGTTCAAGAAGGAACTAGCGGAGTTGCGCAAGCGCGGGTTCCAGCGCGTGAAGATCAATGGCGAGATGGTTGAGATCGAGGATGCCCCCACCCTCGACAAGAAGCTGAAGCATGATATCGAGGTGGTGGTCGACCGGTTGAAGGTGCAGGCCGACCTGGGCAACCGGCTGGCGGATTCGATTGAGACGGGGCTGGAACTGTCCGACGGCCTGATCTTTGCCGAGAATGCCGACAATGGCGAGCGCACCGTCTTCTCCGCCAAATTCGCCTGCCCCGTCAGTGGTTTCACCATTGAGGAGGTGGAGCCGCGCCTGTTCAGCTTCAACAATCCGTTCGGCGCCTGCCCGGCCTGTGACGGGCTGGGGTCGAAGCATTATTTCGACCCGATGCTGGTGGTGCCCGACGAACGGTTGAGCCTGCGGGAGGGGGCCATCGCGCCATGGGCCAATTCCACCTCGCAATACTACCTGCAGACCCTGGAAAGCATCTGCGCCCATTATGGCAGCACTATCGACAAGCCGTGGGAAAAGCAGCCCGAAGAGGTGCGCAACTGCATCCTGTTCGGGTCGGGCAAGGTGGCGATCACCATGCGCTATGATGATGGCTTGCGGTCATACGAGACCAAGAAGCCGTTCGAAGGCGTGGTGAACAACCTGCAGCGCCGCTGGAAGGAAACCGAAAGCGCGCTGGTGCGCGAGGAACTGTCCAAGTACCAGTCGTCGCAGCCCTGTGAGGCCTGTAACGGCGCGCGGTTGAAGCCGGAGGCCCTGGCCGTCAAGATCAAGGGCCTGTCCATCGCCGATATCAGCCGCATGTCCATCCGTCAGGCCGCCGAATGGTTCCTGGCGCTCGACCCGCATTTGACGCAGAAGCAGCGCGACATTGCCGTGCGTATCCTGAAGGAGATCAACGAGCGGTTGGGCTTCCTCAATAATGTCGGGCTGGAATATCTGGCGCTGGACCGCGGGTCAGGCACCCTGTCGGGTGGCGAGAGCCAGCGTATCCGGCTGGCGTCACAGATCGGGTCGGGTTTGACGGGTGTGCTCTATGTGCTGGACGAGCCGTCGATCGGCCTGCATCAGCGCGATAATGACCGGCTGCTGACCACGCTTAAGCGCCTGCGCGATATCGGCAACACCGTCATCGTCGTCGAACATGATGAGGATGCGATCCGCATCGCCGATTATCTGGTCGATATGGGGCCGGGGGCGGGCGTGCATGGCGGCACCGTGGTGGCGCAGGGCACACCGGCAGAGGTGATGGCCCATCCGGACAGCCTGACGGCGCAGTATCTGTCGGGCCGCCGCCGCATCGAGATCCCCAAGGTCCGCCGCCCCGGCCATCCGGGACAGTTCCTGGAGGTCACGGGCTGCCGCACCAACAATCTGCGCGATGTGTCGGCCAAGGTGCCGCTGGGCACCTTCACCTGCGTCACGGGCGTGTCGGGGGGCGGCAAATCCACGCTGGTGGTCGAGACCTTGTACAAGGCGCTGGCCAAGAAGCTGATGGGGGCGCGCGAACATCCGGGCGAACATGACGCGATCCATGGGCTGGAGAATATCGACAAGGTCATCGATATTGACCAGTCACCCATCGGTCGCACGCCGCGATCCAACCCCGCCACCTATACCGGCTGTTTCACGCCCATCCGCGACTGGTTCGCCGGATTGCCGGAGGCGAAGGCGCGCGGGTACGGGCCGGGCCGGTTCAGCTTCAACGTCAAGGGCGGGCGGTGCGAGGCGTGCCAGGGCGACGGCGTCATCAAGATCGAGATGCATTTCCTGCCCGACGTCTATGTCACCTGCGATGTCTGCCACGGCAAACGCTATAACCGCGAAACGCTGGAGGTGCATTACAAGGGCAAGAGCATCGCAGAAGTGCTGGACATGACGGTGGAGGAAGGGGCAGAGTTTTTCCGCGCCGTGCCGTCCATCCGCGACAAGCTGGAAACACTGGACCGCGTCGGCCTTGGCTATATCAAGGTGGGCCAGCCGGCCACCACCCTGTCGGGCGGTGAGGCGCAGCGGGTGAAGCTGGCCAAGGAACTGTCGCGCCGGTCCACGGGGCGCACCATCTATATCCTGGACGAGCCGACGACCGGCCTGCATTTCGAGGATGTGCGCAAGCTGCTCGAAGTGCTGCATGCGCTGGTCGATCAGGGCAATACCGTGCTGGTGATCGAACATAATTTGGAGGTCATCAAGACCGCCGACTGGATCATCGACATGGGGCCGGAGGGTGGCAATGGCGGCGGCGAGATCGTGGCCGCCGGCACGCCCGAACAGGTGGCCAAGGCCCCACGCAGCCATACGGGGCATTATCTGGCGCCTTATCTGAAGGTGGCGAAGGCGCGCAAGGCCGGGTGAGCCGGACGGGCGAGCGGGTTAGGGACTGTTGAGATTGAGAAAATCCGCCTCCCCGGCGAAGGCCGGGGCCCAGCGCAGAGCGGCGTCTGCCGCGACATGAATTATATCGGCGCTAACCGCGCCTCACGCTGGGTCCCGGCTTTCGCCGGGATGACGAAATGGGCGATTGCTACCACCGGGCGCCAATTTAGTTGACTAAGAAACCACATCAATATAGTTTCCTTGGAAATCAAATATCAGCCAGGGAGAACCGCCATGAACGCGGAACGGATCGTCCTTGCCCGTGAATGCCTGGAGGCCGCCCATACAGGCAGCCTGAACTTCCCCGCTATCATCGGTCGGCTGGTGAATGCGGGGTTCGAGGGGTATCTGGTGGATTACCGCTGCGGCACGCAGAGCTATTACCTGCCCGATGGCGACAGCATCACCCTGCCCTTGCCGCACGCTGCCGGCACCATCCCCCCAGCCTTCGATGCGCCAGCTGTAGAACGCCTGATCCGCTGGGCCCAGGCCGACGGGCCGGACTATTCCTATCCCGCCTTCTGTGACAGGGTCATGGCGGCGGGCTGCGCCGGCTACCTCGTCACCTTCCTGGGCCGCCGCGTCGTCTATTACGGCCGTACCGGCGACATGCATGTGGAGCATTTTCCGGGGTGATTGGGAGGGCTATCGTTCGCTGGCACGGGATCGCTGACAGGTATATTCTTACCAGAGGGTAATCGATATAGCAGAGGTATGACATGGCAGCCACAGCCACCCTGTCCAGCAAGTTTCAAATTTCCATCCCCAAGGCTGTCCGCGAGGAGCAGCAGTGGGAAGCGGGGCAGGAGTTCGTATTCATCCCGAAGGGCAAAGGCGTCCTGGTGATGCCGGTGCCGGAGCTGACCCAACTTGCTGGTATCGCCAAGGGTGCCAATAAAGAGGGCTACCGTGATCGCTCGGATCGCTACTGATGGCCTCGGTAATGCGCTTGGTCGATACCTCGGCCTGGATCGAATGGCTGGTGGATAGCGACCTGGGGCGCAGGTTGGGGATAGAGTTCCCGGACAGGACCAATTGTATCGTGCCAACCATTGTGCAGCTTGAACTGTCAAAATGGCTGGTGCGCGAACTGGGCGAAGACAAGGCCGATCAAGTGATCGCCTACACCCAGAAATGCATTGTCGTACCATTGGATACCACTATCGCCCTGATGGCGGCGGACCTGCACCGTGAACACAGGCTGGCCACCGCCGACGCCGTGATTTACGCCACCGCGCGCCAGCGGGGGGCGGAATTGCTGACCTGCGACGCGCATTTCAAGGGCTTGGCCGGTGTCACGCTGATCGCCAAGTCCGCCTGCTGAAACCAGACACAACAGTGACAGGAGAAGCCCTTGACCACCCGGATCGCGTCATGCAGTTGCGGCCAAATGCGCCTGACCTGTGAGGGGGAGCCGCTGCGGGTTTCCATGTGCCATTGCCTGGAATGCCAGAAACGCACCGGCAGCGTCTTTGCCACCCAAGCCCGGTTCCCGCGCGACCGCGTCAGCATCACGGGCCACACCACCACCTGGTCCCGCCAGGGTGACAGCGGCGGCACCGCCACCTTCCATTTCTGTCCCACCTGCGGCTCGACCGTCTATTGGGAGTTGGACGGGGCACCCGATTTCATCGCCATCGCCGTCGGAGCGTTCGCCGACCCGAACTTCCCGCCGCCGCATGTGATGGTTTACGAGAGCAGAATGCACCCCTGGGCGTTGGCAGCGGAAGGGTTGGGGATGGAGCGGTGGGGGTAGGACGTCGGCTTTGCGCTCCGTGCACGAACCCGCTTCGCGGGATCGGTGCGAGTTGCGCTGTCGCGAGAGGCAGGGAGGTGTTGAGACAGGCTGAGCCGCGGCCTGACCATGGAGGTTCCTTCAATGCGAGAGGAACATGCCATGGTCAATGTTTCGCCTTCTACGCCGGTCAGCCCGCTCCGCCAGCGTATGCTCGACGACATGCTCATCCGGGAGCTGGGAGAGCATACTCGGCAGGATTACGTCCGCCATGTTCGCACTTTCGTGGCGTTCCTCGGGCGCCCGCCCGATACCGCGACCAGCGAAGAGCTCCGTCGTTTTCAGCTTCATCAGCACGAGAATGGCGTCGACGTGGCGTCCATCAATGGTGCCGTCTCGGCGTTGCGTTTCTTCTTCGGCGTGACCCTGGGGCGCCCCGATCTGGCCCGGAGCCTGGTCGTCACCCGCTACAATCGCAAGCTGCCGGATGTGCTCAGCGTCGAGGAGGCCGCCCGATTGCTGGAGTCAGCACCGGGGACCAAATACAAGGCCGCGCTCGGTGTCGCCTATGGCGCAGGCCTGCGGTTATCGGAGGTAGCTCATCTCAAGGTCGACGATATCGACAGCACGCGCATGCTGATCCGCGTCGAGCAGGGCAAGGGCCGCAAGGATCGCAACGCGATGCTCTCCCCGCAGCTTCCGGACCTGCTCCGCCTCTGGTGGCGCGAGGGCAAGCAGCGTGGGGTAATGCTGCCCCATGGCTGGCTGTTCCCGGGGCAAGGCCGCCCGCAACCCGTGGGCCGGCGTGTCGAAGATATAGGCGCGGGTAACCTGCCCAGGCAGAAGACAACGCAAGGCCAACGCGAGATAACCGCCCGTTCCGTGGCCGGTCAGGACCAGGTCGCGCCCCGCATAGGTGGTGGCAGCGACGGGGCCGCTGCCTCGGTTAAAACACGCCGCATGAATTGGGGCGTTGGGCCCGGGACCAATGGCGGCAGGAATGGCGGCACCGCCGAGAGCCTGGACAAAGAAGGCACCTTCCGGACCCGCGAAGGGCATGTCCGCCCCGGGATCGGCCTACAATACGTGGATGTGATACCCACCTGTCCCGCTACCGCGACCGGCAGTTGCGCCAGCAGGGCGGCAAAGGGCAGTTCGCCCGCGAGGAAACCTTGCAACCTGTTCACGGACATCGGGTCTACCTGGGATCTGGTGGCGGTATTTCACGCGCCGGAGAAATTCAGCCGCCAACAAGAACCGTCGTGCGGTTGCCAGCCTTGTCATAGCTGTAGGTGACGACGCGGCCATTGGGATACCGGACCTCGATGAGGCGACCGAGGGCGTCGTAGCGATAGGCCACACTGCCTTGCGTGGGCGGTGACGTCTGGGCCTGGACCGGCACGGGCATGCAGCACAGCAACGCGAGAGCAACAACAAAAAGGCGCGTCAAGTCTGCCTCCTCCACCTTGCATAGCAATTACCGCAATTGAACCCGCCCTTTGAGAGTCAACACACACTGAGATGTGTCTTTTACATAAATAAAAAATCAGAACATCTTAAATATATACTGTTTTATGACAAAATTCTGTAAAAATTTCAGACAAACAGAATGTAATTCCATCCTGAACGCAAAGATGATTCTTGCCAAGGAAAAAAATTATCATGTATGAATTAGCCATATGGCCAGAATGGCCTTAATGGGGATCGGCATGGTCATATCTTGCAGAGTTGAACGCCCTCTCCTGCCTTTTCTGGCTGTGCTCGCCTTGGCCTGCGGACTCCCTCCCTCCCCTTCCATGGCCCAGACGGCCCCCGCTGCCGTAAAGATCGGCACCGCCCCTCTCGTTTCGCCGACCGATGCATATGGCTACTATGATAGCCAGGGCGCCGCCTTTACCCGTGATGACCTGCCCCTGCCCACTGACGAGTTCACAGGCATAGCAGAGGCGTTAGGGCGCGATCCCCACCGGATTTACGGATTCGTGCGAAACAATATCGACCGGGTCTGGACCTTCGGTCTGGCGCGCGGCGCGCGCGGCGCGGTGATCGACCGCACCGGCAATGCCTTTGACCAGGCGCATCTGTTGGTAACGCTGCTGCGCGCGGCCACTGTCCCGGCGGAGTATCGGCTGGGTACAGTCACGCTGACCGGGCCGCAGTTCCAAGCCTGGACCGGCATCAGCGATGCCAGGGCCGCCTGCCAGCTGCTGTCCAGCGGCGGTATTCCGGCGGCGATCAATGGCAGCACCAGTCCTGCCTGCGACTATACCGGGCAGATCAGCAGCGTGGCGATGGCCCATATCTGGGTTGTGGCGACGGTCAATGGCAAACAGGTCACCTATGACCCCAGCGACAAGCCCTATGTTGCACCATCAGGCGCCCCCAGCGTCACAGTCAAGGCCGGGTATGAGGCCGAATCGGCGCTTAATGCCGCCATCGACGGCATGGAAACGGGCACCGACCAGAATGTCCCTTATGTCCGGACGCTGAACAAGACGGCGCTGGATTCCACGCTGGACACGCGGGCGGCCACGCTTCTGTCCCATATCAACGATACCCTGTTGAAAGATGATCAACCGGCGGGGCGCCTGTCGGATCTGATCAATCGACCGGAAATTCAACCTTGGCTGCCTGCCAACGCGGCCGAGCCGCCGCCCGCCCCGGCCTACAGCACCTCCATCCGCGCCACCTGGACCGACATTCCGGATGCGTACCGGTCAAAGCTAACGGTCAGCGTTATCTTCGAGAAATTCACCGGGGTAATCGGCGGCAACCCAACGGAGCTGTTTTCCCGGACCCTGTTTGCCGACCGCATTGCGGGGCACAAGCTGGTGCTGGACACCAATTTCAATCGGGAAGAGGCGGTTGCAGCCAGTGAATACACCAGCAACAATCCGGACAGCGGGCTGAACAAATTCGTCGGGACTTTGCGACTGCGCGGCGATGACATGGCCGACATCACCCTGGCTACCGGAACGGTGGATCAGGAAGTGCGGTACGGCCGCCAGGGCCGCATCGTGCTGAAGGCTGATCATCCCTATGCCGCCGCTGCCGGCTCCTACATGGATGGGGTGGCGGACAAGCAGGTCCGGATGCTGGTGCCACTGACCATCGTCAATGGTTGGGGCGAGATCGGATCGGGTCTGGCCACACGCTGGGGCACGCGGCCTGACAAGCTGGTGCCCATGCTCTATGCCATGGGCAGGGGGTGCCCCGACTTTGACCAGTACCAGGAACCCACCTGCAGCAGCCTTATCGGTACCGTCGGGGATGGAAGGCGCGAACAGATGGCGGCGGCGTGGTTGGCACAGGCCGGCACGGCGGCCCGCTTGCACGCCACCCTGGCCAACAGCCATTTCGTGCATCACCATTCGCTGGGCGTGGTCTCTGCCGATGGCGAGGCCACGGCCATCAAGCGGATCACGCAGGGTCCGTCCGCCGCCAATGGTCAGCTTTTCTACACCCTGGCCGACAGTTTCGACCGGATCGACGTCGATAGCGCCATCAGCCTGACCAGCCGCACGGGTGACGCGGCCAAGCGCCGGGGCACGCTGCTGGCCATCGCCCACACGATGGAGGCCCTGGAAGGCCAGGTGCCGGTGGAGGCGGTCGACGTACCGGATTCGGTATCGACGACGACGCGGCTGGCCTGGGCCAACAACCCGTCATCGGGCAACAACAGCAACAATCCGGCCCTGAACACCGACCCGGTCAACAAGCAGGGGACAGGGCAGACCGCGACATTCACCAGTGCCGGGGCGCGCCGGTTCTATCAGTACGGAAGCGCCAATGCGGCGCAGGCCACGGGCCTGACGCTGCTGGAAGCGTCAGCCAGCCCGACCTTCGCGTCCTATCACGGCGAAGGGTCCGTGATCGAGCCGTTGATGAGCGCTGACGGAAATTTCCGTACCGATCTGACCAATGCCATCGGCCTTTATGCCGGAGCAGGCTTCCAGGTGGTGACCTCGGCGGAAAGTTTCCTGGGCCCAGGCGCGCGCATCGGGGAGATCGTCAAGGATACTGGCAGCGGCAATTTCTATTTCCACCGCCGCACGCGCCAGCGTGGCGGTGCACTGATCGCCACGAAATACGACACGAACGGCGATCCGGTGGAGATTGCGCATGTGGCGGTCAACCAGGGCGCCAATGCCAAGGGCGGCGGTGCGGGGATTCAGTCGTTCCAGCAGGCCCAATATGATCCGGGCACGGCGGCGGACGTGCTGAAGGCCAAGTTCGTGGACAAATCCTCGGCGCTTGGCGTGGATATCAAGACCGGCTCTCTGACCTACCAGAGCCCGGTGGGTCTGTCGGTGGGCAGCGGCAAGTTCCCCTATCAACTGTCGGCAAGCCTGATCTGGCGCGGGGGCACGCCGGAACTGCCGGGTGCCACGCCCAGCCCCTTGTCGCAGCCGCAATCACCCTGGACGACGAACTGGTCTTCCTCGGCATCAATTTCGTCCAGCGTGCTGGAAACCATGGGACGCGGTGACATCAGGGCGAGCGCTGATACGATCGCTGCGTTCCTGGCCCTGCAGGATATCTACCGCGCGGCACCGGCACCTGAGCGGGAGGCGGCAGCGGTACTGGCGGCCTCCTGGTGGCTGGCACGGGTCAGCGGCAATGTTGCGACGGTGACGGTGGGCGCGGACACACGGCAATTCGTGCGTCTGACCAACAATCAATGGGTCAGCCCCGGCGGCGGTGCCGCGCGCCTGGATGTGACGGGCAACCGCACGCCGTTCATCGAGACAGGCTGCAACCTTAACCCCGGCCCGCGGCCGCAGAACCGGGGCTGGGGCCATGGCGGCATGGCGCTGACGGTGACCAGCCCGTCGGGCGATACGCAGATTTTCCAGCATAAGCATATCGTTGTCACGCTGGAGAAGGAGAATTGCTATGTGCAGCAGGGCTTCCGGCTGACCGATTGGCAGTTCCCCCAGGGTGTGACGCTCAGCCTTTCCTACGCTTCGGTGAATAACCTGCCCAACGCGCCGCAGGATCTGGTGTCGGTCTCCAATAATCTGGGCCGTTCGATCCGGTTTGCCCGGTCCGGGTTGGACGGGTTCGACAATGGGCTGAGCGGGGCTGACCGGCGGGCAGTAAGCATCGGCTTTTCGCCCTGTAACGACAGCCCGCCGCACCCCCCAACTTGTGGTGGGATGCGGCATACGGGACCGGATGGTCAGTCCTATGACTTCATGACCGGCGTGGTTGCCAACCGCTACCGTCTTCTGTCCGTCTATCGCCCGGTTGCGCCGACAGCGGCCTTTGTGCGGTACAGTTACGACAGCCAGCATCGGGTTGTGGCGGTGGAGGATGCGGGCGCGGTGGCGGGCACGCGCACGCCCTATCGGTTCCATTATGCCGCTGGGTTCGGCGGGGCGCGGGTGGACCCGCTGGGGAGCCGCTATGATGTCGGCTATGACCGTGACGGGTATCTGCGCCGCGTGGTGGATGAGCTTGGGTATGTGACCCAGGCCCTGCCCGACGGGCGCGGGCGGGTGGTGGAATATCGCTATCCGATGGGGGAGAAACAGCTTTTCACCTATGACACGCGTAACAATACCACCGGCATGACCCGCGTGGCGCGACCGAACGTACCACCGGTGCTGGCGGATACGAAGGTCCGGGTGCAATGGCACCCGCAGCTCAACAAGCCGACGAAGGTGACCGATGCCCGCGGCAATGTCACCGACCTGACCTACAGCCCCGCGACGGGCCTGCTGAGCAAGCTGGAACAACCCGCCATCACGCCCTCCGGCGAATCGGCTCCGCGCCGGCCCACCACGAATTTCACCTACGACGCCTATGGCCGCCTGAAGACCGCGACCGACCCATCGGGCATGGCGAGCCGCT
>NZ_JBMDKE010000062.1:0-23795 GCF_057809555.1 Niveispirillum sp. FG156 | reverse complement strand
CATTCACGGGCAAAGGCCGCAACCCGGTTATAAGAACCGGTGAACCCCAGCGCGATCAGATCGGCGTGCATATGTTTCAAGGTTCGGCGCTGCTTACGCGATGTGGAGGCCTCGGCCTTGAGCCAGGCTGCCAACTTGTCGGCGAACGGGTCCAGCTTGCTGGGTCGCTCCGGTATCGAGAACTTCGGCTCGATCATCCCGGCGTTCAAATACTTCTTAATGGTATTCCGCGACAGACCGGTCCGGCGCGCGATCTCCCGGATCGCCACCGTCTCCCGCAAAGCCAAACGACGGATGACATTCAAAAGTCCCATGTCGATCACTCCGGTGCCCCCCGTCGCTCAACGCGAAGGGGGAAGGGTCACATGGGTCAATTCTCAATGGAAATAAGCCGCCTTCCCGGGTCAGTTCCGCGTGGAAATCAACACGGATCAGGACCCCGTTGCTACTCACACATCACTCTGGAGGACAGCCACACAAGCCGCTACTATCGGCCGGCCCCATACCGCATCTAGACGATGGGGCTCCCTCAATTCACTGCGCGTGGCGCGTCATGAACCCGAGGATCAGGCCGGCGATTTCGTCGGTCTTTTCATCGAGCGCGAAGTGTCCAGCATCAAGCATATGGATTTCCGCATCTGGCAGATCGCGTCGATATGCTAGGCCGCCGGCTGCAAGAAACGAAGGATCATTTGCGCCCCAAGCGACAAGCGTTGGTGGCCTATGTTCGCGAAACCACGCCTGCCATTCAGCATACGCCGCGACATTCGTGCGGTAGTCGTAGAGCAAGGCCGCCTGGATCTCGCGCTGGCCCGGCTTTGCCAGGAAAGCGAACTCGTCATTCCAAGTGTCCGGATTATATCGCTCCGGATGCGACGAGCCAGCGACATGACGCTGCTTCGTCGCTTCAAATGAGAGAAACGCATCGACCACGTCCATATGCGCCTGCGGGTCCGCCCAATATTCCGCGATCTTCGCCCACTTCGCACCCAGACCTTCCTGGTAGGCATTGCCGTTTTGAATGATCAGCGCGTGCAGTCGTTCAGGATGCGCCAGGACGATGCGGTAACCGACCGGCGCGCCGTAATCGTGCAGATAGAGCGAGTAGCGGTCGATTTTGATCGTCTGCAGCAGCGCATCGACCGAGCTTGCGAGCCGGTCGAAAGTGTATGGGTAGACCTGCGGCGGCGGAGCGTCGCTGTGCCCGAAACCCGGCAAGTCGGGCGCGATCACGTGATAGCGCGTCGCGAGCAGCGGGATCAGCGTGTCGAATGCTCGCGATGACGACGGAAAGCCATGTAGTAGAATGATCGTCGGGGCGTCCTTGGGACCGGCCTCGCGGTAGAACATCCCGATTCCGTCCACCTTGACCGTGTGATAGGTGGTCGTCGCGAACGTCGATTGAAGGCTCTGAGCGACAGCCGAATACGGCGCTAAGAGCATTGCGGCGACGGCCAGAAGATAACGTAAATTCAAGGAAGGTCTCCTTCGGAAAGGTCTGACAGGCGGCTGGCTTACGTCACCATCGTCAGACAAGCTTGGTTTCCCCGCCATCGACCCTGACAGCCGTCCCGGTCACCCAATGACTTTCCGGCGCGAACAGGAACGCGATGACGTTTGCAACGTCATCGGGCTGACCGTAACGGGCGATGCCGATCTCGGCGGCAAACTTCTCGGTCGCCACGTCGAGAGGCAGCCCATGCTGGTCGGCGTAACCCTGCAGCATCGACCGTCGCCGGTCCGTCAAAACCGATCCGGGCAGGATCGAATTGACCTGCACCCCGTCCTTGACGCCCCGTTCGGAGAACGTCTTCGCCAGCGCGACGATCGCGGCATTGATGGTGCCCACGGCAGCCAGCGACGCCTTGGGATTGTAAGCAGACGTTCCCGACGTGATGGCGACCGAACCGCCCGACGTTGTCAGTGCATCCCACGCCGCGAGCGTAAGACGGCGGGCTGAATGGAACTTCAGGGCCAGGCCGTCGTCCCATTCCTCATCCGACAGTGTAAACAGGTCCGCCTGCGACACCGCACCGGCAATGCACGCCAGCGCATCGATCCGTCCGAAGTGGTCGAGAGTGTCCCTGATGACGGCCTTGCAGGCGTCCGGATCACGCAGGTCTTTCGCGAGCGCCAGCGGTTCGACACCCGAGGTGCGAAGGATTCCGGCGGTCTCCGCCAAGCTGTCAGCCGAGCGTGCGACGATGGCGACCGCCTCGAAATCCCGGCCCAGTCGGATGGCGGTCGCGCGGCCGATGCCGCGGCTCGCGCCGGTGACGATCGCAACCCGGCTCATGAGTGGGCCTCCTCGATAGCGAGAGTATCGATGTACTGGCGGAAGCCGACGATCCGTCCGTTCCCGGTCGCCCAGACATGAGCGTAGCGGTCTCGAACCTCCTTGCTGGTCATGCTGTGAACGCCGGTGACCTCGGCGACAGTGAGCGCAATGCGCTCCGCGATCGACGGGTCGAGCGCCCCGTCGATCAGCGCACCCTGGAAGCCCAGGACCGCCTGCAGCACAGCAGGACTGTTCGAGACGATCCGATAGAAATTGGGAATTCCACCGAACCGCTGATCGACATGCGCAAGCAATGGCCTGGACTGAACAGGAGCATCCTCCACGCTTGGCGTCGGTATCTGCGACATGGGCTTTGCCTCTTGTTCAACTGGCCTGATCGGCCCGTGAAAGAGAATTACCGCCTTCCACATTTCCCCAATAGCTAGTAATAATGAAAGATAGACTTCCGCTATACGAGAGGGTTAATGGATCGGTTCGAGGCGATGCGCACTTTGGTTGCGGCCGTTGATGGCGGGAGCCTCTCTGCGGCGTCGCGGACGCTGAACATTCCGCTGCCGACTGTCAGCCGGCGCGTCTCCGATCTCGAAGCCATGCTCGGCTCGCAACTGGTGGTGCGCACGAGCCGCAAGTTGCTGCTGACCGAAGCCGGGACAGCCTACGTCGCCTCCGCGCGCCGTGTCCTGGAGGAACTGGCTGAGGCCGAGCGCGCCGCATCTGGCGAATATCGCGCACCGCGCGGCGAGCTTCTGATCACAGCACCGATCATGTTCGGCAAGACCCATGTCGCGCCGATCATCCACGATTTTCTGGAAGCCTATCCGGAGGTGACGGTGAGGTTGGCACTGACCGATGGCGTCGTCGATCTGGTCGAGTCACATGTGGACGTCGCCATCCGTCTCGGCAATCTCCCCAACAGCACGCTGGTCGCCAAGCGCGTCGGAGAGGTCCGCTGGGTCACCTGTGCAAGCCCAGACTATCTCTCCCGGCGCGGTGCGCCACAAACCCCCGACGATCTCGTCGAGCATGGATGCATTGCCTATGAGGGGCTCGAACTATGGCGCGACTGGATGTTTTCAGGGCCGCGCGGCGAGCAAAGCACGATCATCCGGCCCCGCTATTCAGTCAACACCGCCGATGCCGTGATCGCGGGCGCAACGGCGGGCCTCGGTATCGCCTACATCATCTCCTATCAGGCCGCCGACAGCGTCAGTGATGGTTCCCTTGTCCCGATCCTTACCGAATGGGCCCCGGCACCGTTTCCAGTCCACATAGTGCACGCGCCTCGGCCGCACCAGCCTCTCAAGTTACGGGCTTTCCTGGATTTTGTGTCACCTCGTATGCAACAGCGGCTGCGCACCGTCGGCGAAATCCTGGCGCAGGCACAGGAGCGTGCGGCAGCTCAATCAAATGTTTCCGAGGAAGCCCTGCTGGAATCTTCGACCGGCACGAGTTGAACTGTCCGCCATCGCGGGACTGCCCGATACGCGCGGTGTTTGCCCCGTCATCCGCAAAAGGCGCGCCAGCGTAGGGCGAACATGAGATTTCAGCCACCGGTTTCGGTGTCGGAAACCTTGTCCATGGCTGCGTAGAGGGCGGTCTTCCCAACCTTAACCCTGGCGGCTGCCTCCCGAACCGTCAGGCCCTGGGCGATCAAGGCCATCGCCCGTCGCAGCTTGTCGTCGGTGACCACGGGCTTGCGGCCACCGCGTCGCCCACGGGCGATGGCGACATCCAAGCCAGCGCGGGTCCGTTCCCGGATCAGGTCTCGTTCGAACTGCCCCAACGCCCCGAAGATATGGAAGATCAACCGCCCGCCAGGCGTGGTGGTGTCGATGGCTTCGGTTAGCGACCGAAAGCCAATGCCACGTTCTTCTAGGGTTGTGACGGTTTCGATCAAATGCGGTAGAGAGCGGCCGAGCCTGTCCAGCTTCCAAACAACGAGAACGTCGCCCTCCCGTAGAAAGGCCAAGGCCGTCGTCAGGCCGGGCCGGTCGGTCCTGGCACCGGAGGCCTTGTCCTCGAAGACGCGGGTACAGCCGGCTTTGGCGAGGGCGTCGAGCTGGAGGGCAAGGTCCTGTTCGCTGGTTGAGACGCGCGCATACCCGATTTCGACCATCGCCGTCCGCCTTTTGTCCGCAAACTTGTCCGTTAATCTATGAGTCCGGAAAGTCATTGTAAAGGCCAATAAACGGACAGTTTGGGAGGTGGCCGTCAAAAGGCCGTTTGACGGTCATCTTCACGGGCCGTGAGCGAGCAAGTATCAAGGCAGGTGACGGCTGTGGCCCTCGGCTGCCTTTTACCGGCGGGCAGCCGGTGGGCATCGCGTCGGCCACCATGCTATTGCGGCGGCTGGATAGTATCCTGGGGTTGCTTACGCCAAGGTATGATCCACGCAACCCAGGCAATTAAGCACATGACGAAACCAGTTCCCCACCGCTTCAACCGGAATCAAGAATGGCCCGTTGCAGGCTGTTGACGCCTCTGCAATGGCAGAGCATGCTCGGTATCCCCCATGATGACCGCAGCCTGATCCAGCACTATACCCTGAACCGGGAAGAGCTTGACCGGATCACCGGCAAGCGGCTGCCGCAGAGCCGGCTTGGCTATGCCGTCCAGTTCTGCCTCGCACGGCATCCAGGCAGGGTGCCGCCATCGGATGAGGTCCTGCCCTATGCTTTCCTGGCCTATGTCGCGGGTCAAGTCGATGCCCGGCCGGAGGATTTGCCCGCCTATCACAGTCGACCGCAGACACGGCGCGAGCATCTGGCCGATATCATGGTGGCCTTCGGTTATCGCAGCTTCGACAGACGGATGTTCCGGGACATCGCCCGCTGGCTGCTATCCATCGCACAGGTCACGCGCGATCCCGTGTCTCTGGCCGGCATCCTGATCGACGAACTACGCCAGCGGCGGGTACTGCTGCCATCGTCAGCAGTGATGGAACTGATCCTGCACCAGGCGCGGGCGCGCGCAGAGCACCTGATCCACCGCGTGCTGCTGGAAGGCCTGCAACCCGCCGATTTGGATCGGCTCGACACGCTGTTGGCCCCCACCGGTGAGGGAGAGACGACCCTGCTGGCCTGGCTGCGGCAAGCCCCTCTGTCGCCGGCACCCCGCAACATGCTGGCCATCATCGACAGGCTGACCAGGGTCAGGGGTCTCGTCTTTGATCCGTCCTTGTCAGCCCGCATCCCCGACATCGCCTTCACGCGCCTGTCGGCCGACGCGCACCGCATGACCGCCCAGCATATCCGGGAAATGTCCGACCAACGACGGCGGGCTCTGCTGGTGGCCGCTGCCATCCGGTTGCAGGCCGATCTTACCGATGCCGCCCTGGTCATGTTCGACAAGCTGATGGTCATGCTGGGCCGGCGGGCCGAGAACCGCACGGCCGATAAGGTTCTGCAATCCGTGAAGGACACCAGGGCCCATCTGCGAACCCTGGTGACGGCATGCCGCAGCCTGATCACCGCCCACGAGGCCGGTGCCGATCCTATGGCCGCCCTTGAAAAGGACGTTGGCTGGTTCCGCTTCATGGCCAGCGTCGCCGGCGTGGAACCCCTGGCCGATCCCGGTGCCGGCGATGCCCGCACCGAGCTGCTGTCCCGTTATGCCACCGTCCGGACCTTCATGCCGACGCTTCTGATCACCTTCCAGTTCGAAGGCGGGCCCGGCGTCTCTTCCCTGTTGCGCGCCGTTGCCCTGGTCCGCGACCTGTTCGCCGCCGGCAAGCGCGGCCTGCCCGACAAGGTCCCTACGGGCTTCATCCGCCGCTCCTGGCGAACCTTCGTCATGCCGACCGGTGCCATCGACCGCAAAGCCTACGAGATCTGCGTCCTGACGGAATTGCGTGACCGACTGCGCGCCGGCGATGTCTGGGTTCGGGGCAGCCGGCAGTTCCGTGATTTCGAAAGCTGCCTCATGCCCCGGCCCACCTTCCAGGCGCTCCGTGACGAGGGTGCGCTGCCATTGGCCGTGACCGGCGATGCCGCCCCCTATCTGGCAACCCGCCAGCAGTTGCTGGTCGAAAGGCTGCGCGATGTCGGTCGCCGTGCCCAGGCCGGTGAACTGGAGGATGTCGATCTGTCCGGCGGTGAGCTGCGCATCACGCCGATCCGCGATCAGACCCCGGAGCCCGCCCAGGCCCTCGGGCGAGCCGCCTATGAACTTTTGCCGCGCATCAAGATCACCGACCTGCTGATGGAGGTCGATACCTGGATCGGCTTCAGCGGCTGCTTTTCCCACCAGCGCAGCGGCCGCCCTGCGGATGACCGTGCCTCGCTGCTGACCGTTATCCTGGCAGACGGCATCAATCTCGGCATCTCCCGCATGGCCGATGCCTGTCGGGGTGTTTCCATCCGCCAGCTCGCCTGGGTCCATGATTGGCATGTGCGCGAGGAAACCTATGCAACTGCCCTGGCCCGTATCATCGATGCCCATCGCACCCTGCCGTTGGCCGCCGCCTGGGGCGACGGCACCACCTCATCCTCAGACGGGCAGTTCTACAAGGCGGGCGGCCATGGCAGCGCCGGCGGTGACGTCAATGCCCGGCATGGCAATGAGCCGGGCGTCAGTCTCTACACCCACATTTCCGACCAATACGGTCCCTTCCACACCAAAGTTATCGCTGCCTCCGCCAGTGAGGCCCCGCATGTGCTGGATGGCCTGCTCTATCACCAGACCGGTCTTGCCATCGAGGAGCACTACACCGACACGGGCGGGGTCACCGACCATGTCTTCGGGCTCTGCCACCTATTGGGATTTCGCTTCGCGCCGCGTATCCGCGACCTGAAGGATCGCCGCCTCTACCTTTTCCCTGGCGACACACCACCGACCCTTCTGAAGCCGCTGATTGGCGGCGAGATCGATCTGGAGCATCTGGCCGTCCATTGGCAGGAACTGCTGCGCCTAGCCGCCTCCATCCGATCCGGCACCGTCACCGCGTCAGCCATGCTGCGTCGACTGGCCGCCTACCCAAGACAGAACGGCCTCGCCTTGGCGCTACGCGAACTCGGCCGCATCGAACGCACGAGCTTTACGCTGGACTGGCTACGCGATCCCGCTCTGCGCCGCCGCACCAATGCCGGCCTGAACAAGGGGGAGGCCCGCAATGCCCTGGCCAGGGCCGTGTTCTTCAACAGGCTGGGTGAGATGCGCGACCGCAGCTTCGAGAACCAGACCTACCGCGCATCAGGCCTGAACCTCCTGGTCGCCGCGGTCATCCTATGGAACACACGCTATCTCCAAGCCGCATTCGACCATCTCGCGGCGTCCGGCATGGATGTCCCACAAGATCACATCCGACATGTCGCTCCCTTGGGCTGGGAGCATATCGGTCTCACCGGTGATTATGTGTGGGGTACCGACCCTTTGCCAAAGGAAGGCCTCCGCCCGCTGCGGCGCCCGACATCCATGCTGGTCGCGTAGTTCCTACTCCGTTCGCGCGAACCGGACAATATGATCACTTTCGTGTCCGGACCCCTTGTGGGTGGAGACGATTATTGGTGCACGAAGGAGGGTCCGACTGAGGCCATGCCGGCTTCGTGGTGCGCATCGCAAAGGTAATATCGCGGCTAGCGAACTGCGCTTGCCACTGAAGATGCATGACTAGGACTGACTTCCCTCCCGACCCTAATTCATAGGCCGAGTTCGACGAATGCGCTGATACCATGCGGTGATTTTTTGAGGCCGGTCAGTGCGCGGGAGGGGGGGCGTTGAATTCGTTATGCCTGCGCATCTGGGCTATGATGACAGCACTATAGTCCCGAGCGAAATTTTTAGAATGGCACTTCGTCGTCGAGATCGTCCGCAAACTGCGAGCTTCTCGGCCGGATCGGCGGCGGCGGCGGAATTGGAACCGGTATAGCTGGAATTGACGGAGCTGGGATCGGTGGGACGGGAACCAACGGCATGGCGGCTGCTGCCGCCGCCGCTGCCGCCGCTGCACGCTCTCTGCGTACGCGCCAGAAGCTCTGGAACTCCGGTCCCTTTGAATCCGGCGGGTATTCGGGCGGGTGGATGAACAGCGGCACGGGGGCGGGAATATCGGGCCCGATCACCACCGCTTCGCCGGGCGCCAGCATTGGTACGAACTGGGCGGCGCTGCGATCGAGGTCGCCGCAGGCGCGCTCGACCGTTTCGCGGTCCTGATCGTTGGTGAGCCGGTGCACGAACAGCGTGCCAAGCTGGCTCATCACGTCCTGCGGAATGTCCCTCGGTCGCTGCGTGGCGAGGACGCAGGTCAGGCCGTATTTGCGGCCTTCCTTGGCGATCAGTCCAAAGGAATCCAGCTTTACTGTGCTGTGCTCGTCGCCGACCGAACGTCCGAGGAACTGATGCGCCTCGTCAAGGAACACAACCAACGGCGACGTGCGGAACGCGCCGGCTCTGGCTTCGGCCAGTAGGAACCGGCCGATGACATTGAGCAGGATTTCGCGGGTATTGTGCTCGAACCGCACATCCTTGAACGAGATGACCGCGATGTCGCGGCTGTCGTCGGCGAGGAACGCCCGCAGCTCGGACACCAGCGACGTGCCTTTGGTCTTGAAGATGCATTCGAGCTCGCGTGAGCCGAGCAGCGTGTTGATCCGTGCAATCAGCGATTCACAATAGCCGAGCGAATTCTGGTCGGTGTTGCCGAACGCTGCGGCATTGTTTTGGTTGCTCGCCCAGACGCATTCGTTCTTTACTTGCTCGGCAAGGTTGGAGATGTCGAAGTCGCACGCCGGATGGTGGAGCTGCGCGGCATGCGCGTGAAGCGCATTGAAATAGGGCGCGCGCGGTCGTCCGGCCTTTTCGACTAGGCCGTTGTTGACGAACACACCCGCTGGCGGTGCGGCGGCGATGGCCGCGACCAGCTTGAGGCTCTTGATCGCTTCCCTGAGCCTTGGGCCCTGACTCTGACCCGACGGTCTGAACAGCGAGAACAGATCGTCCTCCGTGATCTGGCGATAGGGGAAATGGACGAGCTTTGCCGCTCCGGCGGGTGCGTCGAAAACGAAGACTTCGTCAACATTCCCCATTTTTGCGAACTCGCCGGTCGGATCGAGCACGATCGCCCGACCGCCGGCCTTCTTCAACTGCTGGACCAGCGTGGCGACGGTCCAGCTCTTACCGCCGCCAGTCGCGCCGAACACCCCGCAATGCCGGCCGAAGATCTTCTCGGGAGGCAGGCAGACATCGACGCCGTCCGCGGCATCGATCCGCCCGATGCTGAGCGTCAGCTCGTCCTCATCGGCCACCGCATTGCGGATCAGCGTCGCCAACTGACTGGGTTCGGCAAGATAAACGCCGTCGCCAATCCGCGGAAAATCAGGCAGGCCGCGCCGCAGCTTGTTCGAGCGCTGCTCGACCGCCGCCAGCAGTTGGATCTTACCGATCGGATTGGTGACCGCGGATTTGCCGAGCGACGGTTCGACCGTCAGTCGCTCGGCATCGGATATCTTGGTCTCGACGATCCGGCCAAGAATCTGGAACCGCTCGCAATCAACGAACGCGAAGTCGCCGACCGCACCGAGCGACAGCCCGCGGCGCTCGGGCACCGCCGCCGCATTGGGCAGGTTCACATGAACATAGGACGCGGTCGCTTGGGTGATCGTGCCGATATAGCGCTCGGGATTGATCGGGTTGATGCGGGTCATGTCGTCGGCGCCCCCGCGTCCCGGAGCGTTCTTACACGCTGCATGTGCCGCTCGCGGTCCGTTTCGCCGATCAGGTCGGGAAGAGCGGAAACCAGATCCTGGAACCGGCCGTTCATGAGGTGGATGCGCGCATCGCCGCCCGCCACCATGCGCTTAAACGCGGCAAGGAATGGGTTCTTGGGGTCGGCCACAGCGAGCATAGTCTGTGGTGCGGCATCGAGTTCGGCCGGCGGCACGAATGCCGGATCGCAGATGACCAGTCGCAGCGACATATTGGCCTCAACCGCCGACAGGATCGGTCGGCTGATATGGTCATCATTGAAGCCGAATCCCGAAATCAGCAGCGCCGTATCGGGCTCCCGCAGCGCCGCCTGGAAAGCACCGATCATGTCGAGATAGGGTGCCTCGAAGCTCTCCTGATATTTGCTCGAGCGCGGATAAATCAGAACCGGTTTCCCTTCCTGACCACGCGACCGGTATATGTCGGCGACTTGGCGGCGCCAATCGAGCGAGCCGTGGAGCTTGTAGAGGTGGAAGACATTCTCGATGTAATCGGGCGCATCGCGCTGACCCGAGCGCCGCACGATGTCGAACTCGAAATGGCTGCGGTCATAGACTTGATCGAGACCGTGCGAAAAACCGTCGATGATCGTGAACCGGTGTCGCCGCGCCGCCTCCTCGAAGCACAGGTCGTAGTTGGTCGTGAACAGCTTCGACCGTGCCTTGCGCACGCCGCGGCGCCCAATCTTCTGGATCAATCCCGCGTGGGCATCGAGGTTGGTGGCGCGATCGACAAAGTCGACGCGGGCAAGGATCGCTTGTTCGGCCGCTTCCACGAAATCATGGATGCGGATGTAGGTTGGGTCGGTGACCGCGGTCTCGTGAAGCTCCAGATAAAGTTTGCACAGTGTCAGCAGCCGCTCGATATTGTTATCGATCTTCGCGCTGGCAAAGGTATCACACACCGCCTGGAACACAGGTGCGCCGACCTTAGTCTTCACCGCTACCCAGACGTCCTCCATGCCCGCTGGCGAGAGCTTGGCCGCGTCGTTGGTCGCTGCGAACGACGAACCGGTGCCAGTCAGCACGACGACATTGGTCGCGTTGAGGACATTGAGCAGCGCGCTTTCGATGGCGCGCTGAGTCCCTGCCTCCTCGATGCGCTCGCCGTCCGCGCTCATCTTGTCCTTGAACAGTCGCCAGCCGTCGCCGGACACAAACAGGCGCAGATGTGCAGCATCGGCTGCCTTGCCACTCCAGTACATCATCCGCCCCCAAACCACATCATTCCTATGGGCGGCTAGCCTAACATCTTTCATTGCACAGGGCAGTGCGGGAGTGCAGCCTTTAAGAATCCACTATCCATCTACATTGGCGCGTCCCACTTTCCGCATTTCGACGTTGTCGCCGCCCGGCGGAGGCGGAATCAGGGACGATCAACAGAAGGTAGGCTTTCCACATCGGATTACCCGAAAGCTGCAATACCGGATCCGGCCCCCTTTGCACCACTCATAACAACCGCAAAGCGCCCCATGGCGGTCGTTCGCTGGGGCGGTGGCGGCACCTAAAAGCCAACATTGTCGAATGGGTCCTTCGGTAACAGGCTGTGGCACGTTTCAAAAATGCCGCAATCGGCTGACAAGGGTCGGGTCCTGTGGTGAATGGCGGCGCAAGGCGTTCGATGGAGTATGACGGACCGCAGCCGCATGCTACGCCTCGCTGGTCATTCGTCCAATCTGTCTCGGGATCCGTCTATTGAGTCCCCGACGGGGACGTGACCGCGGTGACTCAATAGACCCATCATGGCGGTTCAGCTCAATAGGGAGAGGCTCATAATATCGTATGTCGATATTATGTGAGCATAAATACAAATTTGGAGCGTGACATGGGCGAGCATATCCTATAAAATAAAGCTATGGATAGCAGATCCGCCTCTGGCCTGGCTGCTGGGGTCCGATAAGGCTGATGGTGCAGCCAAGGAATGAAAGGTGAACAGTCAAAATGATTAACTGGGGCATTATTGGAGGAGGTTCCGTTGTAAAGACAAAGAGTGGCCCTGCGTTCAATCTTGAAAGCAGAAGTCGTGTTTATTCGATCTACCGTCGTGATTTTACTGAAGCAAAAGAGACTGCTAAATTATTGGGAGCCTCAACGTACTTTTCTAACTTAGAGGATTTTCTCAGTCAGCCCGAAATTAACGCTGTATACATTGCAACACCTCCCGGCCTGCACTTCGAACATGCCCGAAAATCCTGTGCGGCAAAGCTGCCGACTTACATCGAGAAACCCTTCGCAAGAAACCTATCCGAAGCAAAAGAAATTTGCGAGTTTTTTGATAAGGCAGAGGTTCCTCTATTTATTGCGCACTACCGTCGCGCTATTGATAGATTCATAAAGCTGCGGGAACTTGTTTGGAATGGAGTTCTGGGTAAGCCGATTGCAATCGACTTTCTATTGGAGAGACGAAACACCGACTACCCCCTATCGGGATGGATGTCCGATTTGGCCGTGTCAGGTGGTGGAAAATTCTTCGATATAGCACCACATGTACTTGATGTGCTGACATGGATATTTGGTGATCTGAGGGAGATATCCTCCGTTGTAAAATCAACCGGGCTTCATTCCCCATATGAAGATGTTGTTTCAGCTTCTTTCTCATCAACTTCTGGGGTTGTTGGGAGCATTTTATTCTTTTTATGTTCACAAAACAAGCAAGATCGATTGAAGGTTCTTTTCGAAAGAGGTGAGGTCAGTCTTTCCATTCATGGGGACGAGACGATTGAAGTTAAGGGACCAGAAGGCATCAGGGCGCTCAAGTTTCCAAAGGCTACACACATCCAAACTCAAATGATTCATGAGGTTATATCATGGCTCGAAGGCAACCAGGCGAACATTTGCACTGGACACCAAGCTCTACCCACCATGGCTGCATTGGACCAGATTCTCGACTCATTCTATCGCGGGCGCAATCGTTCATTCTGGCTTGACTATGTGCATGGTGAATGATGGACATTGAGCGCATCAACTGGGTTATTGGGCTAATAAGCGACTATAGTGCAGCGGTATTAGCTACTACCGCTGTGGCTGGTGCAGGCGCAGCGTTCTATCGACGCCGCATAAAAAAGAGATCTATTCGGTCGTTCTGGGGGAAAGAACGCATGCACACAATTCTTATTTACCCAAAGTACGAAGGGAGCAAGATACGTGAAGAAGATATTGCTGCGCGCTTTATCATCCAAGACAGTCTGGCGTCTGCCTCTATTCCTTACACTGTAGAAGAAGTAACATTTTCTGCAAAGATGGACACACGAGTTTTGTTGATATGCGGGCCAAAATCCAACCTAGCTTCTAAAATCTTTGCAGAAAAATTACTTTTCCGAGTGAAATTCTGCGAAGCTACTCCAGAACTCCAGCCTCACTTCATCGACACTGTAACTCATGCAAGGTACTTTTCACCTTCGGACACAGCACATGGAAGTGGAGACGTTGCCGTGGTTGTGAGACATGTACAAGATGACAAAACGACTTTCCTATTCTGGGGGCTGCATGGCTTGGGAACGCTTGGCGCGGCCTCGATCCTAACTAATGACGAAATCCTCAGACGGATCAAGAGTGAAGTAGTGAGTGGGAGCTTCCTCATCTTTCTTAGTGTTTCCCCTAGAAATGGTGCTGAACCACCCAGCGTACGGCTGATATCCAGTATACTCCGTTTGTGAGGTTATCGACATGAGCGTGGTATTTGTAAGCCCTATCGAGAAGCGTACTGGATTCTTTGTAAATCCACATCGCTTTGAAAGACTTTTTCTCGAATCTTCCAAAGAATTCGATTCTAAGACTTTTTCCTTTGAGTTGTTTGATACAAGCAGCATAAGTCAGCTTGAGGCCAAATACTACGAAATTGCAGTCTTGGATGTGACGATCGGAAGTTGGCCTGATTCAATTAGAAAAATCGTGACAACCTATAAGGCAACCGTAGGGTACGTTATTGTAGGAGATACTGTAACTGATGGATATTTTGGCGAAAAAGCCAATAATACAGATATTTTTACCATGTTTGACTGCCCCATTGAGGTGGTCCCAAGGCATGACACAGCGAAAGTAGTGCAAGCTATCACCGCACTTAAGCAAGCATCCGGTCCCTTGTCCAATTGCCAGAGTGTTGAGCACCAAGGGACAACTTCGATGTCTGAAGAGGTGTTTGTTGCCGCTGCGGCTGTGGCGAGCAGTAACCTTGGATTTCAGTACTTTCTTCCTGGCCTCTCCTCTGGGTGCGAAGAGCACTGCACGTTCTGCCGTCTGAGCAATAGAACTGACACAAAAGGCGTAGTTACCGATCTGCAAAACGACCCCGTCGGTATTATGAGCAGCCTTCGAGAAAAATTCAATCTAGAGTCATTTCAGTTTACAGATGAAAATTTCTTAGGTGGATTAAATACTGAATCAAGACGTCGGCGTTTAGAAGCAGTGAATAAACTTTCAGAGCGTCTCTCTAGCACTTATGAGTATTGGACAATTGGCATAGATACCCGATGTGATAGCATTGTGGATTTGAATGAAGATGAAATTCAGTCCCTCCATCGGCGGAAAGTTCTTGAAGAATTTAATAAATCGGGTTGGCTGTATGTCTATTTGGGCGTTGAATCCTTTGCGCCGACACAGTTGAAACGCTATGCAAAGAGAATTTCCATCGACTGCATATTTGCAGCGATTAAAGCATGTAGATCGATTGGCGTAGAGTTTACACTTGGAGCAATTTGGTTTGATCCACTTGTTCAGCTATCTGAGCTACGTGAGTCGGTGAAGGTAGTGAAGGATAACGATCTCTTTGCCCACATTGGTCCGATCTTCAAGGAAATGCGCGTACAGGTAATGTCACCATACGGCCGCATTTACGCGCAGCGATTTTCGACCGACCTGCGAAGCGAAGCGGCAAATAATCTGGTCTATATCGACCCCAAAAACGTCCAGTATTTAAGTTCGGAGGTTTATTCTATTCTGCGCGTCGGCAGAATCTTGCAGTCAATAATGTCCAAGGCCGGCTATCGTCATTCTGACATTGCTTTTCTGCGAGTTTTGCTTTCTCGATTTGCGAATACGAGTGCCCTGCAACGTGTTCCGTATCTTGTTTCGAAAAGAGAAGTTGAATTACTAGAGTATCTTTTATCGTCGCATAAACAAATCAACGACTATGAAGCATCTCTCTTAGCTTTAAATGCCGTAAAGGCTACGGCCACCGACATTGAGCACGCTCTTGATGCAACACCTAGTATTCCAGACTCAAAAGTGGAAAGGGTCAGAGAATATCTTTTCTCCGTGATGCAAAATTTGCATCGACAAGCAGAAGATATTATAGTCAACTCTCCTAATAAGATCAGATAATGGGGTTTCTCTTCCCAATATCCGCCCATCTATGTACGAGCCTTTCTGAGAATGATGGTAGTATTAGCTGGATATTAAGCGAACCAAGAACCTTGAATAACATGTTCGATGACGGCATTATCATTCGAAATGGTGACAAATATATTTGAAGGAAAAAGGGCGAAGCCTTGGCGTACAATCGCAGTGCAAAGTGAAATTCCCGGCCACGTCGGCCAAAGTGGGCACCGGCCATATTAACGATCACAAGGTGGGGTCACGACATAGAAGGGGCGAAAAACCACGCTAAGCGGACAAAAAGGGAACATCATGTTGCGAGACGTTCTGATGGCGTTCTCAATATCCTGTAACCGTCCTTGTCGAGTTTCGCAGGTTCGGCCCAGAGGTAGTCGCCGGTGAGATTGATGTGCTGCCAGCCCAGGGGCGCCAGATAGGGCAGCAGGGTGTCGGGAATGTCCTCTCCTTTTCCGCGCAGGAACCGGATGGCGCGGTCCATATAGACCGTATTCCACAGGATGATCGACGCGACGACCAGGTTCAGGCCGCTGGCCCGGTGCTGTCGACTTTCCAGCGTTCGGTCCCGCAGGCGGCCCAGGCGGTGGAAGCAGACGGCGCGGGCCAGGGCGTTGCGGGATTCACCTTTGTTCAGTTCCGCCGTCGCCTGCCGACGCAACATCGGATCGTCCAGCCAGTCGAGGGTGAAGAGCGTGCGTTCGATCCGGCCGACTTCACGCAGCGCCAGGGCCAGCCCGTTCTGGCGGGGATAGGAACCCAAGCGGCGCAGCATCAGAGACGCCGGCACCGTGCCCATCCGCACCGACGTCGCCAGCCGGAGCAGATCGTCCCAGTGGGTTGTGATCATGGCCTCGTCGATGCGGGCCGCGATGAAGGGCTCCAGCGCCGGCCAGGTCGATGCCGGGCTGAATGTGTGCAGCCGGCGGTTGGCAATGTTGGGGATGCGCGGCGCGAAGCGAAAGCCCAGCAGGTGGCAGAGCCCGAATACATGGTCCGAAACGCCACCGCCATCGGTGTGGTGGACAGCAATATTGATATCGCCGCCATGATAAAGCAGCCCGTCGATGACATGGGCAGCCTCCCCCTCCGACACGGATATTACCTTGGTGTGGAAGGGCGCATAGCGACCGGAAATGCAGGTATAGAAGGAGATGGCCGGCCCCGATCCCTTGTGCGGATTGACGGCACCGGCCACTTCGCCTTGGCCGCCCAGCGGGAAATGCTGGCCATCCGAGCTGGATACCGACGCATCGCCAAACCAGACGGACAAGGGCTGTGCATGCTGGGCGCTGATGATGCGGGCCAGGGCACGTCCGTAATTTTCCTCACTCAGATGCCAGCCCGCCGCCCAGGCCAATTGCCGATAGCTGACGACATTGCAGGCCTCGGCCATGCGCGTCAGCCCCAGGTTGGTGGCGTCGGCCAGCACCGCCGTCAGGGTGACGCGCGGGTCGTCCCCTGGCAGATGTGAACGCAGATGGGTGAAACAATCCATCATGCCTGTCCAGCGGTTCACCTCGGCCAGCAGCTCGGTAATGCGTATCCTTGGCATCACGGCCTGGACACGGTCGGCCAAGTGCTCGGCCGCCTCCGGGGTCACGGCTTGCAAGGGTGAGATCTTCAAGGCGGTGCCGTTGATCCTGACATCCGGCAGCAATTGCTTGGCGGCCTGCCCATCTACCTGGCGCAGCCTTTCCTCCAGCAATATTCGCCTCTCGCGCAGATATCCGATAGCCTCATCCTGCACAGCGACCGGCAGCGGCCCGGCCAGCTTCATGGTCGAGAACAGGGTCTTGGGCACGAGTTGATCTTCCACGGCCCGGTATTGCCGGCTGCCTTCCACCCAGATGTCGCCGGCGCGCAGCCGGTCGCGCAGTTCCACGAACAGGCAGAGTTCATAGGCAGGCGCGTTGATCCCATCGCCGCGCAGCACTGCGGCTCGCCAAGTGCGGCGGATGAAACCGGTCGGCAAGCCCTTGGGCAACGTCCGCCGCGCGCCGGCATAGAAGGTCCGCATCAAAGCCAATGCGTTCCGCAGGGCACTGACCCCGGCGATGCCCTGGAAGCTGAAACTGTCCAGGAACATCGGTCCCACGCGACGCAGCAGGGCGTGGTTTGTGGCGGCGAGTGCGGCATAATCCGTAGCGTCGTCGCGCGTCAGTTCGCCGGCCTCGGCCACGGCGGCCTTGAATTTCTCCCACGGGATGACCGCCTCGATGGCGGCGAAGGCATCCGTCCCCTTGCCGCGCGCGTCGATCAACGCCTCGCCCACCCTGGCCAGCAACCGCACCTTTTCATACATGGCCCGGCTGTTGGCCTGGATCGTCTCTGCCGCACGGCGTTCCGCCCGCCGGAACAGCCCACCCATGAGACGGTCGAACATACCGATGATATCGTCGGTGAGCCGGGTGATGGTCTCTAGCACCGTCATCGTCAGGATGGATTGGCGACGCAACGGCGCCAGGGCAGACAGATGCTGGGCCGACAGCCGGGTACCTTCCCGGATCAGGAGGTGGACACGGTCGGCATGGATGCTTTCCCGGATCCCCGGATCGATGCCGAGGGCACGCAGGGCAGTCAATTGTTCAACCAGCCGGCCCACGGCTCGATGGCCCGTGACGCCGGGGGACTGACGGGCCCAGGCCAGCAAGCTCATCCCGGTTTCGGGACGTTCCGCCAGCAGCTTGTCAATGCCCTCGCGCTGTTCCACTGCCAGGGCGGCATCAATCTGCCTTTCGACATGGCGCTCGGCCTGCAACAGGGCGGCGGCCACCAGGCGTTCGATGGTGGAGGCAGCGGGAGCCGCGATGGTCCGCCGCCGCAGTTCCTCCATCAGCAGGCCTGCCAGCACCATGCCGCTGGTAGTGGCCAAGGCGACGGGCAGCAGCCATTTGGCGATCTCGCGCCGGATTGGCTGTGAGAAGGTGGTGTAGCCATAGATGGCGTACAGGGTTTCGAGCTGGTCGTATCGCGTCTGCGACCGGGTGGCATATTCCGCCAACGCGTCAGGCGGCAGGTCCAGCTGGTCGGCGACGAAGGAAAGTACCTGGGGCGGAACCAGTTCACCCGGCCGCAGCAGCCGGCCAGGATAGCGCAGCGCACAGAGCTGGACGGCGAAGCCCAGCTGATTGTGAGGCCGTCGCCGACGCGCCACGACCGCGATGTCGGCCGGGCTCAGCGTGTAATGACGGATCAGGTCGGCCTCCGTCGTGGGCAGTGCGAACAGCGCCTCGATCTGGGCATCGGTCAGTACGCTGCGGCGCGGCATGGCAGTTCTGTCCCAGTTGGAGTAATGTCTGTTCGATACGCAACAAGGCCCAGACGTTCTGCCACTCACAAGGCGATGCCGCCGGGAGGGTTCAATTGGGACAGCGTGTAGCCATCTACTGCCGCGTGTCCACGGCCGATCAGTCTTGCGAGCGGCAGGAGCGGGATCTGCTGACCCTGGCCATGCGGGCGGGGTACGAGGTTGTCGGCATCTACAAGGAAACCGGGTCGGGTGCCAGGCTGGACCGGGCGGAGCGGAAGAATGTGATGGCACTGGCCCAGGCGCGGCAGATCGATGCCGTGCTGGTGACGGAACTGTCCCGTTGGGGCCGCAGCACCATGGACCTGCTGCATACGCTGCGGGAGTTGGAGGCCCGCCGCGTGTCGCTGATCGCGATGAGCGGCATGGCGTTCGACCTGGGCACGGCCACCGGTCGTATGTTGGCCACCGTCCTGGCCGGGATCGCGGAGTTTGAGCGCGACCTGCTGCGCGAACGGGTGCGGTCCGGCCTCGCCGCCGCCAGGGCGCGGGGCAAGGTGCTGGGGCGCAGGCCGGGACAGCGGCCCAAGTCCGACCGGTTGGCGCCCAAGGTGCTGGCCCTGGTCGCGGCGGGGCGCAGCTATCGGCTGATCGGCAGGGAACTTGGGCTCAGCAAGAACACGGTGGCGGACATCGTGAAACGCGTGCGGAAGAGGGGAACCGCGGAACCATGACCCGCCAAGCTTGGCCTGATTGCCATTCGGCATTACATGAAAGTTACCGGGTTCCCCGCTGGGTCAGGGGTATTCCGACCGTGGGATGTGGTGGGCCGTCTCCTTCCCACTATCCTCCACCTGCTTCACCACCCATTTATGTACTGCGCCGCAGTTCAGGGGGACGTCGACTCCAAGCCGTGGGTCTGGGTCGAAAGCTGTCTCGATTAGTTCTACTCCATGGAGGCGCGCGCGCGCTGCCGCCATCAACGGCTCACGGTCCTTTGGGCGTGGCATGTCCGCTTTATTTAGGCAGACAAGTATCGGGCGACCGATCCGCTTGAGCTTCTCGAGGGTGGCCACCTCTAGGCCCGAGACGCCACGGTTGATGTCCACCACCATAAGAAACACATCCGTGTAGGGCAGCATGTCTTCGACGTGCTGGTTGACGGCGCTTCTCGTGTCGTTGAAGCCTGGGTAGTTGACCAAGTGGACGGCACCCGTAGGGCCAAGCTCATAGATCTTCGTGTCCACGGTGGAGCCTGCGACCGGGTTCACGTTGCCAGTATCGACGCCGAACACGGCCTTCACCAGCGAGTCCTTGCCTGTGGACCCCTCGCCCACCACGCCGATGTTGATTCGTTTCGTGAGCATCTGCCTGAGCATCGCCACGTGGACCACCGCGGGCACCGTCGCTCGGTAGGCCGGCCCTGCGAGGTCGACCATAAGCCAGGCCGCGGAGGCGGCCCATCCGACTGGGCCGAGCAAGGTACCTACGGTCCGCGTAATCGCGATGTTTGTCGCGAAGCTCAGGCCACTGCCAAGCAGGGCACGGGCGACCATGTTAGCGACGATCAGCGACATGCGGTATGTCGCAAAGCCGCCGAAGTTCTTGAGCAGCAGTTGGACGAGGATCGTGCCCGTCGACCCGAGGGGGATGTCCCTTTCCTTGATGCCCATGGTCGAGAAGAGTTGCCGTCGCTCCGCGTCAGACATTTTGTCGAGAGCGTCAGCGAAGAGCTTACCCAGGATGGCGGCCTCGTTCTGCTCCACCGTCTTGCCTTTACCTGCCTCCTTTGCACCGAGCTTTTCCGCCACATCCAGGACGACTTCGGCGTACTCAACGCCGCTGCCGCGGACGAGGGTAGCAAAGTCGTTGCTTCCCATCCTCCTGAGCCGGTCCGCGATGGCCTCCGCCGTCTGCTGTAGCTTCCCCTTCTCGAAGGAAACAGCTTGCCGATCCATCTCCAGGTACTTCACCAAGGGTTCCACGTCGCTGGCCTTCACCGCGAGGGAGCGGTGGATGACCTCGGTCAGGCCGAGCTGTCGCGTCTTGCTCATCGTCGTTCTCCTTCAAATCTAGATTTGTATTTAGATTGGGCCACCGCGGCGGGAGCCCGCCGCGCCATATTCAGACGAGGGCGAAGACGACCGGCCCACCACCAGCTCCCGGCGGATGCATCTTGATGGTCGTGTGCGCGGCCATGTAGCCCACAAGGGCACCGCCCACCGCGCCGACCACGGCTCCTGGGAACGACGCGACGACGTAGCCCAGCGTGGCGCCGACAATGGCGCCGCTGGCGCTGAAGAAGGCGACACGGTTTCCGGTGGGGTCAACTATCTCGACAGAGATGTTGTTGTCGCGGGCCCAATGGTAGACCCGGTTGAGGCAGGCGGCGACCAGCTCCGGGGAAACCTCGAACTTTCCCTTGCTCGCAACCCGCAGGAACGCCAGCAGCTTCTCGATCTGGCTCTCGCTATTGACTGACATGTTCATGGCTCACTCCTTCGGTTAGTAGCAGGCTATCCGCTACACAAGCCTACAAATGCTAGAAGTGTGCCACATATGAATCATGCAGATATATTGTGTAATATCAATAACTTAGAATATTAGTCTTTGATGAAAAAAATAAACGATATATAAATTTTCTTAGAAAAATTTCAAATGGCAGAAAGTTTTATAATGGAATACCGAATCATCAGCCTCGCTTCCAAACCGCACGGCGTTGACGAAGTTGGCATCTTTCACCGGGCGGATTGGATAGACAACCGGTTCCGTCTAGAAGGTAAACAACCTGCCTCCGAGCAGACGGGGCGTCCCTTGCTGGCCCTCGTCCACGAGGCGGAACAAGTCGAACTTGACCAGATTGCAAATGAAAACAAGCACCTAAGCCATTACTTGACTGGTGGTAAAACAATTCGAGGCTACCTTGATGACCTCTACCGAGGGATGACGGAGCCAAAGCTAGGTGATGATAGTTCGGTCTTGCCTAGCCGGGAGCATCTGGTGATTGATCGACCGCTACGGAGCGCTGTGGACCGGATGGGAATGCGCCGGACCGTGTTCCTGGTGCCAGACTATTGGCCCCACACGCTCCCCTTGCCTAAGGCGAGCCCATTCCGGGAGCGGGGAGCTTCGCCTGTTGATGAATTCCTCCAACTCGTGGCGCGTGAGCTACACGTGTACATCAGGGACGAGGTGAGTACCTTCCCTATCGGCTTGATGAAGCTTCGGCGCCCAGCCAGTAAGGTGCATACGGCCGACGCCCGAGTTCAGCAGTTTGACGAAGTGGCCAACCACAAAGGCCTAATGTTTACCATCATGGTCGAACTGCTCTCCATGTCGAGCACTGACATGGGGGTCGGGTTTGCCGCCGAAGGCGGACTCTCCAACGGGTCGGACCTACCCGAAGGGCCAATCCTGTTCGACGGCCCTACCGGCACGGGCAAGACACTGGCGGCTAAACTCCTGGCGCTCGAGCTGGGAAAGGAACTCGTCGAGGTGAACATCGCGAGCTTGACCGAACACCTCCTGGAAAGTCGGATGCGCGGTTATAAGAAGGGTTCTTTCACTGACGCCAAACAGGACGAGGACGGGTGGTTTGCCAAAGCCGACGGCCAGGTCCTTTTCCTAGACGAGTTTCAGAACGCGAGTTTAGCTTCCCAGACTCAGCTGCTGGACCTACTAGAACCGTTCAACGACGACGTCTACGTGGGTCGCATCGGCGAGAGCAGGCGGCCGCGGTATACGGTGAAAGTAGTCATAGCAGTCAACAAGCCGGTAGAGCATCTCCTCGCCGCCGGCGTGCTCCGGGAGGACCTGTACTATAGGATCAGAACGGTAGTGCGATTCCGGCGACTGAGAGAGATCCTTAAAGCCAAAGGCACCTTTGCCGAGAGGGCCAAGATGTTGAGGCGACTTGTTTTGCTTTACTGCTGGAAGTCGAGCCCTTACTGGGACGACCGAAACCCGGAGCGGATGGGTTTGCCAGCCCTGTTTCCCGAAATTGATGATGGCGCGATAGAACTCATTGCGACCGCTCCCTGGGAAGGCAACTTCCGCGAACTGGAACGCGTCATCACCGACATACATTGGAAGAACTACCGTTCGTGCTCCTCATCCATCGGGATTAGGGACGTCGAAGCGCAGCTTGCCAAAGGCGTTTGGTGGCCCGACGGCGGAGGTCGACACGCATCAGCGGGCCAAAAACAAGCCTCCAAGGCTGGTAGTGCGCAGGAGATCAGTGACCTAGTTGGCAGACTTTGCTCAGGAGACACAGATGTGCAGGCCGGCGATGCACGCAGCTGGGACCGCGTTTACCTGGAGGTGGTGCAGGACCTTCTCGTAATGAACCGCTTCAACATCGAGGGGACGGTGGCGGCACTCAAACCCACGAGGATCAATCTTGGGTCGAGGCAGTCATTGCGGACCTTCCTGAGGGAAAACCTAGAACGGCTCAGACCTGAGATCCGAGCGCACGAGAAGATAGACAGATTCCTCGGCGGCTCCCCCGCATTGTGACCCTCTTCACTGGCGGACGACCGGCATCGCCGCATGGTCCATGCCCTCTTGCGCTGCGCCGCATGCCTCCTTTCGACGACCCGCGATGTTGGGCTGCACCTGCTGTTCAACTGGAACATCGCAAGGCTGTCGCAACAAACGCTAACAGCCTCGCTATCGGTGGAGCCGATCAGCATCATCCGGAAGTTTGCCGGCCCCGGTCGAATAGCTGCTCTTACAGATGTTCTTGATTTGTCCCCTTAGCGTGGTTTTTCGCCCCTTCTATGTCGTGACCCCGGTAAGCACCGTCATGACCAGGGCCTCGCCCTCGCCCCTGTAGCGATATCCTTACTGAGCGCGGTCATAAACGGCCTCTTCGCTGATACGGGTGATGGTGATGCGCGCGCTCCAGACTATGCGGGTACCGGCCACGCCGGTGACACGCGGGGTGATGGTCTGGGCGGCGGTGTCAGCGGACAGGGTCACATCCATGCCGGCCGTAGTCTCCTGGTCGGCGCCGATGGTCTGTACGGAGCCCACCAGCGTGACATTCCCGCCTGCGTCCCGGATATACCGGGCCAGCCGGCGGTAGCTGCCGCCCTGGCTGGACGCAGCGCCATAGGACCGGGCCAGGACGGTCACGTCCAGGGTCACCGCCTCCCGCTCCCCGATGAAGAGGCGGGGCGACAGGTCCGTGGGCGTGGCGTCGGGGGGGGGGGGGGGG
>NZ_JBMDKE010000061.1:0-24137 GCF_057809555.1 Niveispirillum sp. FG156 | reverse complement strand
GCGTAATCCGCGGAACGACGCCGGGGTTCCCGCGGATTACGCTTCGCTAATCCGCGCTACGTAGCCGTCCCAGACCATCCGGTCATGATTTTGTGCCGCTGATATTACACCAGCCCCATTCCCGCCCAGCCGGCCATATCCGCCCGGACATCCCGGTTTGCAGCCAGCAGGGTGGTTAGCAGCAGACGGGCCTTGCGCCCGTCCAGGCTGCCGGCATCGATCAGGCCGTTGGCGATCAGCCAGGCTGCCGTGCCCTCGCCCCGATAGGTGCCATGGCCATCCGTGTCGCCCTGCGGGCAGCGGCTGACCAGCAGCACCGGCTTGGTGGCGGCGATGGCGGCCAGGGGGGCGGCCAGGGCCTGGGGCACATGACCCGATCCCATCGCCTCTACCACCAACCCGTCCCAGGCGGCATCGGCATAGGGCAGGACCGACAGCGGGTCGGCATCCATGGCAATTGTCAGCAGGCCGACACGGCCCCCCGCCTTGTCCGCCGGCCAGTCATAGGGTCCGGGGGCGGGCAGGGGCGTCATGGCCAGACGCACGCGGCCGGTAATGATGCTCCCGACGGGCCCCCAGCCGGGGCTGCCAAAGGCGGCGATACGCCCGCTATCCATCTTGCGCACCAGCCGCGCATCATGCAACTCACCGGCAATGGCAACCAGAACGCCATGCCGCTTCCCGGCCAGGGCGCGGGCGGCGATCAAGGCATCGCGCAGATTGCCGGGACCTTCCGCCCCCGGCGCATCGGCGGTGCGCATCGATCCCGTCATGATGATGGTGGCATCGGCAGGCGCCAGCAGCGACAGCAGGAAGGAGGTTTCCTCCATCGTGTCCGTTCCCTGCGCCACCACGAAGGCACGCACGCCTTCGGCATGGCGGGCCTGGATTTCGCGGGCCAGCAGGCGGATATCGTCAATGCGCAGGTTCTGGCTGCCCACGCTCATCAGGGGGCGTACCGTCACGGGCCCGCCCGTGCTGATCCCGGCGGCGCGCAGCAGGGCCGCGCTGTCGGCGGCATCGGACTTGCCGGCCAGGGCCAGGATGGTGCCGCCCAGCAGATAAAGGAAGGTCGTCTCTGAAAGCCCGGCCATGGTCGCGCCCGTTACAGGAGGGAATGTTGCCATATGGCGTGGGGCGCACCGTAACGCCAATGCCGATTTGGCGACCCCGTCCCGTCAGTCAGGCCGCATCATCGGCATGCAGCACCCGGTTGCGTCCGGCTGCCTTGGCCCGGTAAAGGGCCTGATCGGCGGCCCCGATCAGCGCTGCCCCTTCACCCTGTTGTGCCGGGCCTAGGGTGGCGGCCCCGGCGCTGATCGTGACATGGGCGCTGTCGGGCCGGGCGGCATGGGCCAGACGCAGGCCCGCGATGCTGCTGCGCACCTTTTCCGCCAGGCCGATGGCGGCATTCATGTCGCTGCCGGGCAGCAGGATGGCGAATTCCTCCCCCCCATACCGCGCGGCCAGTTCGCCGGCGCGGCGCACCGATCCGGCCAGGACGACGGCCACGGCGCGCAGACAATCATCGCCCGCCGGATGACCGTAGAAATCATTATAGCGCTTGAAATGATCGACATCGATCAGCACCAGGGACAAGGGGCCCGTCCCCCGGCCCAGCCGCCGCAGTTCCTGCGCCAGCGACTGATCAAAGGTGCGGCGGTTGGGAATCCCCGTCAACCCGTCCATCGTGGCCAGCCGCGTCAGCGCGTCCGTGCGCCGTTTCAGGGTCAGGTGCGTGCGGACCCTTGCCTGCACGATATGGGGATGGAACGGCTTGTTGATGAAGTCCACCGCACCGGCAGCCAGAGCCTTCAACTCAATCTCCACCCCGCGATGCGAGGTGATGAACAGGATGGGCACATTCTCCATTCCGGGCATCGCGTGCAGGGCGGCACAGGTGGCAAACCCGTCCATCCCCTCCATCTCTGCATCCAGGAGCACCAGATCAGGCAGTTCCGTCCGCGCCATGGCGACGGCTTCCATCCCGCTGGTGGCAAAGGTGACATCGGCCATATCCTTCACGACCTGGGCCAGGATACGGATGGTGCCGACATCGTCATCGACGATCAGAACGCGCAAGGGCGGAAGGGCCGCACCAAGCGCGGGGGGCATGCTCACGGTCAACCGGTCCACTCCGCATCCAACAATGCCAGCGCCTCGTCATAGCGCAGGCTATCCACCAATCGCGACAGTTCCATGAACTTGGATTTGCCCAGCCGCCGGGTCAACCCGTCCGCCATGCTGGCCAGCACATCGCGCGCCGTCATGCGCCGTGCCCGCAACGCGTCGCGCAGGGTGTTCAGGTCCAAGGGCGCACCGGCGGCACCGGTCGCGGTGCGGGTGTCGGGAACCGTTGCCCGGATGGCGGCGCACAGGCGGGTTACCATGCCGTCCAGCCGGTCGATCTCCGCCGTCTGATCCCGGGCGGGATCGTCGCGCAGACGCTCTTCAACCTGTGTGGCCAGTTCCATGGCCTCTCGCGCGGCGACATTGCCGGCGGCCCCCCGGAATTCGTGCAGCTTGCGCATGGCGGCAAGGCTGTCGCCGGCGGCAATCATGCGGCGCAGGTCGGTGCCGATGCCATCGAACCGTTCCGCGAACTGTTCCAGCACACTGTTCAGCAGGGCACGGTCGCCCATGACCCGGTTCATGGCATCCGCCATGTCGATGCCGGGGATACTATCATTGCGGGCCGCCACCGGTCGGACCGGTGCGACCATTGCGGTCACGACAGGTTCCGGCGGTGCAGCGGGCCGGTGCAGCGGGATGGCGACGATCAGGCAGCTGGTGGCGCCGTCGCGGTTGGCCGGTGCGGTGATGGCGGTCAGCACGGGCAGGCGGCTGCCGTCCCGGCGGATGAAGGTCCATTCCCGTATATCGGGCTGCCCGGCCTCGGCATCCGCCGTCAGGATATCCAATGTGGACAGGGGCGTGTCCCCCTGTTCGGTCGCGACGGCCTGGGCCCGCGCCGCCAGCTCGGCCGGGTCCAGGAACTTTGCCGGCGTGGCCTTGCCCACCATCTCATGCGGGCTGTGGCCCAGCACGGCCTCTGCCGCGGGGTTGAACAGGGTGATGGTGCCCGACGGGTCGCAGGCGATGATGGCGGCACCGGTGCCATCCATGATGGCGTGGCGTTGTGCCGCCAGCGCCTCGATCTCCATGGTGCGTTCGCGCACCTGCTGCTCCAGCCGGGCCGTCATGCCGCGCAGGCTGATCTCTGCGGCCATCTGCTCCGTGATGTCGCGGATGACCAGGGCCGATCCGACGATGCGGTTGCCGGCCCGCACGGGCGTGGCCGTGATCGAGACATCCAGCAGGCGTCCATCGCGTCCCCGGCGGCGGGTGCGCATGTTCACGACGCTGTCGCCGTTGCTGACACGGCTAAGCAGGTCCTGTTCCTGGATGTCCAGGCCCGGCGGCACGATCAGGGACAGGGTGGTACGCCCGATGGCCTCCGCCGCATCCACACCGAAAAGCCGCGTGGCGGCTTCGTTCCAGCTGCTGACATGACCTTTGGGGTCCAGACCGATGATGGCGTCACGGGCGCTGTGGATCAGGGCGACCAGCCAGGCATCGCGCGACCGGATGGCCCGGTCCCGGCGTCGCGCCTGATGGCCCAGCAGCAGCAGCAGCGCCACCAGACCCGTCAGGGGCAGACCCAGGCCCAGTACCCAGAACCGAACGCTGTCGGCATTGGCGGCGATGACACGATCACTGACCATGGTAGAGATGGTCAGTTGCCGCCCCCCTGTGCCGTCCAGCGCCACGCGCTGCCGCACGGCGTGCACACGGCCACCATCGCTGTCATACGCCTTGGACGACCCGCGCCCATCCTGCGCCGGCACCAGCCTGAATTCATCCTGCCAGCGCCAGGGATGGTCATGTGTCATGCCGAAACTGCGGGTCGGATCGGGATGCATCAGGAAATTCTCCTGCGCATCGGTCAGATAGACGCGAAAGATCGGGTTCAGGTCCATGGCCAGATCGGACAGCAGCCCGCGCGCATCCACCGTGACCACCAGCACCCCGAACGGCACGCCGCCCGGCCCCGCCACGGGTGATGCCATGCGCAGCACAGGGCGGGCCATCACCTCCACCTGCGGCGTGCCGCGCATAACATCCAGGTCATCAACATGGATGGCGCCCGGCTCCAGCCCTGCGACCTTGCCCATGGCGGCCAGATCGGCCTTCAGCCGTTCATTGGCTTCCAGCTGTCCATCATCATTATCGACGCTGGCCAGCACCTGCCCATCGGCAAGGGAAAGGTAGCTGACCCGGATCACGCCCGGTCGCGCCTGGATGAAGCCGTTGAAGATCGCTTCCATGCGGCGGCGCCACAGCGTCGCCGTGGAATTTTCGACCGTGTCAAATCCGCCCGCCGTGACGGCGCGGGCCAGACCGGATGCGGGTGGCGTCAGTGTCAGGAAGCGCACCTGGGCGCGCCAATCCTCCAGGGTGCGGGACAGAATGTTGGCCCGCTGCACCGCCAGGGTCCGCAGCCGCACATCCATTTCCGCCTGATAGCGCGACCGCTGCTCACCCCCCGCCACAAAGGCGATGGCCAGGACAAGCAGCGCCAGCCCTGCGACCAGCAGCAGCATGGTCCTTGGCCGCAACCCGCCTTCATCGACCGGATCGGAAATCAGCACCCCGTCACCCCTTTGGTGCGATACAGAGCTGTCGCCTGCACACTTTCACACGTATGCCAGTTGGCCGCGTTTCCCGCACGGGGAATAGATATACGGGGGGCTAGAATCCCGGTGCAATAGGTTAGAAAAACAGAAAATCCGCCAGCGCCGTGACGGATTCATGCGTGAAACACCCGGACGGCAGACGCGGTAGGTGCAGGATTGGCAGCCCATCGCCCAGAAAGGGGCGTAGGGCGGCAATCGTGTCGTCGGGCGGCACGGTTCCCCCCGGTGTTTCCGACAGAACCAGGGCGGAAAGCGACAGGCCGCGCGCCCGCATGACCTCCACCGCCGTCAGGATATGGCTGATCGTGCCCAGATAGGTTCCGGCCACCAGGATGCTGGGCAGGCGCAGTTCGGCCATCCAGTCCAGGACGGTAGCCCCGTCATCCACCGGCGCCATCACCCCACCGACCCCTTCGATCAGCAACGGGCCTTTCGCATCGGCAATCCGGCGGCGGCAGGCGGCCAGCATGGCGCTATACGGCACCAGCCGCCCCTCCAGCCTTGCCGCCATGTTGGGGGCAAGTGGGGCCGCAAACCGCCAGGGCGACACCCGGTCCAGGGTTTGCGGCGTCATCTCCAGCCCCATGGCGTCAATCAGGGCGGCGGGATCGCTGCCTGTCGGGTCATCGGGATCAATGCCGCTGACCAGCGGCTTGAACGCATCCGGCGCCAACCCCGCCGCCCGCCAGTGCCGCAGCAGACAGGCGCTGACAAAGGTCTTGCCGATATCGGTGCCGGTGGCGGTGACGAAACGGGCGTGCATGGGGCAGGTCCTTGGGTGCTTGGCTGCCGCCTTCTATGCTGCGTCCCATCGCCCTGCCAATGGGAAATTGGCGCGGGCGGCGCTGTCTACGACAGCTTCAGGTGCGGACTGTCTTCGTCGGTGGCAGGGTCCCTTCGCGTCTCCCACATTTCATGCACATGGATGTGGTTGGATAGTCGGTTGAAAGCGTCCGACCTTCCTTCTTCATAATGGTTCCACACGGCACCAGCGATATAGTCGCAGAAGGCCAACCCGTCCTCTAGCGGCCTTGATCGCTCAATCTGTTCAATCGTGGTCGATCCTCTGCCTTGCAGCCACACATCCCTTCTCGTGATGTTCTCGATCAGATTTTTTGATCCCGTGCCCGCGTTTAAATTGTCAGGGCACAAAGAGACTGTGCGATATCGGGTGATTTCCTCATAGACAGAACGGGAGAATACCATGGCATAGATCAAGTGAAAATGATCTTGCATGTGAACTGGTATCAGCTCTTTTTTGACAACTGATACAAAAACCTTGGCAGTTTCGTTATTCTGATCCAACATCCTGGATGCCAGATGACAGAAATCTGAACGGGCGCCTTCCTTCAAATCAATCCATTTCTTTTCATTTCTTGACGTCCATCCCTTCATTTCCCATAATTTTCGGACAACCTTGCCGAATTTCATATGGTGCCCATTGGCACCAAGGCAGGCGGCAATGACAAAGTACCGGCTGGAGCCACCGTCACGGTTGGGCTGATCCAGTTTCCAGCCCAGGTCACCGCTTTCATCGGATAGGATGAGTGCATTGCTCACGTCGCAGGCCACATCTTATGTGTTGCGCGGCGTCGTGATATTGCTACCGGAAATAATAAAAAAGGGCGACCCCAATCCTGGGATCGCCCTGATTTAACGGGCCGTGCCGAGAGGGTCACGCGTTTAGACCGCGCTTAGGATATCCATAGACATTATAGACGTCCGAACATCTCTACGGGCTCACCGGCCTAAAAGAAAACTAGGTTTTGTCGCTTAAGCGGTCAAGCGATAATGGCAGAGCTGCCGGGGATGCCGCTGCGGAACAGCATTTTCCAAACAACTTGCCGATCAGTACGATGGTGACTTGCTTCCACCCTACCACCCCCCTTTCCCTCAACCCCCCCATGCATAACGGGGGATGCTGGCCTGCATTTGGGTCCTGACAGGCTCCGGTAACAGGTTTTATACCACTAGCCGGAACCCGCATGTCCTGTTGAAGGGATGAGAGATGAGCATCGCCGCCACTGCCCCGCACGCCGCCCTGGCCGGCAATCCGATCCGCAATGATTGGAGCCAGGCCGAGGTGGAGGCCCTGTTCAACCTGCCCTTCATGGACCTGCTGTACCGCGCACAGACGCTGCACCGGCAGTTCTTCGATGCCAACGAGGTGCAGATCTCGACCCTGCTGTCGATCAAGACCGGCGGCTGCCCGGAGGATTGCAATTACTGCCCGCAATCGGCGCAGTTCGATACGGGCCTGAAGGCCTCCAAGCTGATGCAGGTGGAGAAGGTCCTGGCCGAGGCGCGCGCTGCCAAGGAACAGGGGGCCAGCCGTTTCTGCATGGGCGCCGCCTGGCGGTCACCCAAGGATCAGGACCTGGACACGGTCTGCGCCATGGTGGAGGGCGTGAAGGCCATGGGCATGGAGACCTGCGTCACCCTTGGCATGCTGCGCCCCGATCAGGCGCTGAAGCTGAAGGGCGCGGGTCTGGATTACTACAACCACAATCTGGACACGTCCGAGGAGCATTACGGCAATATCATCACCACCCGCACCTATCAGGACCGTCTGGACACGCTGGACGCCGTGCGCTCTGCCGGCATCAATGTCTGCTGCGGCGGCATCATGGGTCTGGGGGAGGGGCGGGAGGACCGCGCCAGCCTGATCCGTACTCTTGCCACCCTGCCGCAGCACCCGGACAGCGTGCCCATCAACCTGCTGGTCAAGGTGGAGGGCACGCCGCTGGATCAGGCCGATCAGGTCGATCCCATCGAATTTGTCCGCACCATTGCCGTTGCCCGCATCACCATGCCGGCCAGCGTCGTCCGCCTGTCGGCGGGGCGTGAGGACATGAGCGATGAGATGCAGGCTTTGTGCTTTGCCGCCGGCGCCAATTCCATCTTCTACGGCGAACGCCTGCTGACCACGCCGAACCCGGCGCAGCAGCGCGACATGAAGCTGTTCCAGAAGCTGGGCCTGCGGTCGATGCAGGTCGAGGTGGAAGCGGACGCCTGCGAATGACGGGCAGCCCCGGCTGGCTGAACGAAGGCATGCGGCATATCTGGCTGCCCTACAGCCAGATGAAACATGCCGATCCGCCGCTGCCCGTGGTGGCGACCGACGGCACGCGCATCCATCTGGCCGATGGACGCGTGCTGATCGACGGTATCGCCAGCTGGTGGACGGCCTGCCACGGTTATAACCACCCGCATCTGCGCGCAGCACTGGAGGCACAGGCCGCACGCATGCCGCATGTCATGTTCGGCGGCCTGTCCCATGAACCGGCGCTGACGCTCGCCACACGGCTGGCCAAACTGCTGCCCGGTGATCTGGAACGGGTGTTCTTCGCGGAAAGCGGTTCGGTCGCGGTGGAGGTCGCCATGAAGATGGCGATCCAGTACTGGCTGAACAAAGGGGAACGGGGACGGTCCAAGATCCTGTCCTTCACCGGCGGCTATCACGGCGACACCATCGCCACCATGGCCGTCTGTGACCCGGAAGAAGGCATGCATTCCCTGTTCACCGGGCTGCTGCCGGAACATTTCGTGCAGCCGCTGCCGCGTGACGGCGAAAGTCTGTCCGCCTTGGAAAGTTTCCTGGATCGGCACGCCGGACAGATCGCCGCCATCCTGGTGGAACCGCTGGTGCAGGGGGCGGGCGGCATGGTCTTCCATGATGCCTCTGTCCTGCGCACCCTTCGTGATCTGGCTGACCGTTACGGCCTGCTGCTGATCTTTGATGAGATTTTTACCGGCTTCGGGCGCACAGGCCACATGTTCGCCTGCGCGGCGGCGGGGGTGGTGCCCGATATCATCACCCTGTCCAAGGCGCTGACCGGCGGCACATTGCCCTTGTCGGCCACGATTGCCCGCGCCCGCGTGTTCGATGCCTTCTGGTCGGATGATCCCATGGCCGCGCTGATGCACGGTCCCACCTATATGGGCAACGCGCTGGCCTGCGCGGTCGCCAATGCCTCGCTCGATCTGTTCGACTCACACCCCCGTATGGCGCAGGTGGCCGCCATCAATGGCTGGCTGAAAACAGGTCTGGAGCCGTGCCGGGGCCTGCCCGGCGTCGTTGATGTCCGCACCCTGGGCGCCATCGGCGTGGTGCAAATGGATAGAATTGGTGATTTACGCGGTTTGAAGCGACTTTTGGTAGCTGAGGGGGTGTGGATCAGACCGTTCCGCGATATTCTCTATCTCACGCCGGCCTTCACGGCGACGGAGGAGGATGTGATGCGTCTGACCGGGGCGATCACCCGCGTTCTGGAACGGGGTCACCCATGAGCAGTGCTGCCGGCTGGCTGGACATGCTGGCGGCCCAGGCGCTGGACGCGCTGGAGATGACGGGCCGCCGCCGCAGCTTGCGCGCCTATGACCGCGACGGCATCCGCCTGCGCCTGCCCGACGGCAATGTGCTGGTCGATGTGGCTTCCAACGATTATCTGGGTCTGGCCCAGGACCCCGGCATCATCGACCGCGCCGCCGAATATGTGGCCCGTTTCGGGGCTGGCAGCGGTGCCTCGCGCCTGGTCTGCGGCACCCTGACTGCCCACCGGGAGGTGGAGGAAAAGCTGGCGGATTTCTTAGGCACCGAAGCCGCCTTGCTGTTCGGCACAGGCTTCCAGGCCAACGCCACCTTGCTGCCGGCCCTGGCCGAACTGCTGGGCACCGACGCGGAGTTGCTGGTCGACCGGCTGTCCCATGCCAGCATCCTGAACGGCGCTTTCGCCAATGGCGTGAAGGCCAAGCGCTTCCGGCACAATGATCTGAACCATCTGGAAGATCTGCTGAAGGAAGCATCCGGTCCCCGCATGGTGGTGACCGAGTCCGTGTTCAGCATGGATGGCGACCGCGCCGACCTTGCCGCCATCGCCGATCTGGCCGACCGCTATAGCGCGCCCGTCTATCTGGACGAGGCGCATGCCATCGGCGTGCTGGGGCCGGAGGGGCGGGGACTGGCGGCGGCGATGCCGGGCCGCATCGCCGTCACCATGGGTACCTTGGGCAAGGCGTTCGGCGGTTTTGGCGCCTATGTCGCGGGGTCGCGCCTGCTGATCGATTACCTGACCAACCGCTGCGCCGGGTTCCTTTACACCACGGCCCCGCCGCCCGCCGTGCTGGGCGCGCTGGATGCCGCCCTGGATGTTATCCCGTCGCTGGACATGGAACGCATGCGGCTGGCCAGCATGGCGGACGCGGTACGCATGGCGGTGCAGGGTGTCGGCTATGATACCGGGGCCAGCAGCACGCAGATCATCCCCGTGATCGCCGGCACCGAACAGGCGGCATTGGGCCTGCAGCAGATCGTGGAGATGGCCGGGTTCCTGGCCGTCGCCATCCGCCCGCCGACGGTCCCCGCCGGCACGTCTCGCCTGCGCCTGTCGCTGTCGGCGGCGCTGGATGATCATACGGCGGGCCAGCTGCTGACCGTCCTGTCCTGCCTGCCGCCGCCGGGCCTGGGTCTGCCCTGATGACCCGCCCCCTGTTCCTGTTCGTGCATGGCTGGGCCGGCACGCCCCGCCTGTGGGACCCTGTGCGCGCCGCGCTGTCGGCGCGGGGGGTGGCGGCGGGGGAGATGCATGTACCATCCCTCACCCTCCCAAGCCCTGACGGTCTTGGGCCCCTCCCTCTCCCGCAAGCGGGCGAGGGGCGAAATCAGGAAGAGGGCTCCTTCTCGCCCCTCGCCCACGCAGTGGGAGAGGGAGGGGCCCATCGCGATAGCGATGGGAGGGTGAGGGAACCACGCCCCCGCCCCCTCATCGCCATCGGCCATTCCCTGGGTGCCGCCTGGCTGCTGGCCCATGGCCCTATGCTATCCGGTTTCGTCGCCATCAACGGTTTCACCCGCTTCACCAGCGCCCCCGACTGTCCCGCCGGCACCCACCCACGCATCCTGATGCAGATGCGCCGACGGTTGCTGGCCGATCCATCCGCGGTGCTGGCTGATTTCCATGCCCGCGCCGGCCTGCCCCTACCGGATGACCTGCCCGATACCGATACGCTGGCGGCGGGCCTGGACCTGCTGGGCAGCATCGACGCGCGTTCGGCCTTTGCGGCCCTGTCCGTTCCCCATACGGCACTGTGCGGCAGCGATGATCTGATCGTGCCGCCCGAACAATCGCACCGCAGCTTCCCCGACCCGGTGATGGTGCCGGGTGCCGGCCACGCCCTGCCGGTGACGCATCCCGACCTGTGCGCCGACGAGATCCTGTCCCTGGCGGCGCGATGCTGAATGACGCCGACAAGCGTGCCGTGGCCCGCCGCTTTGCCGCCGCCGCCACGCGTTATGACGCGTCGGCGCGGGTGCAGGCGCGCATTGCCGCCGCCATGGCCGAAAGGCTTGCCGCGTTTGATCTGCCGGACGGGGCACGGGTGCTGGAAATCGGCTGCGGCACGGGCCTGCTGACGGCGGCTTCCCTGGCCCGCCTGCCCCATGTCGGGCACTGGCTGGCCACCGATATCGCGCCCGGCATGGTGGCGGCCTGCCGGGGCCGTCTGTCCGCCGAGCCCCGGCTGTCGGTCGTCGCCATGGATGGAGAGGGGCCGGCCACCACCGGCCCATTCGACCTGATCTGCTCCACCCTGGCCCTGCAATGGTTCCCCGATGCGGGCGCGGCCCTGGCGCGATGGCGCGGTCTGCTGCGGCCCGGCGGGCTTCTGTGCGTGGCGACCCTCGGTGTCGATACTTTTGCCGAATGGCGGGCAGCATTGGCGGTGGCGGGCGCGGCGGGGGCAGGACCCGCCTATCCCGATGCCGCCACCCTGTCCCGCTGGCTGGGTCCTGGCGGGCGGGTGCAGCAGCAGGATTTCGTGGAACATCACGCCGATGCCCGCCATTTCCTTCTGTCCCTGCGCGGCATCGGCGCCGATTACGCACCGACCCGCCTGCCCGCATCCACCCTGCGCCGGGCCATGCGCAGGCTGGATGCAACCAAGCCCGTGGACATCACCTATGATGTGCGCTGGCTGACCCTGCGGGCGCCCTGCTAGGTGATATCGAGAATCAGGTGGTGTTTCTCTCTATCCCCTTGAAATTTATAAATTGCCTCCCCGGCGAAGGCCGGGGCCCAGGGGCCAGAAGCATCCACTTTTCCACTTCCCCGGCAGTCCGCGGAACCAGCGTCGGGCGCGTGGCCCCTGGGCACCGGCCTTCGCCGGGGAGGCGGATATGTTCAAGCTGAGATACATCTTAACAGTTCCTGAAATTCCCATGGATGAAAATCCCGTCTCCCGCGTTTACGCTTCATTGGGACAGGATTTGGCCGGGATGAGTGACGATCTTTTCCATCAACAGCTGACGGGCCATCTGACGGCCCTGCGCCGCTATGCCTTCGTGCTGACCCGGTCGGCGGACGAGGCGGAGGATCTATTGCAGGATTGTCTGGCCAAGGCGGTGGCATCGGCGGCGCAATGGCGACCGGGCAGCGACCTGAAGGCCTGGCTGTTCCGCATCCTCTATACCTGCCATATCAGCCGGCGGCGACGACAGCAGGTGCGCCTGCGGTCCGTTACCAGCCTGGAGGAGGGGATGGCCGAACCGGCCCAGCCGCCCGATCAGCTGGCGCGGCTGGAGGCGGCGCGGGTCGTCGCCCAACTGGAAGCCTTGCCGGAAGGACAGCGTCAGGCCATCCTGATGGTGGCCGTTGAAGATCTGAAATATGAGGACGCGGCCAAGCGTCTGGGCATTCCCATCGGTACCTTTATGTCGCGCATCGCACGGGGACGGGAAGCCCTGCGCCGCGCGCTGGAGGGAGAGGAACGTCCGGCCCTGCGCGTGCTGGAGGGGGGCAAAAATGGCCGATGATGTGAGCGCCGACGGGATCGAGGAAAGCGATCTGCACGCCTTCCTGGATGGCGAGCTGGATCCCGCCCGCGATGCCAAGGTCCGGGCCTATCTGATGGATAATCCCGACGCGCATGAACGGCTGGCCCGCTATGCCGAACAGCAACTGGCGCTGGCCGCCACCGCGCAGGAACCATCCTGGCCCGCCCTGCCGGCCCCGCTGGTGGAGGGGTTGGAACGCGGCCTGCGCCGGGGCCTGTGGCGGCAGCGCCTGTCACGCGTGGCGGCGACGGTGCTGCTGGTGGCCATGGGCTGGGGCGCGAACGACCTGCTGCGCCGGCCCGTCTTTGCCAGCCTGCCCGACTATGCGCAGCAGGCGCTCGACGCGCATGAGATTTTCGCCAACGATCCCACCCGGCCCGTGGAAATCCCCGGCACCAGGCCTGATGAGATCCGCCGCTGGCTGTCGGCCAAGCTGGGGGAGCGGGTGGCCATCCCCGATCTGCGGCGTCTGGGGTTGAGCCTGGTTGGCGCCCGTGTCCTGGGTACCGATGAGGGCGCGACGGGACAGCTTCTCTATGAGGATGCGATCGGCCGCCGCATGACCCTGTCGCTGGCCCCGGATGAGGCGGAAGCCCCCGACAGCCCCGTGCTGGAGGAGTTCCAGGGGCTGGAGGTGGGCATGTGGCGGGGGGAGGATTTCGCGCTGGCCGTCATTTCCAATGACATGCCCGTGGAACTGGACCGCCTGATCCAGGCTGTGGACGTGGCACTGCTGCCGGAGTCACAAAAAAATTAACTGAGGCATGGATGAAGGGGGAAACGTCCGCGTTCTCCCCTTCATGACCCGCCCTGTGCCCCGCCCCGAGACTGTTCCGACGCCGCCCTCCCGACCCGTGCGGGATGCGCGTATCGACCTGTTTCGGGGGGCGGCCCTGCTGGCCATTTTCGTCAATCACATCCCCGGCAATCCCGCCCGTTTCCTCACCTGGAACTGGCTGGGTTTCTCCGATGCGGCAGAATTGTTCATGCTGCTGGCGGGCCTATCGCTGGCGCTGGCCTATTGGGGTTTCCATGCCCGCCATGGCTGGCTGCGGCTGGCCTTGCGCCTGGGTTCCCGTTCCTTCCGGCTGTACCGCACCTATCTGCTGCTGGCCCTGGCGCTGGCGGCGGGCGGGGCGGCGGCCTTTGCGGCCACGGGCGACCGGGCCATCGTCTGGCATCTGGGTATCGAACCCTTGCTGGATGATACGGTCGCGGCCCTGCCGGCCCTGTTCGCGCTGCAATACCTGCCCGGCTATGCCGATATCCTGGCCACCTATGTGCCGCTGATGCTGGCCAGCGCCCTCCTGCTGCCGTTGGCGGCGCGGGGCATGGGACTGGTGCTGCTGCCCTCTGGCCTGCTCTGGGCCTATGTGCAGGTGACAGGTGCCAACCTGTCGGCAGGGTTCCAGGGTGAGCGCTGGATGTTCAACCCGCTGGCCTGGCAGTTTCTGTTCTGCATCGGCCTGTGCATCGGGGTGGGCGCGAAGCGCGGCCTGTCCTGGCCTCGTCATCCGCTGCTGGACATGGCGGCCTTTGCCTGGGTCCTGATCGGGATGGTGGCGGTGGAACCGTGGCGGCAGCTGGGGTTCGACCATCCGCTGCCCGCCTCCCTGACCCTGCCGCTGGGTGCCAAGGAAGGGCTGGGCTGGCCCCGGCTGCTGCATATCCTGGCGCTGACGCATCTGGTGGTGCGCTTTCTGCCGGCGGATGTCGATGTGCTGCGCGCCGCCTGGCTGGCGCCGCTGCGCCTGCTGGGCCGGCAGCCGCTGCCCGTCTTCGCCCTTGGCGCCGTCCTCAGTTTCGCGGGGCATTATGCCCTGATCGCCTGGCCCGATCCCGGCTGGGCGCGGTTCCTCTTCATCAATGCCGGTGGGGCTACTGCCCTGCTTCTCCTGGCTGCCCTCCTGGAGTGGCAGGCCGCCGGCATGCCACGGCCCGACATGCCCCTTCGCGGGCCGTGGCACCCTTTCCACCGCGCTCTGACGCGCGCAACCGACCCTTGACCAGTGACCATTATGATGATCCCCCCGCTTGATCCTGTGCGTCCCGGTGTTGGGGAGCTTGCTCCCTGGTTCACGACGCGCTCCGGCGATGTGCCACAATTCCACTCGTCCAGCCTGGGCGGGCGCAACATCGTGCTGTGCTTTCCCGGCAATGATGCGCAGACCGCCTTCAGCGCACTGGATCTGCTGGCGACGGCAAGCAATGAGCTGAAGGAAGTGCATGCCGTCTGTTTTGGGGTGGTGCCCGATGTGGACGCACCATTCCTGCAGCAGCGCTGGCCCCGGCTGCGGTTCTTCCACGACGACGCCACCTATCGCCTCCGGCAGCTCTACAACATTCCGCCGACGGGTGGATGGATCGTCATCGATACCATGATGCGCATCCTCATGCGGGCTCCCTTGGAAGCGGGGGTATCGGTGCTGCGGCAGGTGGCATCTCTGCCGGCAAGCGGACTGGCCGGTTCTGTGCATCGCCCCGCGCCCGTCCTGACGGTGCCCGGCATTTTCGAACCGGAGTTCTGCCGGTTTCTGGTCTCCCTCTATCAGCAGAAGGGTGGCGCGGAATCGGGCTTCATGCACGATGTGAATGGTCAGACGGTGGGCGTCGTTGATCATAGTTTCAAGCGGCGCCAGGATCTGGAGATCCAGGAGGAAACCGTTCGTATCGCCGCCCGGCAGCGTATCGAACGCCGTCTGGTCCCCATGATCACCCGTGCCCTGAATTTCCGGACAACCCGGATGGAGCGCTATATCGTCGCCTGCTATGACGGATCGGAGGGCGGGTTCTTCCGTCCCCATCGCGACAATACCACTCGGGGCACGGCCCATCGCCGCTTCGCCGTCACCATCAATCTGAATGAGGAAGAGTTCGAGGGCGGGGAATTGCGGTTCCCTGAATTCGGCCCCCGCACCTATCGCGCGCCCACAGGGGGAGCGGTCGTCTTCTGCTGCACCCTGCTGCATGAGGCGACGCCGGTGACCGCCGGCACGCGCTACGCCTTCCTGCCCTTCCTCTATGATGATGAGGCCGCGAGGCAGCGGGAGGCCAATATCCGCTTCCTGGGCGATGGTACGGCGCAGTACAAGGCCCAGGCCAGTTAGAGCGGACTTCTTCTGACTGGAAACGCGTTTTCTTCGTCATCCCGGCTTGTCGCCGGGATGACGATAGGGGGTGTTTCCGGTCACCGGATAGGCTCTAGGGACCACCGTCACAAAACTGTCGCCGTCGGCATGTTAACCCGCTGCCTGTCCAGGAATGCCGGATGGGGCGGATATGGCGGGCGCGGAGGCGGAACGGGTGCTGGGGGTGGAGATGCTGGAAACAGCGCTGCCCCGGCACCGCGACCTGCTGCAGGCCTATTTCCGCAACCGGCTGCCCTGTCCGCAGGATGCGGAGGACCATGTGCAGGAGGTTTATTCCCGCGTCATCGCGGCCACGGCCCCGCGCACCGGCATCGCCAACTGGAAGGGCTTCCTGCTGCGCGCCGCCGCCAATCTGCTGACCGATAATTTCCGCCGCGATCAGGCCCGCGCCGGGGGGCGGCATGTGCCGCTGGACGATGATCTTGATGCTGGCAGCGATGATGTCGCCACCCCCGAGCGCGTCGTGGCGGCGCGTCAGCGCCTGGGCCATGTCCAGGCGGCGCTGGCCGAACTGGAACCCGTCTGCCGCGATGCCTTTTTGCTGTGCCGGGTCGAAGGTTTGAGCCATCGCGACATCGCCACCAAACTGGGGATCGAGGTTGGTGCCGTCACCCGCCATGTCGAACGCGCCCTGATCCATCTGGCCCGGCGCACCGGCGGACGGGGTGCGGCATGACCCTGCCTGCCGATCATGATCTGGAACAGGCGGCCCGCTGGATGGCGCGGCTGCGCGCCCGGCAGGATGCCGCCACCCGCCGCGATTTCCGCCGCTGGCTGGAACAGGACCCCGCCCATGCCAGCGCCATGGAACGGGTGGCCATCGCCTGGGAACAGGCGGGCCCCCGCCCGCCGGTGCCGGCGGTGCGTCATCAGCCACGCTCGTTCACGGCGGGCTTTGCGGCGCTGGCCGCGTGCCTCGCCCTGCTGCTGGCCGTGCCGCCGCACTGGCTGGCCTGGGCGCGGGAAAGCCATGAGACGGCTAAGGGGGAGATACGGGCCGTCCAGCTTTGGGATGGCAGCGAAATCCGCCTGGATGCCGACAGCGCGGTGGAGGTCGCCTATGGCCCGTTCAGCCGGGATATCCGTCTGACACGCGGAGAGGCCTCCTTCAAGGTCGCGAAAAGCCGCCTTCGCCCCTTCGCGGTCACCGCAGATCACCTGACCGTGGTGGCGACCGGCACGGAATTCATCGTGGAGGATGCGGTTGACACGCGCGTCACCCTGCTGGAGGGCGGGGTGGATTTGCGCGACCCGGCCAGCGACCGGGTGACAGGCCGCCTTGCCCCCGGCCAGATGGCCCTGGCCGACGGCACCACGCCGCCCCACATCGCCAGCGCCGATATCGAACAGGCCGGCGCCTGGCGCCAGGGCCGCCTGATCTTCAACCAGACCAGTCTGGGCGAGGCACTGACCCGCTTCGCCCGCTATGGCGGCCCACGCGTCACCCTGTCGGAAAACGCAGCGGCGCTGCAGGTCAGCGGCGTCTTCGCCACGGGTGATGTCGAGAAATTCGTGGCCGTGGCCGCCAAGCTGCACGGCCTAGCCATCACACGCGGCGGGGATGGCGGCATGACCCTGACGGTGGAGCGGGGGAAAAGGCGGGGGTAGGCTATCAGCAGCCCTGTTGCGGACAGCCTCGATATTTCTTGATCTTCCGCGGGGTTTGCGGTGACCGGCAAATCCCGTTGCTCACTCTCAAAAAAGCCTGCGCATTCACTGGATCATGGGGAACCAGCTGCCTTGTCATTACCCCTCGCTCAAGGGTCGCTGCCGCCTCAATCACTGCCTTTCGGTACAGCACATATGATGGGCGAATGATAAAGCCATGGTCGCCGATATTCAGGCGGCATGTAGGGTCACAGAGATCGTTGGTCCACGTGGCGACCGGTACCAGGAGATGCTGACCATCCTGGCATATATCCGTGCACACGATAAAAAGGTGCTTTCGGTCCGGGTCGTGAAAGGGTCCTGATGGGATCAGGATCGTGCCTCGTTTCAGGACCCGATAGGACAAGGATCAGCGCCTTAACGACGCAAACAGCTTGTCAATCGACCGATGATTCTTGATCACACTGGCCTGTGCATCCGGCTCCGCGACACCAAGATAGCGCAGCGTCCGTTCAAGCGGGATGGGTCTGGAACTGCCGTTCGGATCCTCCCATTCCGGCACATTCTTCGGCTCATGGGTCCATTCCACCAGATCCCATTTCGCCATGGACCCGAACCGCCGCCAAACTGCGTCCAGGCACGCAACATCGGCATCGCTGAGCTCATCAAGGTCATCCTCGCTCACCCCATCGGTGACCGCGACCATATGGTTCTCACGCGCTTGCAGAAAATCAGTCCAGCCCGAATGCTCAGTGCGTGCTTCGCCGTTGATAAAGTCCAGTGTCGTGGAATTTACCGGGCCATGTTTCATCGAAACATGCTGTTCATCCAAAATGGGAAAGCCGTGACGGGCCATGCTCTCGCGATCAGCCAGATAGATCAGTTTGATCGCCTTCAGTACCTCAAGCCGCCTGCCAGCACGCAGGGTCAGCAAGGCGATGGCCTGTGCCGCTTTGCGAGGATTGTAGCTTTCGGAGGGGTCGGAATACATGATCGGCGGTCTGCCTTTGGTCCGGCACCTCTATCAGCACCGTCATTATCAAGGTAGGTCAGTATAGGGCGGGGTTCAAGCGTGCTTCTCCCTTGTCCTGGTATGCCGCGCCGCCGCCCCCACCCGATGACACTTCCATGACGCCGGGATGAAAGTTCCGCATCGGCCCGGAAACCGCCTCTCACCTGCGTCTATCCCGTTGTCCATGCCGGCTGTGCCCGGCTGTCCCACGGGAGAGTTCCGATCATGCGTATGCGTTCCCTGGCCCTTGGCGTTTCCGCCCTGGCGATCCTGTCCTTTGTGCCCGGCCATGCGATGGCACAGGGCCAGCCGGTGGCGGCCTCGCCCGCCGCCTTCACCCTGGCCCCGCGTGATCTGGGCGATGCGCTGGTTGCGCTTGGCCGGCATTACGGGCGCAACATCCTGTTCACCCCGGCGCAGGTGGCCGGCAAGCGGTCGGCCCCCGTCACGTCCGCCGCCGGCTTTGACGCCGCGCTGAAGGCGCTGCTGGCCGGCACGGGCCTGTCGGCGGAGGTGGGGGCCGATGGGTCGGTGACATTGGCCAGCCGCACCGCCGCTGCGGCACCTGTCCCCGCTGCCCGCCCCGTCCACACCCGTGCGCCTGCCGCCGTCGCCAGTGCCGCCCCCGAACAGGTAGCGCCGCAGAAGGTGGAGGAGATCATCGTCACGGGCACGATCTTCTACCGCAACCGCACCGCCGACCCGAACCCGGTCCTGTCCTACGATCTGGAATATTTCCAGCGGTTTGAGCCGGTGTCAGTGGGCGAGATGATGAAGCGCGTGCCGGGCGTCACCTTCGCCGCCGATGTTCTGGAATATGACGCGGTGCAGATGCGCGGCCTGCCGCCCGGATACACCCAGGTCCTGATCAATGGCCGCCGTCCGCCGGGCGGGGAGGCTGACCGGTCCTTCTTCGTGGATCGTATCCCCGCCGAACTGGTGGAGCGGGTGGAGATCGTCCGTGCCCCCCGCGCCGACCAACCGTCCGAGGGCGTGGCCGGCACCCTGAATGTCGTGACGAAGGAGAGCGAGGCGTTCGAAGGCGGCTTCGCCAAGGCCGGCGCCCTGATCAACGAGGATGGCAAGGTCCGCCCGTCCTTCGCGGTCGCTTATGCCGACAGTATGGATGAGACTTCCTACTGGGCCGCCATCAATTATCAGGGCCGCCGCAATCCGAAAAAGAAGGTGACCGACTTTTACGATGGTTCGTTCAGCGAATATACAGGCAGGGAATTGCAGGATGACACCCGTGACGGCGTTGATATCTCCGCCAACGGGGAACTGGTGACGCGGCTGGGCGAAGGCTCCCTTCGCCTGACCGGTCTGGTGGTCGACACCAACCGCGATGAGGATGAAACCTCCGTCACGTTCGAGGGCGACAGCCCGGCCGCACTGGAGCAGGACGAGGTGGAAGTGCAGCGTGAACGTATCGGTCAGCAGACCTACGCCCTGTCGGCTTCCTTCACCCATCCGCTGTCCGTCGGCGAATTGGGCCTGGATGCCGGCTGGGCAGGCTATCGTGAGGACAGCAAGACAGAGGTGGATGAGGGTGACACGGTCGAAGAGGCCGAACTGGTGGAGCGCGAAACGCTGGACACCACCGACGATGAACTGTCGGGCACCGTCTATTACAAATTCACGCAAGGCATGTTGGAGACCAAGGCCGGCATCGACCTTCTGCACAAGAAGCGCGACACCGCCAACCGCACCTTCGAGCTGGATGATGGCGAGTGGGAGGAGGAGACGGCCCCCGGTGGCATCTTCACCATCAAGGAACAGCGCTACGACCCCTATGTCCGCTTCTCGCTGGACCTGACCGACCGCCTGACGCTCGATGCCGGCGCACGGTACGAGATCACCCGCCGCGATGTGAGCAGCGAGGATGGCAAGGCCGATTACGACAGCGAGGCCTTCAACCCGTCCGCCCATTTGCGCTTTCAGGCGACCGAGGCCGACCGGTTCCTGTTCTCCGTCGCCCGCACCGTCCGCCGCCCCGATTACGACCTGATCAGCCCCTACCGCCAGGAGGAGGAGCCGGCGGACGAGGATGAACTGATCGGCAATCCCCTGCTGGCCAATGAACGCGCCTGGGGCATTGATATCGGGTATGAGCGGCAATTGGGCCGGCGTGGCATCATCGGCGCCAACTTCTTCTACCGCGACATCACCAACCTGATCGAGCTGTTCAACACCGGCGAAGATGCCGAGGCCGGCGGCAATGTCTATGAGGCCCGCAATGCCGGCAAGGGGCAGAGCTGGGGCATGGAGATCGACTTCTCCACCCCGCTGGACTTTGCCGGCCTGCCCGATACGGGCCTGTTCGCCAACTATACCTGGCTGGACAGCGAGATGCGCGACCCCACGCTGGGTACCAAGCGCCGGTTCAACAACCAGCCCCGGCATATCTACAACCTGGGCTTCATCCAGACAATCCAGAGCTTGGATGCCAGCCTGGGCGCGTCCCTGTCGGGCCGGTCGAAGGCCAAGGAAGTGTCCTTGGATGAAGAGGTCGATCTGTCCTACGGCAAGGACCTGGAAGCCTTTGTCGAAAAGCGCTTTGCCGACCGGTTCGTCCTGCGTTTCTCCGCGTCCAACCTGCTGAACCGCAAGAAGAAGGAAGGTTTCGTGACCTTCGACGGCGACAGCGTGGCCGACATTATCGACGCCCACCGCGCCGGTGAGGTGGAGGAAAGCGAGCGGGAAAGCGAGCAGTCCGGTCGCCTGTTCCAGGTCACCCTGCGCGCCACGTTCTGAGCTGTTTGATCTGTTGTCCCCTCACCCTCCCATCGGCTGACGCCGACAGACCCCTCCCTCTCCCGCAAGCGGGCGAGGGGCAGACTTCTCCCCTCGCCCACGAAGGTGGGAGAGGGAGGGGCCCAGGCCTGCCAAGGTCTGGGAGGGTGAGGGAACCACGCCCCATGAAAGGACCCCCATGCGCCCCCTGATCCCGCTCGCCCTGATCCTGACCCTTGCTGCCTGCGGGCAGGAGAAGACACCCGCCCCGGTAGCGGCCTCCCTTCCCCTGGTCAAACCGATGGCCGAAACCACCCCCGGCCTGCCCGATGGCGGGGCCAAGGGCGACGCCGACGACCCGTCCTTCTGGCTGCACCCGGACGACCCGGCCCGCAGCCTGGTGATCACGGCGGCCAAGGGCGCGGGGCTACGGGTCTATGACCTGGCCGGCAAGCTGGTGCAGCGGATCGATGCCGTGACGGATGGCCGTTACAACAATGTCGATGTCGCCTATGGGCTGAAACGCCCGGACGGATCGACCATCGATATTGCGGTGGCCAGCGACCGTGGGCGCGACCGGCTGATGGTTTGGGCCATCGACCCGGCCAACCCGGCGTCTCCCCTGACCGACATCACCGATCCCAACCAGGCCCAGGTCTTCCCCACCCGCCTGTCGCCCGACGGTACGGCAGAGATGGCGAACCCCGTGGCCGATCAGGCCAGCGCCTATGGAATGACCCTGTGGAAGGACAAGGCGACGGGGGAGGTGCGGGCCGTGGTGGCACAGCGCAACGCCGCCCGTCTGGCCGAACAGCGCCTGGTGATCCGGGCCGACGGCACCGTCGGGCATGAACGCACCCGCCATTGGGACTTCCCCACCACCCACAAGGGCCAGGACCTGACCGCCGAGAATGACAATGACCCGGCGCTCGACTGGCAGCCGCAGTTCGAGGGGCTCGTGGTGGATGAAGAAGCCGGCATCCTGTTCGCAGGGCAGGAGGATGTGGGCCTGTGGCGCGTCAACCTGACGACCGGCAAGGCCGACGATCAGCCCTTCTATGAAACGCGCGGATCGGCCAAAAGCCCCTTCAACAATCCGGGCAGCAAGGTTGCCCGCGATGTCGAGGGGCTGGCGCTCTATCGCGGGGCCGATGGCGCCGGCTACCTGATCGCGTCCAGTCAGGGCGACGCCCATGGCGATGAAAAGGTGCCCGACGCCGCCGGCCTGGATGACAGTTTCGCCATCTTCGAACGCGGCGGCCAGAACCGCTATCTGGGCAGCTTCAAGCTGACGGCCAATGGCGCCATCGATGCCGGCCAGGAATGCGACGGCGCCGAACTGATCTCCATCCCCCTGCCCGGATATCCGGCAGGCCTGCTGATGGTTCAGGATGGGTATAATGACGATCTGAACGGCATGAGCGGGGAGCCGGTGGCCACCAACTTCAAATACATCTCCTGGGCCGACGTGGTAGCGGCGATGCCGCAGCTGACGGTCAAGGCGGGAGGGTGGTCGCCGCGCTGATGGGAGCCACGCTCTCCTATCTCGTCATCCCGGCGAAAGCCGGGACCCAGGGGCCAAGCGCCCAACATATCAGCAGCGTCGATAAAGGCCGCATCAACCGTTGATCCTGTTGCCCCTGGGTCCCGGCTTTCGCCGGGATGACGATGGGTATGTGCTTCAAGTTAAACCTGAACCTCCGCTAAGGTTGGGCCACCACCGCCTTAAAGTACGCCAACGTCTCCGCCTCCAGCGCCTTGACCCAGGCGGTGGGCCAATGGCTCAACTTCACGATCACGGTGCGGCTGGCGGGATCGACGAAGATGTACTGGCCATGCACGCCCTTGGCCATGAAGGCGTCGCTGTCGGGCAGGGTCCACCAGAAATACTGGTAGCCCTGATCCCGGCCCGGCGCTGCCGGCTCGGTCCCGTCGGGCACGGTGGATTGCCGGACCCAGTCGGCGGGCACCACCTGCCGGCCATTGGCCCGCCCACCTTCCAGCATCATCAGGCCCAGGCGGCCATAATCGCGAAGCGTGGCGTTGAAGCCCGCCCCGGCCCAGGCGCGGCCCGTGCCCGGCGGCCCATCCAGCAGCCAGGACCCCGCCCGTTCCATCCCCGCCGACCGCCACAGCTTTTCGGCCATGTAATCGGCCAACGTCTGGCCCGTGGCGCGTTCCAGGGCCCAGCCGACAACGCCGGTTTCCAGCGATGAATAGTTGAAATGGCTGCCGGGCGCATGGTCGCTGCCGATGCGGGTGGCAAGGTCGGTGAACCGCTCCCGCTCCGTCACGAAGCTGCTTTCATACAGCTCCGCCATCTGGCTTTTGGTGCCGGTGCCATAGGTTTCGGCAAAGGCCGCGCCCGACCGCATCAGCAGGGCCTGACGTAAGCTCACCCCCTCATACCCACTGCCCGCCAGTTCCGGGACATAGCGGGTCAGGGGATCATCGACACTGCCGATGGCCCCGTCGCGGATGGCGATACCGACCAGGATGGAGGTAATGGATTTCGCCATGGAGAAGGAGATGAACCGGCTCTCCGGCCCGCTATGATTGCGGTAGATCTCATGCACGATCCGCCCGTCACGGATGACCAGCATGGCATTGGTCCGCGTGCGTTCCAGAAAGGCGGCAGTATCGTACTGCTGCCCCTCGAAACTATAGGTGAGATCCAGGGGCCGGATATCCTCCGGCAGTTTCCAGACCTTGGGCCCCGCCGGCACAGGGGCCGTCTCGAACATCTCATCCATATGCCGGAAGGTCAGGCTGTTCAGCCCCTCCCCATACAGCACGCGGCGCATCTGCTGCTGCGACGGCGTCACCTCCGCCTGAACGGAACCGGCCAGCAGCAGGGACAGCAGCAGGAAGGGCAGGGGGCGGAACATGGGCGGCAGCCTCGGATAGGGGGACTGCTTCGCTCTACTAATACCAAGGGTCATGGTCAATGACCCTTGGTATCCGCGCCGACTGGCGCGGCGGCGGCCCATGCCGCCGAAGCCTTTGATCTTGATCCCGTCAAGATCAAAGGCCGCTCTATTAGGGACTGTTGAGATTGAGAAAACCTGCCTCCCCGGCGAAGGCCGGGGCCCAGGGGTCACAGGCTC